>DOOI01000196.1:29750-63671 GCA_003512825.1 Paracoccaceae bacterium | reverse complement strand
ACCACTCGATGGGGGCAGTCCACTTTGACTTTAGAAAAATCTACCAAGGGCTCTACTCCGTTGATGTCGGTCTGTGCTGCGGGTCCGATGGCGGTCAGATGGTGATGATATCTGCCCCACCGGCATAAAGCCGCGCTGTCAGATCTTCGTGGTTGCTCCGCATGGCGCGCTGGTTCAGAGACCCTTTCTCGGTCACCTCTCCCAGCTCAAAACTGGGCGCGCGGGGCAGGATGACGGCGCGTTTGACCCGGCTGGCCGAGCCCGTTGCGGCCTTGGATGCTGCAACCAAGGCGTCGGTCAGGGCGCGAATGCGTTCGCCCTCCGGAAAGGCCTGCGCCTTGTCCGACAAAAGCAACAGCGCACCCAGCTGGGCCTCGTTCTCGCCAACGATCACCGCATCGCGCACCAGCCCGCCCATAGCATCGACCAGCGCCGCACGAACCGCCCCGACGGCCACCCATGTTCCCGTATTCAGCTTGAAATTTTCCGCCACGCGCCCGTCAAAGAAAAACCCCTTCGAGAAATCATCAGGATCAGCAGGGCGCAGCGCGTCGCCCATGCAATAATAGCCCTCTTCGTCAAAGGCCGCTGCGGTCTTTGCGGGGTCGCCATAATAACCGGGAGTGATGGTCGGCCCCTTGAGACGGAGTTCCATCTTGCCGCCCGTAGGCACCAGCTTCATTATCAGCCCCTTGGAGGGCACGCCCACATTCCCGGCCTTTTCCTGAAAGTCGGTGCAAGCCAGCGCAAAGGGCGCGGTTTCGGTGGCGCCAAGGCCCGTTGCCAGCAAAACCTCGCGCCCTGTTGTCCGAACGGAGAGTTCGCGCAAAGCATCCCAAGTATGCTGGGCCATACCGGCACCTGCGTAAAACATCATGCCGAGCTTGCTAAAGAACGTCTCCGCCAAAGCCACATCATCCCGCAGCGCATCAACCAGCATGTCCCAGCCAAGCGGCACGTTGAAATACCACGTGCAGGAAATTTCGCGCAGATTGCCCAGAGTTTCATCGAACTTGCCCGGAACAGGGCGGCCATCGTCAATGTAATAGGTGCCACCATTGGTCAGCACGAGGTAGGAGACCTTGTTTCCCGCCGCTGTATGGTTCCACGGGGCCCAGTCCAGCACCACGGGGGGGGATTTCTCAAGAAAGCGGTAGCAATCGCGAACCATGGCCTGCATGGCGCAAATCATGGTGTTGGTGTTGATCACCGCCTTTGGCGCACCAGTCGAGCCTGAGGTGAACAGGTATTTCACCACTGTCTCGCCGCGCAACTCTGCCCGCGCGGCCTCTGCCAGCGTCGGATCGCCCGACAGCAGATCGTCAAACGAAACCGCCCCTTGGGCCGGATTGTCCCGCGCGATAACCGCCCGACCCTCTGCCGCGATAGCGGTAAAGGCAGGGGCGAAAGCCGTATAATCATCGGCATAAAGCGCGCCCGGGTTCAAGGTAGCCGCTATATCCTTGAGTTTGCCGTGATCCTTCGACACCAAGGAATAGGCCGGAGAGAGCGGCGCATAAGGAATGCCTGTATAAAAACACGCAGCCCCCAGCAGGGCATGTTCGAGACTGTTTTCCGACAAGATCAGCAGCGGCCGATCAGGCCCAAGCCCCATCGCCAGCAAAGCCCCGCCAATGGCCTTGGCCTTGCTCCGCGCCGCCTCGTAACTGATGGCTTCCCAATCGCCGCCACTCTTGCGCCGCGCGATCCATGTCTGCGCCGGGGTGGCATCCGCCCATTTGTCCAGATAATCGGCCAGCGTGGGCAGATAGGGCGACAGCGCGCCTTTCTGCCACATCAAAATGGATCCGTCCTCGCGATGCTCCTCGGAAAACTCTGGCGACCAGAAGTCCGTCTGTTCAATTGCGGTGTGCATTCGGCGCGTCCTCTTGGTTCAGCAAGGAGCCATGCGAATGGCGCCATCCAGCCGGATGGTTTCGCCCTTCGGCTTCTTGTTGCGGGTGATAAGCAAAACAGTTTCCGCGAATTCCTGCGGATCGCCACGGAACGCCTGCACATCGTGCGGCAGTTCATGGAACAGAGGCGTCGGGAACAGGCCGGGCGCAATCGTGTTGACCCGCAAGCCGCAGCTGGCCAACAAGCCCGCCGTGGCCGCCCCAAGCCCTGATGCGCCGCCAGATACAATCGCGCCGCTCGCTGATAAATCTTGCATCCGGCTTCCCCCCTTGGTGCGGATTGCGCTGTCTGCAACTCATAATTGCGAACATACACTTGTCTGCCCGTTAGAGTTGTTGTTCGGCACGGGCGTCGGTCTGTTCATGATCACAGCACAGGTTGCACCACTCAATACTGATTTTTGTTCTACTGGTAAACAGTTTTGTTAATTAGCAAACAGATGATATTCTAGTTTCCATGCGCCATATCGCAGGGGTTCCAAGCCCATCATCGCTATCGCGAATATCGCTATACAATGTAACTGTTAATCAATATAACATAAAAGAAAATTGCAAGAGGCCCGTACCATGAACGACAGCGCGTCCAAACCTTCCAAGGTCACTCGAATTGAAATCGACGGTGATATCGCAACGATCATTTTCAACCGTCCGGAAAAGCGCAATGCTATGAACGATGCGCTGATCGACGAACTTGATGCGTTCTTTTCCGCGCCACCCAAGTCAGTCACCGCTGTTATTTTGCGTGGGGAAGGTGGGCACTTCTGCTCTGGCCTCGACCTTGCGGAACATGAACACCGTGCGCCTGTCGAAGGTGTTTTCCATTCGCGCAACTGGCACCGTGTATCAGAGCTGATCGAGTTTGGCGGATTGCCCGTGATCTCGGTTCTGACGGGTGCCGTGATTGGCGGCGGACTTGAAATCGCCGCCTCGACCCATGTTCGCATCGCGGAACCCACTGTGCGCTTTCAGCTTCCCGAAGGGCGCCGCGGCATCTTTGTAGGTGGTGGCGCAACTGTCCGTGTCGGGCGGTTGCTTGGGCCAGACCGCATGCGAGAAATGATGCTGACAGGCCGCAATTACGGGGCCGAAGACGGCCTAAGGCTCGGGCTTGCACATTATTGCGTTGGCGAAGGCGAAGGCTTGCCGCTGGCACAAAAGCTTGCCCGCCAGATATCCGACAATGCGCCGTTCTCGAATTATCTGATGATCAACACGATCTCACGGATCAACGACATGTCTCGTTCCGACGGTCTGTTCACAGAAAGCCTTGCCGCCGCAATGAGCCAGACATCGGATGGTGCCAAAGAGGGCCTGCGCGCCTTCCTTGAAAAGCGGGAGCCAAAATTCCGCTAAATATCTGCCAACAAAGCGGCATGTGGTGGCCAGCTTTCTGGCCAACGCACTCCGGCTGATCTGGTGTGTCAACGCGCTCTGGGCTCCCTCGGGCAAGAGCGCGTGCTCCTCAGTCTTCGAGACTCCGGATCTTTCTGAGCAAGCGGATCAGCGTTTGTGTTTCCTGCGCTGTCAGGCAAGACAGCAATTGCGCCTCATGAGCCTTTACGGCCTCTTGGGCCTGCAAACAGGCGGCTTTGCCCGCCTCTGTCGGAGCAAGCGCCTGCACGCGCCGATCGCTAAGCACTGGCTCCCGGCTCACATAGCCGCGCCTCTCAAGATCGTCGATAATCGCAACCAAACCAGACCGCTCGATCCCCAGCTTGCGGGCAAGATCGCTCTGGGTGATCCGTGGAAACTGTATAATCAGCGCCAGCGCCGAAAAAACTCTCGGGGCAAGCCCCTCATCGCCAAGCGTCTGTCTGAAATCCTGGCTTACGATGACATAGGCCCGTTTCAGATTGTAGCCAACGAAGCCCTCAAGGTCGGTGTATTCCTCATTGGGGTTTGCCTCGCTCTCAAGAGACGTCTTCAGGCGCTTCATGCTCCCCTCCCTGCTAGTATCTTGTGGGTTCATAAGTCATTTTGTTTAGACATGAAACAATCAAAGAACCGTGGCCGCTGGACCCTGTCATCCAGCGATCCCCAGCGACACGCTTACGCCCCAGCGGTGCAGCGTAGCTCGCTCACCTTCAAATTCGGAAACCTTTGGCGAGGATTTTACCGCACCACGCACCACAGGCCCAACGCCTTGCGCTCACATCCGATGGCGCGAATTATGCGGCAACCGCGGCACCTCCAGCCGCGCATTCTCGCAGCCAACATTGAGCATCCCCGAGAAGTCGATCCCGCCTTTGCCCTGCGCGCGCGCCTGCGAGAACATCTCCCGCGCCGCCCCCGCCATCGGCATCGGCACCCGCGCGGCATTTGCCGCCTCCATCACCAAGGTCAGGTCCTTATGCGCCAGATCAATGGTGAACCCCGGCTCGATATCCCCAATCAGGCTCTTCGTCGCCCAATTCACCTTGAGCTGCCCATTGGTCGCCGTCGTGCCGTGCAACACATCCAGCGTATTCTCAAGATCCAACCCAAACCCCTGCATCAGCGTCATTGCCTCGGCATTCAACTGGCACAAACTGATCGCCAGAAAATTATTCACAATTTTCGTCCGCGTCCCCGCGCCCGTCTCACCGCAGTGATAAATCGTCGTGCCCATCGCTTCCATCGCAGGCCGCACGCGATCAAAATCCGCCTTCGACGCCCCCACCATAAACAGCGATTGCCCCGCATCCGCGTGACTGGCCAATCGCCCCACCGGAGCATCGACAAACCCCACACCATGCGCGGCACACTCTGCCGCCACCGCATCGGTTGTCTCGGGCGAAACGGTGCTCATATCCATCACCAATGCCCCCGGCTTTATGCCCGACAACACCCCACCCGGCCCACATATCACCTCGCGCACAATCGCCGAATTTGGCAGCATCGTGATAAGAATATCGACCTGTGCCGCCACATCTGCCGCACTGCCTCCCGCCTCCGCACCCAGCTCAACCAACCGATCCACCGCCGCACCATTCACGTCATGAACAACCAGCGAAAAGCCCTTCTTTTGCATGTTGGACGCCATGCCCAAACCCATCCGGCCCAAGCCGATAAACCCGATCTTTTCCATCTCTCACTCCCTTGGCTCTCGCCGATATCTCCAGCGGGCAGACCCGCGATTTCGTCTCTATATCAGCCGAATAGCGCCCTTGTCGGCACTCTCGGCAAAGGCCGCATAGGCCCGCAACGCCGCTGTCACCCGTCTTGTTCGCGGCCCCAGATCACGCCAGCGTTCGCCCTCTGGTCGGGCCTCCATCGCCGCGCGCCGCGCTATCAACTCCGCCTCTGTCACACATAAGGAAATCCGCCGCTCCGGGATGTCGATCTCTATCTCGTCACCATCCTTGATCAGCCCAATCGCCCCACCGGATGCCGCTTCCGGCGACACATGCCCAATCGACAAACCCGAGGTCGCGCCAGAAAACCGACCATCCGTAATCAGCGCACAGCTCTCATCCACTTTCGTCGCCTTCAGGCTCATTGTCGGCTTGAGCATCTCCTGCATCCCCGGCCCACCGCGCGGCCCCTCATAGCGGATCACCACTGCCGTGCCCGGCACGATCTCACCCGCATCAATCGCCGCCAACGCAGTCTCTTGCTGATCAAACACCCGTGCCACGCCACGCCACACCCGCATAGCCTCCGGCACCGCACCCGTCTTCACCACACAACCCGCTTGCGCGATATTACCCTTCAACACCGCCAGCCCACCCTCGGCGGAATAGGCATGGGCCAGATCGCGAATACAGCCCTCCGCGCGGTCCAGATCCATCTCCTGCCAACGCATCTCCTGCGCGTAGGCCCGGATCGTGCGCTTGCCGCCCGGAGCAGCACGGAAAAACGCATCCGCTTCCGCATCGCCCGAACGCTTCACATCCCATTTGGCCAGAACCTCGGCCATGCTTGCGCCGCTGATCGTCCGCACCGAAGTGTCAATCAATCCACCCGCCGCCAACTCGCCCAAGATTGCCATGATGCCGCCCGCGCGGTGGACGTCTTCCATGTAATATTTCTGTGTCGCAGGCGAGACCTTGCACAAATGCGGCACCTGCCGCGACAGTCGATCAATATCGGCCATGGTAAAATCGACACCCGCCTCATGCGCCATCGCCAGCATATGCAGGATCGTGTTGGTCGATCCGCCCATGGCAATATCCACCGTCATCGCATTCAAAAACGCCGCCCGCGTGGCAATGCTGCGCGGCAAGATGCTGTCATCGCCCGCGCCATAATGCTGCTCTGTCAAAGCCACCACATCAGCCGCCGCACGCTCAAACAGGCCGCGGCGATCCGCATGCGTCGCCAACAGCGATCCATTGCCGGGCAAGGCAAGCCCAATGGCTTCTGCCAGACAATTCATCGAATTGGCGGTGAACATACCCGAGCATGACCCGCAAGTCGGGCAGGCTTGGCGCTCGACTTCCAGCGCCATTTCGCCTGCATTTGGGTCGAATGCGGCCACATAGGCCTCAATCGGATCAACGCGCCGCATCGCATTGCCATTTACAATACGCCCCGCTTCCATCGGCCCGCCCGAAACCCAAACTGTGGGAATATTAAGCCGTAGACCCGCCATCAGCATGCCGGGTGTGATCTTGTCGCAATTGGACAAACAGATCAGCCCATCCACCTTATGCGCTTCACACATATATTCGATACTGTCGGCAATCAGCTCTCGCGACGGCAGCGAATAAAGCATGCCGTCATGGCCCATGGCGATGCCGTCATCCACGGCGATGGTGTTGAACTCGCGTGGAATGCCCCCGGCCGCGCGAATGGCGTCACACACCAGCCGCCCCACCTCTTGCAAATGCACATGGCCCGGTACGAACTCGGTAAAGGAATTGGCGACAGCAATAATCGGTTTGCCAAAATCCGCCGGGTCTACCCCACCTGCCATCCAGAGCGAGCGCGCCGCCGCTGCGGTTTGCCCCTCGGTCACGGCCGCTGATCTCAGCGGCCGCTTGCGTGCTTTGGCCATGCCATCCTCCCCGATGCATCCCTCTTACCATGATGTTCGGCCTCCGGCGCGTGAAGATCAAGTGCGGCTAAACCCGACCGGACAGACGGGAATACGTCATGACGCAAACCAGACGCGAAACATACGCAAATCATACGTGAAATTGCGGCACCCTACCCACTAAATCTAGCCCTTTCCCCTGCCCCCGTCTTCGCTATTGTCTGGTCTAAAATCGAGCCTGTCACAGGCGCAAAAAGGGGGAGAGACATGATGCGGATTGCGATCTTGGACGACTGGTCCGAAAGCGCGCTGAGCATGGCCAACTGGGATGGGCTAGGCGCTGAAATCACCGTATTCTCAGAGCCCTTTTCGAGCGAGGCCGAGGCCGCCGCCAAGCTGCGTGGCTTCGATGTCTTGTGTCTGATGCGCGAGCGGACACCCTTCCCCGCCTCACTCATCCAAGCCTTGCCAAACCTGCGGCTCATCGTAACCACAGGCAACCGCAACCTAGCGATAGATATTAATGCCGCCCGCGCTCAAGGTGTCGAAGTCTGCGGCACGCGAGGCCGCAAGACCACCACGTCCGAGCTGACACTTGCGCTGCTCCTCAACCTCTCGCGCCGAATTATCCCCGAAGCCAACCGTCTGAATTCCGGCGGATTCCAAGGCGTTCCCGGTCGCGATCTGGCAGGGCTACGGCTTGGCATCGTCGGGCTAGGCTCCATAGGCGGACAGGTCGCCGCAATGGGTAAATTGCTTGGCATGGAGGTTGCCGCTTGGTCGCCAAACCTTAACGATGACCGCTGCGCCGAGCATGGCGTCACGCGCGCGCCCTCGCTCAAAGCTCTGGCGGAAGGGGCCGATGTGCTCACCTTGCATATGGTTCTTTCCGACCGCTCGCGTGACCTTGTCACGGCTGATGTGTTCGCGGCGCTCCCGCCCGGAGCGATCTTCCTCAACACCTCGCGGGCGGGCCTGATGTCGCGCGAGGGGCTTCTGGCTTGGCTCGCACAAGACCCGACCGCCATGGCCGGAATTGACGTATTCGAAACCGAACCGCTCCCCGCCGACGATCCCTGGCGCAAGGCCCGCGCCACCTTTGGCGACCGCCTCCTGCTCACCCCACATCTAGGCTATGTCACCGACGCCACATGGCGGCTTTTCTACACCGACACCGTAGAAGCCATCACCGCCTTCCGCGCCGGCGCGCCTATCCGTTTGCTCTAAGGAGACCCGAAAAAATGCTTCCTTTCCATGGTGTTATCTGCCCGCTTCTTACGCCGTTCAACTCTGACGGCTCCCTCGCAAAAGACCTTTGGGTCTCTCATGCAAAGTGGGTGCTTGAGCAAGGCGCGCATTATCTTTCGCCCTTCGGCACCACAGGCGAAGCGCTGTCGCTCTCTGTTTCAGAGCGCATTGCCGCCGTTGATCTTTTGTTGGAGGCAGGTATTCCAGCTGCGCGACTGATGCCCGGCACAGGCCTCACCGCGCTCACCGATACTGCGGTTCTGACGCGCCACGCAGTGCAAGCAGGTTGCTCTGCGGCGATGGTGCTGCCCTCCTTTTTCTACGGGGCAGTCGGCGATGTGGGCCAAGGGCGCTATTTTTCCGAACTGATCAACACAGTCGCCGATGATCGCCTCCGTGTGATCCTATACAATATCCCGCAAAATTCAGGCGTACCCATCACACCATCCCTTGTGGAGACGCTTTCCAAAAGGTTTCCAAAGATCGTCTGCGCCTACAAAGATAGCGCAGGCAATTGGGATAACACCGCCGCCGTCATTGCCGCCGCACCGGGCGTTTCGGTTTTCCCTGGGTCGGAATTATTCCTGACCCAAGGACTGGCAGCAGGCGGCGCAGGCTGTATTTCGGCAACGGTGAACTTCAACGCCGCCGCGATCCGCGCCATCTTCGATGATGCGCGCGCGGGCAAAGACGTTCAAGCTGCCGATGAGGAAATGAAGCGTGTGCGCTTTGCCACGCAAAAAGCCGGGCTGATCGGTGGAATGAAGGCGCTTCTCGCCCATCGTTCGGGCGACATGCGCTGGCTCAATCTGCGTGCGCCGCATCTGAATACAACCCGCGAAGAAGGCGCAGCCTTGGCCGATGCGCTCGGTGCAGCCGCCATTGCACATATTGGATAAGAATTCGCAGGTGAGCCACACACTCACCTGCGCTCACATCGCTCAGGCGAACATCGTCTTGTAAGCGTCTCGCAACATATTTTTCTGAACCTTGCCCATCGTGTTGCGCGGCAATTCCGCGACCACGACCAATGCGCGCGGTTGTTTGAACCGCGCAAGGCTCTCACCAAGCCCACGCAAAATTGCGTCGGTATCCAGCACTGCGCCGGCCTTCGCCACCAAAACCCCCACAGGGGTTTCGCCCAAGTCAGGGTGTGGCACGCCCACGACTGCCGATTCCAAAACCCCCTCAGCTTCATCAAGCAACAGCTCGATCTCTTTGGGATAAATATTGTAACCACCTGAAATAATGAGGTCTTTATTGCGGCCAACAATGGTTACATAACCATCAGGGTCCATCATCGCCAGATCACCCGTAATAAAGAACCCATCCTCACGCAGTTCTTCACGGGTCTTTTCAGCCATCTGCCAATAGCCCTTGAACACATTCGGGCCGCGCACTTCGAGCACACCGATCTCACCCACGTTCAGGCGCGCCCCGGTCTTGGGATCACAGACTTTCACCTCAACGCCGGGCAGAGGCAGGCCCACGGTGCCCGCGCGCCGTTCGCCGTCATAGGGGTTTGAAGTATTCATATTGGTTTCTGTCATGCCATAGCGCTCAAGTATCCGGTGACCTGTGCGCTTTTCAAACTCCACATGTGTTTCTGCCAATAGCGGCGCAGAGCCGGAAATAAAAAGCCGCATCCCACGCGTCAGGTCTTGGGTAAATCGCGCGTCATCCAACAGCCGGGTATAAAATGTTGGCACCCCCATCAGCGCCGTAGCTTTCGGCATATCTCTGATCAAGGCTTCGGCATCAAAACCGGGGTAAAACCGCATCGCGCAACCTGCAACCAAACAGACATTCGTCGCGACAAAGAGCCCGTGCGTATGAAAAATCGGCAGCTGATGCAGCAGCACATCCTCATTGGTAAACCGCCAATGCGCCGCCAAGACCTCTGCGTTATTGAGCAGATTACCCTGTGTCAGCATGGCGCCTTTGGAACGCCCGGTTGTACCCGAGGTATAGAGAAACGCCGCCAGATCATCCTCACTGCGCGCGACTGTCGGATAGACTTCGGGCAGTCCACGCGCAAGATCGGTAAAGCTGCCGCTACCATCTGCGTTCAATGTTTCCAGACGCGCGCCATTGCGCTGCGCGACATCGGTAAGTCCCGCGCGCTTCTTCTCGTCGCACAGCACCAATTTGGCGCCAGAGTTCTCGACGAAATAGTCAATTTCTGCCCCGGTATAGGCCATGTTCAAGGGAAGAAAAATCACCCCTGCTTGCGCGCAGGCAGCATAGACAGCCAAGGCCTCAGGCGTCTTGCCAATTTGCACCGCCAGCCTGTCCCCCGGCACCAGCCCTAGCGCAGCCATCGCATGCGCTGTCCGCGCGGCCATTTTCAAAAACGCGTCATGTGTGATCACTCGCTCATCGGGTAGGATCATAAACGGCGTTTCAGCCCCGGCATGGCGGCCAAACAAGCGATCATAGAGCGGGTTTGTCATGGGGTGTCCTTCTGCGTCACGCGTTCTTGTCTGAACCATCCGCCTTTTCGGGGCAAGAGACGAGCTGCAAAGACAGGAAAAGGCGCAGCCCAGCCCGGCCCGCGCCTTTTGGATTTATCGCAAAAATTACGCCGCGTAGTTTGCCATGACCTTGCTCAGGTGATGGTCCTGATCCCCCAATTGCGCGTCCAGCATGATCAGCCGCTTGCCAAAATGACTGGTGGGGTATTCCCACGTCATCGCGATACCACCGTGCATTTGAATGGCCTCTTCTGCCACCAAGCGCGCCGCGCGTCCGATCAGGTTCTTCGCCATGGAAGCCGAGCGGCTCGCCTGTGCGGTGCCGAGGTCTGACGCCGCTTTGATGGTGATCGAGCGCGCTTGTTCGATTTCCGTCAGCATATCCACAGCGCGATGTTGCAGCACTTGGAATTTGGCGATCGGCACCCCGAATTGCTTGCGCGTCTTAAGGTAATCAACTGTTGTATTCAGCGTCACATCCATCGCGCCCACGGCTTCGGCACATAGCGCCACGATACCGGCATTTACCGCATCTTCCAGAGCCGCAGCCGCCTGCGCCTTGAGAAGTCGGGCAGGTGTCTCGTCCAACAATAGCTCAGCCGCGCCGCCGCCATCCATCATCGGATAGCCAACAACCTGCGCGGCGTCCGCTGCCACTTCAAAAACGGCCAAAGCCCCGTCCAATCTTGCGGCGACAAGGAACATATCTGCGGCTTGCCCGCCATATACCGCGGTCTTGCGCCCCGAAAGCACATAGCCCTCGCCCTTGGCACTTGCCGAACAGGCAATCCCATCCAAGTCGTAAGGCGCTTCGATCTCGCTCACCGCAACTGCGTATTTCACTGCGCCTGCAATCAAAGCCTCACAATCTGCACCCGCAGCCACCAACAGGCGCGCCGCCATCGCAGCCCCCAAAACAGGCTCGGGGCATAGCACGCGTCCCATGGCCTCAAACACCACAGAGATGTCGAAACCCGCTCCACCAAAGCCACCCGCATCCTCAGGCACCAAGGCCCCGAGCACACCCAATTCTGCCATCTCCTCCCACTTAGACGGGTCATGGCAGGGCAGCGCGTAAGCAATCTTGTTGCGGTGCTCGACCGGGTATTGCTCTGCCAAAAACCGGTTCAAGCTTTCCGAGAGCATCCGGCGATCTTCTGTCAGGTTGAAATCCATCTCTCAGAGCTCCAATGCCGCTTTGGTCAAAATATTGCGCTGAATTTCGTTTGAACCGCCAAAGATCGACGTCTTGCGATTGTTGAAATACCGCGCCGCGTTATGGGCCGTATCTTCGGGGCCAAACATCAGGTTGCCTTCCATAACATGACCGGGGAAGGGGGCCGCCACCGGGCCAAGCGCTCGCCGTGCGAGGTCTTTAAACTCTTGGTGAATGACCGTGCCCTTGATCTTGAGGATAGATGTTTCCGGTCCCGGCGCACCCTGCTCCTGCGCTTTGAAGAGCATCCGCATATTGGTGATTTTCATTGCCTCAAGGTCGATCTCTGCTTTCGCAATCCGGGCCGCAAAAAGTGGGTCCTGCGCCAAAGGCTTGCCATTCCGGCGCACTTTGCGCGCCAAGGCTTTGACTTCTTCCAGTGCCTGCATCGAGAAACCAACCCCAGCAATCCCCGTGCGCTCATGGCTCAACAGGAATTTGGCAATCGTCCAGCCCTTGTCTACCTCGCCCACCAGATTGCCATAAGGCACACGGACATCGGTAAAGAACACCTCATTGACCTCGTAACCACCCTCAATGAGCCGAATAGGCCGCACCTCGATGCCCGGCGTTTTCATATCGACGAGGATAAACGAGATACCCTCTTGCTGCTTGGCGTCCGGGTTGGTCCGGCACAGACAAAAGATCTTGTCCGCATGCTGGCCCAGCGTGGTCCATGTTTTCTGACCATTGATCACCCACTCATCACCCTCATGTATCGCCCGGGTCTTGAGCGATGCCAGATCCGATCCAGCCCCCGGCTCCGAGTAGCCCTGACACCACCAATCCTCCCCCGAGAGGATGCGTGGCAGGTAATAGTCCTGCTGTTCCTTCGTGCCAAATTTTTGCAGCACAGGCCCCAACATCGACAGCCCGAACGGCACAATCCGTGGCGCATAGGCGCGGCAGCACTCTTCCTCAAAGATATGACGCTGCACCGGGGTCCATCCCGGTCCGCCAAACTTCTTGGGCCAGATCGTCGCGAGCCAACCCTTGCGCTGTAGAATGGCGTGCCATTCTTCCATGATAGGTTTCGTCAACTCACCGCCTGAGCGCACGATATCAGACATCTTCGTCGGCAGTGCTTCTTCAAGATAGGCACGCACTTCGTCGCGAAATGCGATGTCATCTTTGCTATAGCTCAGGTCCATCTCAAGCCTCCTTGTTCAGATCTGCGAAGGTGCCACCATCTTTGGCCATCCGCGCCAAGATGTCCGGAACCTGCCAATAATGCGGGTCTTCCTTGGCATAAGCTTCGATCCGCGCCACCAGTTCTTTTGCGCCAATCGCGTCGGCATAATGCAGTGGTCCGCCGCGGAACCGTGGGAATCCGTACCCAAAGAGAAACACCATATCCACATCCAGCGGGCGCCGCGCCGTGCCATCTTCGACCACGCGCGCCGCTTCGGAAATCATCGCCGTCATGTAGCGGTCCACGATCTCTTCATCGCGGAAAGGCCGCGGCGTGATGCCTTTCTCGGCACGCACCGCGTCGATGATCGCCAGCGTTTCCTCATTGGGCACCGTCGTGCCGCCCTCGTAAATATAATAGCCACGCCCTGCCTTGCGACCAAACCAGCCGTTTTCACAGACCTTGTCCGCAACATCACCGGCATAGCGCTCCGCCGGATTGCGCGTAGCGGCTTTGCGCTTTCGGGTCATCCAGCCAATATCGAGCCCAGCCAAATCACCCACCTTGTGGGGCCCCATGGCAAAGCCAAACCCCTCCAACGCGGCGTCTACTTGCATCGGACTCGCGCCATCGAGCACCAGATAAGACGCGGTTTTCGAATAATGCGAAAGGATGCGGTTGCCAATGAACCCATCGCAAACACCCGCACGCACGCCCACCTTGCCCAAAGCCTTGGCAAGCACAAAACCCGTCGCCACAACATCCGGCGCGGTCTTGTCCGGCACAACGATTTCCAACAACCGCATCACATGCGCCGGGCTAAAGAAATGTAGCCCCAAAACATCTTGCGGTCGCTTGGTAACGGCAGCGATCTCATTGATGTCGAGGTAAGAGGTGTTCGAGGCCAATATGGCACCGTCTTTGCAAATCGCATCAAGCTTGGTGAAGATCTCTTTCTTCACCTCCATCTGCTCAAACACCGCCTCAATGACCAGATCCACATCAGCCAAATCGCCCATGTTCAACGAGGGCTCCAACGCGCTCAGAACCGCGTCGCGCTTTTCAGCCTTCAGCTTGCCACGCTGCACCGCGCCATCGATATTCTTGGTGACGGTGGCAATCCCGCGTTTGAGCCCATCTTCGGCCACTTCGATCAAGCGCACCGGCAGGCCCGCGAGCAAACACGCCGTCGCGATCCCCGACCCCATCGTGCCGCCACCAATCACACCAACCTTGGTCAAAGGCCGCGAAGGGCCTTTTGCTTCGGCAATATTTGAAACTGCGCGTTCACCAAAAAATGCATGGATCATACCCGCCCGTTGCGGCGTCTGCATCGAGTCCATGAAAGCCTGACGCTCGATCTTCAGCCCCTCGCTGCGCGGCAGATATGACGCGCGCACGGCTTCGACGATTTTGTGGCACGAGAACATATGCGCCTGCGTCTTTTTCAGCATCTCTGCAGTGTCGTTTAGCGCCTTATCATCTTTTGGCGTCACCAGATCGCAGGTGCGCCGCGTGACAAGCGCGCCCGCGACAACGTCTTGCGCTGCCTTTAAGGCCACCTCGCGCGGATCGCCCACAACCAGTCTGTCAATCAGGCCCTTTTCCAAGGCTTCTTTGGCTGCAACTTGTCGACCCGACAGCGCCATGTCCAAAGCCATCGGAATACCCGCCAGACGTGGCACGCGCTGCGTGCCTCCCGCACCCGGCAAAAGCCCCAAGTTGATTTCAGGCAGGCCAATCTTCAGGCCTTCAATACCCACACGCGCATGACAGCTTAATCCGAGTTCAAATCCACCCCCCAAGGCCGTGCCATGCATCACCGCAACCACGGGAATGGCACTGTCTTCTATGACGTTGAATACATCAGGCAGAGCAGGCGGCATCGGTGGCTTGCCAAATTCGCGAATATCCGCCCCCGCAACAAAGGTTCGGCCAGCGGCATAGATCCCGATCGCTTGAACGACGCCTTCGGAATTCAACACCTCAATCGCCTGCTGCAACCCCTGCCGCACCGCGAGGCCCGTCGCATTCACTGGCGGATTATTAATGCAAACGAGCGCAATCGCACCCAATTCTTCAATACTAATCGGATCATTGATTGCGCGGATCGCGGCCATGCTTTTGTTCTCCATCCCTTATCAGGTTGAGAAACTATAGCGCGACTCAGGGCACGTCAATTGTGTGGAATTGAATTCTACGCTGCGGAATTTTTTAACCAAAGGGCGGCGTGTTGCCCAGCCCAAAGCCCGGTCGCCAAACACCCCGTCAGCAAATATCCACCCGTAGGCGCTTCCCAATCAAGCATCTCACCGCAGGCAAAAACTCCGGGCCTCGAGCACAGCATAAGCCCCGCATCCAAAGCGTCAAAGCGTAATCCGCCCGCCGTCGAAATCGCCTCATCCATCGGGCGCAGCCCAAGATGGCGCAGCGGCAATCGCTTGAGTGTCGGAGCCAAATCATCCGGCAAGGGACGGGCAAACTCCTGCAATAGCGCCAGCTTGACCGGATCAAGCCGCAGCACTTTCCGCAAATGATTACTGAGGCTCTCTTTCCCGCGCGGCCGCGCCAAACGCTCGCGCACCATGGCCTCATCCAGATCAGGCAATAAATCGGCAAAAAGCGCTTCCCCTTCGCGCAAAGCAGGCGTCAGCGGGTAAAGCCCACCGCCCTCCAGCCCTCGCGCCGAAATCACCGCCTCGCCCCGGCTTGTCAGCGCCCCAGCCTGAAACGACACCGCCTTGAGCGGCTGACCATAGACTTTCGCCATATGCGACGACCATGCCATGTCCAACCCGGCATTCGCGGGGGCAAACGGTGCGACGTCTGGCGTGAACTGCGCGGCCCATGCACCATCAGAGCCAAGCCGCTGCCAGCTGGCGCCACCCATCGCCAAAACGACACAGTCCGGCGCCATGCGCTGCGGGCCTTGCGGTGTCTCAAAACGCCACTCCGCGCCGTCCCATCCCACCCAACGCCAGCGCGTCCGTATCTCCACACCCAAACCAGTCACCTCCGCCAGCCAAGCGCGCAATAGGGGCGAGGCCTTCATCACCTTGGGAAACACCCGCCCCGATGACCCGGTAAACACCTCTTGCCCCAAGGCCCGCGCCCAAGCCTGCGTCTGTTCTGGTCCAAACGCCGCCAGCATCGGCGCAAGCACACCAGAAGCCGCGCCATATTGCGCGCGAAACTTCACCAGCTCCTCGTCCTTGGTCAGGTTCAGCCCGGATTTGCCCGCCATGAGAAACTTGCGGCCCACCGAGGGCTTCGCCTCCGCCACAACCACCGACACGCCCGCTCGCGCCAGCGCACCCGCAGCCATCAGCCCCGCTGGGCCTGCACCAATCACCAATGCGCGGCTCATTTGGCCTGCCGCAACTCGACCACCCGATGCGGATAAGGCACTTCTATCTCCGCCTCTTTGAGCGCGTTCCACACGGCAAACAGCACTTGCGACCCATACTTGTTCTTGCCGTCGTCAATACCGTTCACCCAGTATTCCACCGCAAAATCGACACCACTCTCGCCAAATGCTCGCAATTCACAATCAGGCCCTTCCGGGGCTTTAAGCACAAACGGCAAGGCGGCCACAGCCCGCTCGATCAGCTCTGGCACTGTATTCAGATCCGTTTCATAGGACACCGAGAATAACGCCTCATAGCGGTTCGCGCTGCCTTGATCGGAATAGTTCACCACCCGGCTCGTGATGAAGTGATCGTTCGGCACGACAATCCATTTCCCGTCAAAGGTCTCCAGCACACAAGCGCGCGCCGTCATCTTGACGATAGTCCCCTTCTCACCACCATCCAGTTCGACGTAATCCCCCACCGTCGTTTGCCCCTCCAAGAGCAGGATAATCCCCGAGACAAAATTCGCTGCAATTTGCTGCAAGCCAAGCCCGATCCCAACGCCCAGCGCACCGCCAAGCACCGCGATCGCCGTCAGGTCGATCCCCATGATCGACATCAAAAGCAGGAATGCAGTGCCGAAAATCATCACTTGAGCGGCCTTGGTCGCCAACTCCCGCGTTGCGGGCCGCAGTTCCGCCTGCGCGCGGATTGCCTCTTCGGTGCGGTGGTTCGACCAGCGCCCAAGCCAAAACAGCAATGCCGCCGAAATACCGCCACGGATAAGCGACAATAGCGAAAACGAGATATTTCCCAGATTTATCTGAATTTCCGCCAACTTTGCTGTCACCGGATCAAGGATACCCAAAACGTAAAGGGCTGCGATCGGAACCAAAACAAACCGACCCAAAGCTTTGAGAAATGGATCGCTCAGCGTGTCTTTCACAAATGTCCGCACGGCGAGAAACAGGAAAAACCGTTTCCCGAATGCAATCACCGCTCCCGAGCCAAAAAGTGACCGCGTCACCCCCTCGCCGATCCCTGTAAGGACATAGGCCAAAAGCGGTAGCATCAGCGCCAACGCCAGCATACCCGCCCGTTTAACGAGCCCAACAATTCGGTTTTGCTTTGGTTGAACCGTCAGGATCGCCGACAATATCGGCTTCGCTTTGCGCGTGATGAGCACCGCCAAAAGGAAAGCGCCGACCAGAATCGCAAATTTTGACCATGCAGCCGGGCTTGTCACCCATTCCAGCGCCAGATCGTGCGCCTGACTGGCCCAGCCAAAAACTTTCGTCACGATTTCCGCTTGGTCCGCCACGCCCATCTCCTTATCTCTTCAGGTCCGATTAGGCCCGCTGATCACTTTGGATCAAGCAAAACCCAATTCCATCGTCCTTTGACACGCCAATGTGCCCGCTAGGCGATAGGCCCATTCCACTTGGTTTGGAATCCCCGCCGCACCACTTACCCCGCAATATAAATGGCGGCAAACGCTGATAGGTTGTGTTTTAGATCTGTGTTGGCCACAATAGGCGTGGCTTCACCCGCTTCGAGGTTATTCCGCTGTCGGGCAAAAAGACCCCGAATCGCCGCATAGGCGATCACGCGTGCACCGTTTCTGCGCTGCGGATTTGCATCGCCAGCCGTGCATTAATCAGGCAGATGAGGCCTAAATCGCCGATCTGCTGCAACAATTTCTTACCGAGCGTGCACTCAGCGTCGAAACCATGGGCCGCGGCTATGCCTGGCTCGACACGGGGACCCATGGCAGCTTGCTGGATGCGGGGAATTTTGTCCGCACACTGGAAGACCGCCAAGGCCTGCAAACCGGGTCACCCGAAGAAATCGCATGGCAACAAGGCTGGATCAGCGACGAGGCCCTGCTAGAAATCGCCGCCCGCTATCAGAAAAACGCATATGGCAGCTATCTGGCCCAATTGATCAACTCGTAATGGCTCTATTCACCGCGCCCTCGGGGGGCTAGCGTGCCATCATGGATCACAGCGTTCTCGACAGTCGGTACTCCTGGAGCCGCCTAGGCCTCTCGCTCCTCATTGCCTGTGTCGGCAATGTTGGCATGTGGGCCATCATCGTGATGATGCCCAGCATGCAGGCGGATTTCGGTGTCGCACGTGGGGCGGCTTCACTCCCCTACACCGCGACAATGCTGGGCTTTGCCTTAGGCAACTTCCTTATCGGTCGTGTCGTGGATCGCTTTGGCATCACAGTGGCCCTCTGGGGCGCAGCTTTCGCTGTCGCCGCAGGCTTTGTAGGCTCAGCCTTTGCCCCCAACATTGAACTTGTCACCGCCTTGCAATTTCTCGCAGGTCTCGGCACCGCCGCCAGCTTCGGTCCTTTGATCGCTGACATTTCGCAATGGTTCCTCAAACGCCGGGGCATTGCGGTGGCCATCGCCGCATGCGGCAACTACCTCTCCGGCACGATCTGGCCCATGGCACTCAAGGGCATGATCTCCACTGGCGATTGGCGCGATGCTTACCTCGCCCTCGCCGTCATCGTCCTCGTCACGGTGCTCCCCCTGTCGCTCTTGCTGCGCCGCCGCGTACCGCTCGCGGCACAAGCCCATGCCGACGCCGTCTCTGCCGCGCGCGTCAGAACCTCAGGTTTCACCCCGACCCAACTCACATGGCTTCTTGGCATCGCAGGCATCGCCTGCTGTGTGGCCATGTCAATGCCACAGGTCCATATCGTCGCTTACTGTGCCGACCTTGGGTTCGGCCCGGCCGTAGGCGCAGAAATGCTCTCGGTCATGCTCTTTGGTGGGGTCATTTCACGGCTTGTTTCGGGCCTTCTTGCCGATCGTTTGGGCGGGGTGACCACGCTTCTTATTGGCTCCACCCTGCAAACCATTGGCCTGATGCTCTACCTGCCCTTTGATGGGCTGGTGCCGCTCTACGTCGTCTCTGCCATTTTCGGCCTCAGTCAGGGCGGTATCGTGCCTAGCTATGCCGTGATTGTGCGCGAATATCTTCCCGCCCGCGAGGCAGGCGCGCGCGTGGGCTTCGTCATGATGGCAACAATCCTCGGCATGGCCTTGGGCGGGTGGATGTCCGGCTGGATCTACGATCAAACCGGCAGCTACCTCTGGGCCTTCCTCAATGGCATCGGATGGAATGTGCTCAACATCGGGATCGTGGTCTTGTTGATCTACCGCGCCCGCACTGCCCGCCGCCCGGCAATGGCCTGAAGGTCGGCCACGTCATCAACGTCATCCAGTTGATCGACCAAGTGTACCGAGCGCCCCCGCAAACTTGCGATGCTTTGGGCCAATGTCTGCGGGCTCGACCAAGTCACACCAGAGAAAAGATTAGCCGGAACGCCGCGCACACGGCGCATCCCCACCAGCCAATATCCCCCATCGGACGCAGGACCGAACACCGCCTCGGACTGCCCAAGTGCCGTGAAAGCCCGCGCGACATGTGCCCGCGAGATGTCGGGAATATCTGCACCAATTATGCACACTGGGCCGGGCGGCAACTGCCGGAAAATCCGCGCCATCCGATCGCCCAGATCCCCCGCGCCCTGCGCCACCCGCGGCACTGCACGCAAAAACTCCGGCGCGCCCACCGCCACATCCGGCGCAACCGCCAGCACCAATTCCCAGCGTGGATCTATCAAGCGCCGTAAGTGCCGCAACTGCCAACGCATCCACCAAGTCGCGCGCACCGCGCCGATCCCTTTCGCCAGACGCGTCTTTACCCGCCCCGGTCGGGGCAGCTTCACCATCACCACCAAACGGCAGCGATACCGTGGATCAGGCGAAGTAATCGCGCAACATCCGGCCATAGATCGCTTTCAAAGCATGCACTTCCGCTACTGGAACCCGCTCATCCACCTGATGCATAAAATTGCCAACCAAACCGAATTCCACGACCGGACAATGCGATTTGACGAACCGCGCATCCGACGTGCCACCCGTCGTCGACATCACTGGGCTCAACCCCGTTTCCGCCTCGACAGCCTTGGCGACAAGAGCAGACAATGGGCCCGGCGGCGTCAAAAAGCTCTCTCCCGAGATCTTCACCGACATCTCCACACTCACATCATATTCGCCCGCCACCCGGTCCGCTTCATCCCGCAGCCAAGCCTGCAAAGAAGCACCAGAATGCAGATCGTTAAAACGAATATTCACCGTGCCACGGCATTGCGCCGGAATCACATTCGACGCCGCATTTCCGGTATCAATCGTCACCACGGCCAATGTAGAGGCATCGAAGTGATCCGTGCCCTCATCTAACGTGTGGCTGGCTAACCGATCCATGAGCCGCGCCATGGCAGGCAAGGGATTCTTGGCACGGTGCGGATAAGCAGAATGACCCTGCACACCTTTGACAACAAAATGCGCCGTCATCGAACCGCGCCGCCCGATCTTCATCATATCGCCCAATGTGGCAGGGCAGGTCGGCTCGCCGACAATGCACAGGCTCATCTGCTCGCCTTGGGCCGTCATCCAATCCAGCAACGCCACCGTGCCGTCGGTCGCATCGCCTTCCTCATCTCCCGTGATGGCCAAGACAACCGCGCCCTCAGGCGGCGAGGCCTGCACAAAATCCACCGCAGCAGCGGCAAAGGCCGCGACCCCCGATTTCATATCCGTCGCGCCCCGACCCCAAATCATCCCTTCGCGCAATTCTGCACCAAACGGGTCCACCGACCATGCCGCAGCATCGCCCACCGGCACCACATCCGTATGACCGTTAAACCCGAATGTCTTTGCATGCCCTTTGGCGCCCCACCGGGCATAGAGGTTGGAAGTGCCGTTGCGATCAACCCGCGCACAGTCAAATCCCGCCCCTGACAAAAGCGCTTCCAACGCCACCAATGCGCCACCCTCTTCCGGTGTCACAGAGGGGCAGCGGATCAACGTCCGCGTCAGTTCTGCCGCATCAACAGGGATGAAATCTTTGGCCATAGGACCCTCCATAAACCTCTCGATCAAGGGCTACAGCGGAACGCAGGAGGGTGCAAATGTGGCCGAAAGGTCGCATTATTATGGCAGAGCCGGAACAAATACCAACGCGCTCCTTAACATCTTTTCGGATATGTTGTTAACCTTTTGGTAATAATATGACCCGAGGCAGGGCGTGAGCAGCCGGTTCGCAACGTCGAACTGAACGAGCAGTTAAGAGTTAGAAAAACGCGGCGACGGGGGCATACCTCCGCGACGAAAATGTTGGCTGATCATCGCCTATCCCGGGCTCCTGATTTGGGGCTAGGACATGGTTACGGCATCTGAACTTCCAATCAATTCCAATGCATCAGCGTTGGTGATGGCTAATGAAATCTTTGGCAGCGGTGTCACTGTTGTTAACGCCAGCTATACTGGCGACAATCTCTCATCAGCTACCTATTCCAATGGTCTCGCCACCGCCCCCGGTGTCGTGCCCGGCGATACAGGTGTGATCCTCTCTACAGGCTATGCCCGTGACTTCACCAACAGCTTCGGTCAGTCCAACCAGTCCACTGGAACCTCCACCAATACCACGGGCCAAAACGGCAACTCCCAGTTCAACCAAGCCGCAGGCGCCTTTACCTATGACGCCTCCTACCTGACGGTCGACTTCATCCCGACAGGCAATGTGATGACGATGCAATTCGTCTTCGCATCCGAGGAATACCCTGAATACACCAACGGCATTTATCAGGATTTCGTCGGCGTCTGGGTGAACGGCGCACAAGTTGATCTGGCCATCGGCGACGGGGATGTCGACCCAAGCAACCTCAACAACAGCAACAATCAAAGCCTCTTTATCGACAACACCCAAGACCAGTTCAACACCGAAATGGACGGCTTCACCGTCACTATGACGCTGAAAATGACGGTGGTGCCGGGGCAGGTAAACACCTTCCGGATCGGCATCGCCGATGTGAATGACTCGAGCTATGACTCCACAGTTCTGATCGCAGGCAACTCGGTGCAAACCGCCCTCATCGCCAATGACGATGACATCACTATGGGCATCAACTCCACCCAAACCCTTAATGTCCTGGCCAATGATACAGGCCCCGGCAACTCCACCCTGACCATCACCCATATCAACGGCCAAGCCGTCACCGCAGGCTCAAGCGTCACGCTGGTCACGGGCCAAGTCATCACCCTCAATGCAAATGGCACCCTCTCCGTTGCCACCGATGGCGATACCGAAAGCGTCAACTTCACCTATAAAGTTGCCGCAGGCGGCGGCAACGGCCTCTCAGACACAGCCTTCGTCACAGTCAATCAAGTGCCCTGCTTTGTCGCCGGCACCATGATCCTCACCACCGACGGCGAGCGCCCA
Organism: Paracoccaceae bacterium; assembly: GCA_003512825.1. GTDB lineage: Bacteria > Pseudomonadota > Alphaproteobacteria > Rhodobacterales > Rhodobacteraceae > UBA9554. The sequence goes on along the minus strand of DOOI01000196.1, from coordinate 41,076 downwards.
GTCGAAACCCTCACTCCCGGCGATCTGGTCATTACCAAAGACGACGGCCCGCAGCCTCTGCGCTGGATCGGGCGCCGCTCCGTGCCAGCCAAAGGCGATTTTGCTCCGATCCATATCGCTCCCAACACCTTCGGCAATCACCGTGCCTTGCTGCTTTCACCGCTCCATCGCGTGCTGATCCGCGACGCACTGGCCGAACTGCTTTTTGGCGATGCCGAGGTGCTTGTCGCCGCGAAAGACTTGGTGAACGATCGCTCAGTGCGCCGCATCGAAGGCGGTGAGGTCGAATATGTCCACATCCTCTTCGACCGCCATCAAGTGGTGCTCTCCGAAGGTCTCGAAACCGAAAGCTTCCTGCCCGGCCCCCAAATTCGCGACAGCTTCGAAGCCGAGGCACTCGAAGAAATCTGTTCCCTCTTCCCCGAAATCGACCCCTCCACAGGGGACGGCTACAGCCCGGCCGCTCGCCGCACCCTCAAAGGGTTCGAGGCGCGGGTTCTAGCATCAGTAAAGGCCGCATAATTATGGCATGGGTAGGTATTTCCACACGTGACGATTCCCGCTTCAGCCCCACGGGGCTCGGCAGCGATGCAGGTCGCTCGCGCCTTCTTGCAGATGCCGATGCACCGGGCGCGCTGCTCTCGCATGGCACATTGATGATCGAAGCGGTGCTCCCCTCCGAAAACCGTCCTATCACGCTTCTTGCTTTCAAACGGCACGGCGCATGGGAAACCTCTTTTGTGCTGCGCGCCTTGCACGGTCGCGGCATCGTTTTGGTCATCGAGCAAGCGGGTCGCGTGCTGCATTCCACGCTCACCCACCTCAGCGACACTCATGATGAAACCGTCCGCATCAGCTATAGCTGGGACGCCCCCGCCCTCTTAGGCACCCTATCTCTCGAAGTTGTCGGCGCGCCGCAAACCCTGATCGTTCCAGTTACTGCTCCACCGCCCTTCCTGCTCTCGGACCTGCGCGCCGTCTTCTCCGACGCCCGTCACCGCACCATGGATCCCGAAACCACATTTATCGCACTTTCCGACGAAATAGAGCCTGTTGGCCCTCAGCCTAGCCTCTCTCTTCATGCCCATGTGCTCACCGAAACGGGTTGTGTTGCCGCTGGCCGTCTAAAGGTCGGCGACAAGGTGCGCGCCGCATCGGGTCGCCTTGTGCCGATCCTCGCATTGCTGCGCCGCACCGTGCCGGCCTTGGGGCGTTTCGCCCCCGTGCTGCTGCGCGCACCCTATTTCGGTCTGCGCGAAGACATCCTCGTGGCTCCCAATCAGCGGCTCGTCATCGGCGGCTCTGATGTGGAATATCTTTTCGGTGAAGAAGAAGTGCTGGTGCCCGCCCGCCACCTCATCAATGGCGTCGCCGCAATTCAAGCCGCCGGCAGTCCAACCGTGACATGGGCCCAGATCGTCCTGCCCGCGCATGAGGCAATCCATATCTCAGGCACGCAAATGGAAAGCCTGTTCCTTGGTCGCATCCGCCGCAAACCCGAGCTTCTGACCCATAGTCTGCTTTCTGGCATTGATCGGGCAAAGCTGCCCGAACACGCCAACCCAAGCCACCTCGTGCTGCGCCAGTTCGAGGCAATCACCCTCGCCCATCGCCGCGCCGCCTAGCGCCTTAGCGAAATGCGGCGCCGGGTCGGATCATCCCGGTCTCTATACCGTTCCAATTGCGAATGGGCGCGTTCAGGCGTTTGCGCGCGGCGGGATGCGCCGCATCCAGCAAACCAAGCTGAACCAAGATCGCCGTAATCGCCGCCTCCGCGCCCCGCGTGCCACCATCAACGACTTTCAGCGCAACACCCAGTTTCTTCTCGGGGATGATCGCAATGAAAAACGCCTCTGCTCCGGTCTTCAACGCGACGCGCCCCTCCATCGCCCGCATCAACTCGGTGCAAGCCCGCCCTTCGCCCGCCACCAATTCAGGATGAAGCCGCATCGCTTTAGCCAAACGCGCCGCAGCCGACGCACGCACACCTGATCCCTCTTCCGCTGCTGCAAAAAAGGCCATCGCGCGCGCCATTCCATGTAGCGTCGTGGCAAAGTTCGGAGCCGAACAGCCATCAATGCCAAACCCGGGCGAGCTTTCGCCAGTCACGCTCTCAAACGCTTCCAAACATGCCTTCTGCACCGCATGATCCGGGGTCACGTAATCCGGCCCTGCCTTCAGATGCCGCGTCAAAGTAAGAAACCCGGCATGTTTGCCAGAACAGTTGTTATGTACCTGACAGGGCTTTTCCCCCGCCCGGATCAGCGCCTCCATCGTCGGGCGATCCGAGGGCTCCTGCGGTCCACACCGAAAGTCACTATCCGACAGTCCCAGATTTCCCAACCACGCGTTGACCCGGTCCGTGTGGATCGCCGCCCCCTGATGACTGGCACAAGACAGCGCCAGTTGCTCAGTGGTCAATCCATGTGCATCCGCTGCCCCGCTTTCGATCAATGGCAGCGCTTGTAACATCTTCGACGACGAGCGCGGCATCACCACCACTGTCGGATCGCCCCATGCCTGCACGATCTCTCCATCGGCCCCACAAATCACGGCGTGACCCAAATGAACGCTCTCCAAGAACGGTCCCCGCCAGATTTCTGCCATTGGAACTGCTGCGTTCATCCCTTTTCCCCTTCACGGTTGTGCGAATTTCCGCCAACGGGTCTTTCGCCCATGGCAGATTTCAGGCTAATGTAGCAGGATCGAGAAGGAAATGGCCTGACGCAACAAGAACCGCTCCTGAAGCGGCAGCTCAGTCCGAAGCAATGAGGCACAGAACAGCTTGGAGGCTGCTCGCATGACATTCACCTTAGTCCGCGGTTTTGCCGCTTCCCTGCTCCTTGCCACCGTATCGGCCATGGCAACTGGGGCTCAGGCTCAACAAACCTCCACCAATCAGGTGGCCGCCAAAACCGACTGGTCGGTTTTCGAAGATAAAGACCCTCGCGAATGCTGGGCCGTCTCAACGCCCAAAGAAACCGTCAACACCAAAGATGGCCGCGTCGTCGCGGTCAAACGCGGCGAGATCCTCTTCATGACCTTCTTTCGCCCCGGCGCGGGCGTTTCTGGTCAAGTCGCTTTCACCGGCGGCTACCCTTTCGCAAATGGCTCCACCGTCAATCTCAACATCGGCGGCACGCAGTTCGAGCTATTCACCGAAGGCGAATGGGCATGGCCGTCCTCTGCGGCAGATGACACCAAAATCATCGCTGAATTGAAGCGCGGCGCCAATGCCGTGCTCTCCGCCCGCTCGGGTCGGGGCACCCAAACCAAAGACAGCTTCTCGCTCTCCGGCTACACAGCCGCCGTCGATGAGGCCTCCAAGCGCTGCAAATAATCGCAGCTCGGAGCAATCAAATCAAAAGGCGGCCCTCTTGGGTCGCCTTTTTGTTTGATGACCTACCGGGCCACTGGTTTGCCGCCATCAATGCGTCTCTGGTTCAGCCGAAAATGAAATCGTCCTGCGTCAAAGCACCCGATGCGACATTGCTCAACAGCAGATAGGGATGATCGGTATCCACATAAACCAACACCCCCTCCCCATCGTTATAGTTAAATTGCGCCACATTCTCCCACGTCGTGCCCGCGAAATGCGAATAATCCAGCACATCTTCGCCGCGCGTAAAATCCTCCACGCGCACGGTCGCATAGCCAATCGTTGGCTCAAAGACGAAGATATCGGCTCCATCCCCGCCCCACAGCACATCATTCCCGCTCACAGTGACCAACGTATCATTGCCAGCGCCTCCATAAAGCGTGTCTGAACCGCCCGAACCACCGCTCAGCCAATCACTGCCCGCGTCCCCATAAATCTCATCCCAGCCAGCGCCACCATCGATAACATCCGCGCCTGCACCGCCGAAAATCGTGTCATTGCCATCGATGCCCCCCAGCAATGTGTCCTCTCCGGCACCGCCGAAAATCAGGTCACTCTGCCCACCGCCATCAATCGAATCGTTCCCCTTGCCGCCCACCAGAATGTCATTGCTTCCATCGCCAAACAGCGTGTCATCACCGTCATTGCCAAACAGCGTATCGGCCTGTGCGCCACCATGCATCTCGTCGTTCCCGACGCCGCCACGCAACAAATCCGCGCCTGACCCGCCCATAAGCACATCGTGCCCGGCACCTCCGAAAATCATGTCATCGTCTTGCGCGCCGTCGATCTGGTCATTGCCGATCCCACCAAAAAGCTTGTCGCCGCCCGAACCGCCCAACATTTCGTCATTCCCCGCGCCGCCCAACAGCATGTCATCCCCGGCGCTTCCCGAAAGCGCGTCATCTCCGGCCCCGCCAATCAGCGTGTCATTCCATTCGCGACCAAAGACCATGTCATCCCCGTCGCCCGCCGCAACCCGCGTGTCCCGGTCCGCCGCGATCATCGTTTCGCCACGCTCAGAGCCTCGCATCGAAATGCGTCCATCATCCTCCAAAGTCACAACCCATCCCGCGACTTGATCCACCCCACCATACAGATGCGCGATCGCTAATTTGTCGAACGGGGCAAGATCAGTCGCATAGGGCGACTTGATCTGATAGGTCATCACCGAATTGTCCTGCGTATCCAAAACAGGATCAAGCGTCGCTGTGTCTTCTGCATGCGGATGCTCCAAGCCCATCGCATGCCCCAACTCGTGCAGGTTCAACTGGTAGCCATAGCGCCCCGGCTCCATGTTTTTCACGCCGTTCACAAAGCCGCCCCGCGATGTGTAGCTCTCCGTGGACTGCGCCATCGACGCCCATCCCCCCACGCCTCGCACATCCGCGCCACGTACATTGATCATCGCCTCGCCTGTGACCTCAACAAAGATCACTCCGGCAATCGCTTCATACTGTGCCAGCACATCACGGAAATATCCGCGCTGCACGTCACTGAAAGACCAGTAAGCCGAGACATCAAAAGCCGAGTCCACCGGGTCGGGCAAATTGGCGGTTTCCACAAACGAATATGTCACCACAACAGATGTCCCGACATCCGTCATACCGTTCCAGCGCAGCGAATTCGAATCGAGATAGGCCAAAAGCGCCGTGTAATCGTTCACAAATGCCATCGTAACTCCTCTCGTTTCCGTGGCTCTATCCCGAAATTTGGGCAAGAGTGCGACACCTCACAGGCACATCTTCGGCTTGGTTTTGCTTAATCATCAGCCCATCTTGGCCAAAAGGAGCGAATTGGTTTCAAATTCCCCCGAGATCGCCTATATCGCCCGGATACCAGCGACAGGCCCCATCATGACCGCATCCGCCCCTATCACGCAGGACGTCCACACGATCCCCCGCAAATTGCCGGAAGGGGGCAAGCCAAATCTCATTGGCCTGACGCGTGACCAAATGCATGCCGCGCTCATCGCTGCGGGCACGCCCGAAAAACAGGCCAAGATGCGGGTCAATCAAGTCTGGCAATGGCTCTACCATTGGGGCTGCCGCGATTTCTCGGTCATGACCAACCTCGCCAAGGATTACCGCGCGCTGCTTCAGGCGAATTTCACCCTCGAAATCCCCGAAGTTGTCTCAAAGCAAGTCTCCGCCGACGGTACACGCAAATACCTCGTCCGCATTCAGGGCGGCCACGAAGTGGAAACCGTCTACATTCCCGAGGAAGACCGTGGCACGCTCTGCATCTCCTCACAGGTGGGCTGCACGCTCACCTGCTCTTTTTGCCATACCGGCACGCAGAAACTCGTCCGCAATCTCACCGCCGCAGAAATCGTCGGCCAAGTCATGCTGGCGCGCGACGACTTGGGTGAATGGCCTGCACCCGGCACAGGCTCTGGTGACAACGGCCCGCGTATGCTCTCCAACGTTGTGCTGATGGGTATGGGCGAACCGCTCTACAATTTCGACAATGTCCGCGACGCAATGAAAATCGTCATGGATGGTGAAGGCATCGCACTTTCGCGCCGCCGCATCACCCTGTCCACCTCCGGTGTTGTGCCCGAAATTGCCAAAACCGCTGAAGAGATCGGCTGCCTGCTGGCAATCTCCTTCCATGCCACCACCGATGAAGTGCGCGACAAGCTTGTGCCAATCAACAAGCGCTGGAACATCGAAACTCTGCTCAACACCTTGCGGGACTATCCCCGCCTGTCCAACTCCGAGCGGATTACCTTTGAATATGTAATGCTCAAAGACGTAAACGATTCCGACGCAGACGCGCGCCGCTTGGTGCGCCTCATCGCGGGCATCCCGGCCAAGATCAACCTGATCCCCTTCAACGAATGGCCCGGCGCACCCTACCAGCGCTCCGACTGGTCCCGCATCGAGAAATTCGCTGACATCATCTATAAAGCGGGCTACGCCTCTCCGATCCGCACACCGCGCGGCGAAGATATCATGGCGGCCTGCGGTCAGTTGAAATCCGCCACCGAACGTGCCCGCAAATCCCGCGCTCAAATCGAGGCCGAAGCCGGGGTGTCCTCCGGCTCCTGATCGTTTCCAAATTTCTCATAGGCAAGCGGCGCCAGCGCCATATCCGCGCCTTAATTGTTTCGATATGCCCCGATAATACCTTTTTGGCGCGCGATTGTTGCCGTTAACCAAAGCAAATCTGACTTCATCGGAAACAATCAACGATGGAGCCCATGATGGCCACCGCCTTCGCCACAGAGACCACCGGCATCAATGCCACCCTGCAACTTCTCCGGGACACGCGCGCACGCACCCTGTCGCGCCGTGAATGGCAGCACGTTCTGCGCGGCTATGGCTTCGACCTGCGTCGGACGTTGCATGGCACGACCCTTGTCAAACTGCCGCATAATCAGGAAATTTGTGAACTCCCCGCCGATCTTTGCGCGTAATTTTCTTCACGCCCGACCCGGAGATTCATCTTTTCTGAACGAATTATGCCTCAGTCTCGAGTCACCATCAGGGCACAGCCCTTTCATTCGGAGACCTGCAATGCATCACTTCGGAAAAAACGCCTTCCTTACGGTTGAGATCCTTAACCTAATCCGCGACGACATCGCTTGCGCGACAGACGATAGAGACCTGCAAACGCGCCTCGCCCGCAACGGCTATGGCTTCCGCGACACCGCACAGGGTCGCATGCTGGTCACTCTGCCGCATCAGGTCGAGGTTTGTCAGCTGGTTGTCTGATCGCCACACGCGCCCTCAGCCGCACAAAATACCTCGAACGCCTCTTCGGCCGTTTCGACATACGTAATCAGCTTGAGGTCATCAGGGCCAATCGTGCCCGCATCGGCCAAGGCCTGCCAATTAATGATCCGTTCCCAAAAGGCGCGGCCAAACAGCAAAAACGGCACGGGCTTCATCCGCCCGGTCTGAATAAGCGTCAACGATTCAAACATTTCGTCCAATGTGCCAAACCCACCGGGAAACACACAGATCGCATTCGCGCGCATCAAGAAATGCATCTTGCGAATGGCAAAATAGTGAAAGTTGAAACACAGATCCGGCGTCACATACGCATTGGGTGCCTGCTCATGTGGCAAGACGATGTTTAGACCAATGGAAATACCGCCCGCCTCCTGCGCGCCACGGTTTCCGGCTTCCATCACCCCCGGTCCACCACCCGTGACAACGATATCGCGCTTGCCGCCCATCGCCAGCGAGCGCTCCGTCACCATACGCGCAAATCGCCGCGCCTCGTCATAATATCGAGACAATTCCGCCAGATAGGGCGTCTTCGCTTGGGCCTTCTTCTCTGGCTCCGGGATGCGTGCACCCCCAAACAGCACCACCGTGCTCTCCACGCCATATTCGTCCATCAGCAGCTGCGGCTTGAGCAATTCCAACTGCAACCGAACCGGGCGCAGCTCCTCTCGCTCCATGAACGCCTCATCCGCAAAGGCCAACTTATACGACGGGGCGCGCGTCTGGGCGGTATCGGGAATGTCCCGCGCCGTTTCTATATCCTGACGACTGTCCCGAAAGGGATGGGTGCGGCGATGACGTGCCATACTGGTCTCCTGCTTGCGCTTATACGTCAGACCTATAACGTACCCCTCCAAATTGCCAGCAAGGGAGCCAGCATGGACTGGTCCGCCGAGATCACTTTTGCGCTTCGCCGCATTGCCCCCCATATCCGGCGTACGCCGACAATGCCGCTCGCATTTGCTGGCCTGCCGCTCATCGAGTCCAAACTCGAACACCTGCAACACACCGGCACATTCAAGGCGCGCGGCGCTTTCAATTCACTCTTGGCCAACACCGTTCCCTCAGCAGGTATCACCGCCGCATCCGGGGGCAATCACGGTGCCGCTGTTGCCTTCGCCGCGCATAGTTTGGGTCACAAAGCTCAAATCTTTGTCCCCGAATTGGCAGGCCCGGCAAAGATCGCCCTGATCAAACGCACCGGCGCTGATCTCACCATTGTGCCCGGCACCTACGCCGAGGCCGCCATCGCCGCCGAAGCCTATGCCGCCGAAACAGGGGCTATCCAGATTCATGCTTATGACAGCCCGCACACTGTTGCAGGCCAAGGAACGCTGATGATGGAATGGGAAGATCAGGGCCTTGAGGCAGATACCGTGCTCATCGCCGTTGGGGGCGGTGGGTTGATTGGCGGCGCACTGGCTTGGCTGCGTGGACGACGCAAGGTTGTCGCAGTAGAGCCCGAAAACTGCGCGACGCTCGCCAACGCGCTCAACATCGGCCCGGAAACCGAAACCGCCGTATCCGGCGTCGCAGCCAACGCCTTGGGGGCGCGCCGCATCGGCCGTATCGCCTATGGTCTGGCCAAAGACCACGAGGCGCCCTCCGTTCTTGTCACGGATACCGCGATCGTCGAGGCGCAAAAACGCCTTTGGCAAGACTACCGCCTCTTGGTCGAGCCGGCCGGAGCCTGCGCGCTGGCCGCCCTTCTGTCAGGAGCCTATGTGCCCGCCCCCGGCGAACGCGTCGCCGTCCTTTTGTGCGGCGCAAATCCGGCTCCTGACCCCCTTGGGTAACGCCCTGCTATGCAGTCGCATTGCACAGCCCACACCTTGCCTATAGACGCCTTTCTCACAGATCATCAGCGAAACAGGGGAGCACCATGTCCAACGCCGCACTCGAAGCCGCCATTGAAGCCGCCTGGGAAGCCCGCGACAGCATCACACCCGCCTCCAAAGGCGAAGCCCGCGATGCCATCGAAGCAACCCTCTCCGCGCTAGACGCAGGCACGCTCCGCGTCGCCGAACGTCAGGCCGATGCCAATTGGCACGTCAACCAATGGGCCAAAAAGGCCGTGCTCCTTGGCTTCCGTCTCAAAGATATGGAACCCCTCGCTGGCGGCCCGCAGGACAGCACCTATTGGGACAAGGTCGATACAAAATTCAAAGGCTGGGACGACGCCAAGTGGCGCGCCGCAGGTTTCCGTGCTGTGCCCGGCGCCATTGTCCGCCGCTCCGCGCATATCAGCAAAGGCGTTGTTCTCATGCCGTCTTTCGTCAACTTGGGCGCCTTCGTTGACGAGGGCACCATGGTCGACACTTGGGCCACGGTTGGCTCTTGCGCCCAGATTGGCAAGAACGTCCATCTTTCCGGCGGTGTCGGCATCGGCGGCGTGCTTGAACCCATGCAGGCAGGCCCCACGATCATCGAAGATAACTGCTTCATCGGCGCACGCTCTGAAGTGGTCGAAGGGTGCATCGTCCGCGAAGGATCCGTTCTTGGTATGGGCGTGTTCATCGGCAAATCCACCAAGATCGTCGACCGTGAAACCGGAACCGTGATGTATGGCGAAGTGCCGTCCGGTTCCGTCGTTGTCGCAGGGTCCATGCCCTCGAAAAACGGCATCAACCTCTACTGCGCGGTCATCGTCAAACGGGTAGACGCGCAAACGCGCTCCAAAACCTCGATCAACGAGCTGCTGCGCGACTGATAACTGCGGTTGTTTCTGGGCGGCGCACCTGTGCGCCGCTCATTCTTTTCGCGTAGCGCCCCTCCGGGATGCACAATAACCACCCCGCCTTCTGACGTCGCCGCAACAACCGCAGCCCATCACGGCGGGTCAACAACCGCCCACAAGCCTGCGCGGAGGGATGCTCCAGCAAGCGTTCCTCGTCATAACCCAAAGCCGCCGCCAATTCGGCCCGCCGCGTCTTGCCCAAGCTTCGCAAAACCCCCGGCGCAATCAATAGCGTTTCGCACGCCACCCCCTCGGCCCATACCGCCGAATGGCAATCAACCAGAAAATGCACATAGCGCACCTCTTCCGGTGCTTGAATTTGGTTTATCCCCGGCAAGCCGACATAAGTCAGCGCGGGCACCAGACGCATCTCATCGCCTGCTGTCTTGGCAGGTACGCACAGCCGGTGCTGCGGTGATAGCCGCAACCGCCGTCGTGGCAAGTTTTGCCCAAATGCACCCGCCTCTATCTCAATCGGCCACGCACGATCCGAGGGCGCCACAAATCGGCTCTCCGAAATCCACCGGATCCGCGCCGTCTGACCATCAATCGTGAAAACCTGATCACCGATTTGCAAATTTTCAACCGCAACCGCACCCTGCGGTGTCGATATCTGTGTGCCCGCTGCGAAACAAACCGGGTTGAGCGTATTGGCGTTGTATCCCACCTCATCAACACTCAGCACCATCATGATCGCGCCAAGGAAATTCGGCTCGCCATCCGGGAAGGCAAACAATAGACGCCCCGTCGCATGGTCTTCGAAAACAATTACATCCTTCGACGCACCCAGCGGCACAATCAGACCAAAGCCAATATCGACCCCTGGAGTCGCGGTGCCAGAGCCGACCATCGTCACAGCGCGCCCCCCCACCGTGACCTCTTCACCCACGTAAAGCACCCCGGTATCGTCAACGATATTCGCCCCGGTGACTGAACTTCCAAAGCTACTCAACAACATATTAACATTGCCGCTGAACAGGGCGCCCAGCGTAATGCCAAAGTTGTAGAATCTGTAACTCACCGGAATAAGCATTTGGCGACTTCACGCCCTTCTGTGACCAACACCGTGACCAATTTTTACCTCTACATTTCGTCATCAGCATGGCACAGACGGCACAATGCGGCCGTAATCCGGGGCCTTATTGCTAAATTCTTAGCCTTTTGGACGGCTTTTTCGTATCTTTGGCCGTGTCCTCGGTCAGCATTTGCGCCGACCGTCCGAGAGTGCTAACCACCCGCCGCAGAGGGCAGGCACGCGCCCTGACAAGAACGAGAGGCGCAAGATGAGCGACAAACCCAAACGGCAACAAAAGGTCTATACCCTCCTCGTAGAGGTCGGTCGCAAAGCCGATGATGGCCTGCCCGAAGGCTCCACTGGGGCCGCTCTGATGTGCTACGCCTCCGGTGTCGACGAAGGCGAAGCCGTCCGCGAGACTGTCGCCATCCTGAAACAAGCCGATCTCGCCCCCCTAA
>DOOI01000196.1:17233-29488 GCA_003512825.1 Paracoccaceae bacterium | reverse complement strand
ACCATCCTAAAAAAAGCCGATCTCGCCCCCCTTGACGTCACAGGCTACGGCACCCTCGAAGAGCGCCTCGCCGAAGGCCATGAAATCGACGACGAGGAACGCGCACTCATGGACCGCGCCCTCGAAGAAAACGCCGTCATCGTCGCCCAGATGACGCCGTTCTATGACGGTGACACCACCTCTGCGATGCTCTCCGACACCGTGCACTAACCATCAAAAAAGGGGCCACCAAAGCGGCCCCTTTCTCAATTTTTTCAAACTGTGAAAATCAGTTAGATCCGCTCGATTGCCAAGGCGATTCCTTGACCACCCCCAATGCACATGGTGATCAACGCGCGCTTGCCACCGATCCGCTCCAACTCATAGAGCGCCTTTACGGTGATGATCGCACCTGTCGCGCCCACGGGATGGCCCAACGCAATCGCCCCGCCATTAGGGTTCACCTTGGCCGGATCAAGCCCCAGACCTTTGTTCACCGCGATCGCCTGCGCGGCAAAAGCTTCGTTCGACTCGATCACATCAAAATCCGTAATCTTCAAACCAGTCCGCTTCAGCAGGTTTTCCACCGCAGGCACTGGCCCGATGCCCATGACTTCCGGGCGCACCCCGGCATGGGCATAGCCGATCACGCGCGCACACGGCGTTAGCCCCGCCTTCGCTGCGGCATCGCCCCGCGCCAACACAATCGCGGCTGCCCCGTCATTGATCCCCGAAGCATTGCCCGCGGTCACAGTGCCATCCTTGCGAAACACCGTCTTCAATCCGCCCAGCGCCGCTAGGCTCGTGGCTTTTGGGTGCTCATCAGTGTCAAACATCACCGCTTGCCGCTTCACAGTCACTTCCACAGGAACGATCTGCTCCTTGAAATATCCCGCCGCGATCGCGGCCGCCGCCCGCTCCTGTGATTGCAGCGCGAAGGCGTCCTGATCATCACGGCTCACACCATGCTCAGCCGCCACATTTTCCGCCGTCACACCCATATGCCCGGTGCCAAACGGGCAGTGCAGCGCGCCCAGCATCATATCGAGCGTGCGAATATCACCCATCTTCGCGCCCCAGCGCTGATCAGGCACGATATAGGGCGCGCGGCTCATGCTCTCCGCTCCACCTGCCAGCGCATAATCCGCATCGCCCAGCATCAGGTTCTGCACCGCCGAAACAATCGCCTGTGCGCCCGACCCACACAGCCGATTGACGTTCATCGCGGGTGTCGTATCCGGCACACCCGCGCCCATCGCCGCAACCCGGCTCAAATACATATCGCGTGGCTCGGTATTGATCACATGACCAAACACGACATGCCCAATCTGGCCCGGCTCTACACCTGCGCGCGCCATCGCTTCCTTGGCCGCAATCGTGCCCAACTGCGCCGGAGGCACAGCCGCCAAAGCACCACCAAACGTGCCAATCGCGGTGCGCGCACCACCCAGAATTACGATATCAGTCATGTCTCTCTCCCAAATCACGAGTCGTGCAAACCCTAGCCGATGCCCTGAAAAAAAGGGAGCGCAACGCTACGGCAAAAGCGCCACCCGCCCCGTATCCGTCAGCACAAAACAATCCGTGCCCTCAAACACCGCCGCCGTCAGGTCACGCCCAAACGCCGCCCCGCTGTCTAGATTGACCCGGTTACCGTGATGCTCCGGTGCCATCACCGCCGTATGGCCATGCACAATCAACTTCGGATGCGCCCGCCGATCATCCAAAAACACGTTCCGGATCCAACACAAATCGTCTTCACTCTGATCTGCCAAAGCGACCCCGGGCCTGATCCCCGCATGGGCACAAAAGAAATCCCCGGCATCAAATGTGGGCAATAGCCCGTCCAGAAAATCGATATGTGCCTGCGGCACCGCTGCCATGGCTTCGGCGTGAATCTGAAAATAGCGCATCTGATCCGTCACGGTGACCCCATAAGAGGCTAACATCTCCCGCCCGCCAATCTTCGGCGCCAACCAATCCAGCCCAATCAGGATCTGCGGATCATACATCGGCTCGGGCCGCAAAAAACGTGCGGCCAATCGGTCGTGATTGCCCTTGAGGACATGCCAATCTCGCCCCGCGGCCTGCCCCTCCATCAGCGTCTCGATCACCCGCCGACTATCAGCGCCACGATCAATCAAATCACCAAGGAAAATCACCCGCCCACCGCCATCCGCCTCAATGCGGTTCAGCGCCGTCTCCAATTGCCCCAACTGCCCGTGAATATCGCCCACAACATAGATCACGCCCGGCCCTCCGCTTTGCCCCAGCCATAGCCTGCACCTCAGACCATGGCCAGCACCCGCATCACGGCATCACCTTGCGACAGAAGCTGCCTTGCGGTCTACGGCTGACGGCAAGCGGATTGGGCGGCCAATCCCCGCATGACCCCGCGAAGCGATATGCCGACATTCAGCGCCGGACTGCCAGGCAAAGGGCGAATAGCCCGTTCAACATAAGATCCACGTCGCAGAGCTTGCGCTTCTGCCGTGCTGACCCGTCCCTGCGCGAGGGAGGGTCCGTCGCTTTGGCACAAAAAGGGCGGCCCGCGTTGGGGCCGCCCTCTCTCGCCAAGCCTCAGACTTGGATTACACCTCGAATTGCAACGGTGCGACTTGCTGGAAGAGCCCTGTCTCGCCCAAGGCCTTAAGCACGTCAGCTTTCGGCGCATCGTCGAGATAAAGCAGCGCAATCGCCTCGCCCCCGGCCTTCGCCCGGCCCAAGGTGAAATTGGCGATGTTCACGCCGGCTTTGCCCATTGTGTTGCCCAAGGTGCCAATGATCCCCGGCACATCTTCGTTGGTGGTGTAAAGCATATGCGCGCCCACTTCGGCGTCGATATTGATGCCCTTGATCTGGATAAAGCGCGGCTTGCCATCCGAGAAACACGTCCCCGCCACAGACCGCTCCCGCTTCGATGTCACCACAGTCACTTTGATATAGCCGTCAAACGCGCCAGACTTGTCTTGGTTCGTCGTCGAGATCTGAATGCCGCGCTCTTTGGCGATCACGGGCGCCGACACCATATTCACATCCGGGTTCGAGGCTTTCATGATCCCGGCGATCACGGCGCTGTTCATCGCCTTGAGGTTCATCACCGCAACAGCACCATCATAAAGGATGTTCACCGCTTTCACCGGCTCGTCGGTCAACTGCCCGATAAACGCGCCCAAATGCTGCGCCAGCTTGATCCAAGGCCCCATGACCTTGGCCTCTTCCGCTGTCACCGACGGCATGTTCAGCGCGTTCTGCACTGCCCCCGTCAGCAAGTAATCCGACATCTGCTCCGCCACCTGCAGCGCCACATTCTCCTGCGCCTCCGAGGTAGCCGCCCCAAGGTGCGGCGTCACCACCACATTGGGCAAACCAAACAGCACGTTTTCCTTGGCAGGCTCCACCGTAAACACGTCAAACGCCGCACCCGCGACATGACCTGACTTCAACGCATCCGCCAGCGCCTCTTCATCCACCAATCCACCGCGCGCACAGTTGATGATCCGGACACCCGGCTTTGTCTTGGCCAAAGCCTCGCGGCTCAGAATGTTCTTGGTCTGCTCCGTCATCGGTACGTGCAGCGTGATGAAATCGGCCCGCGCCAGCAGCTCGTCCAACTCCACCTTCTCGACCTTCAACTCCTGCGCCCGCTCTTCCGACAGGAAGGGGTCATAGGCCACGACTTTCATCTTGAGACCGACCGCGCGATCACAAACAATCCCACCGATATTGCCGGCACCGATCACGCCCAAAGTCTTGTTGAACAGCTCAACCCCCATGAACTTCGACTTCTCCCACTTCCCGGCATGGGTCGAGGCGCTTGCCTCCGGGATCTGCCGCGCCACAGCAAACATCATCGCAATCGCATGCTCTGCGGTTGTGATCGAGTTGCCAAAGGGCGTGTTCATCACAATGATGCCCTTCTTCGACGCTTCGGGAATGTCGACATTGTCCACCCCGATACCCGCGCGCCCGATCACCTTGAGGTTCGCCGCACCCGCGATGATCTTCTCAGTCACCTTTGTAGCCGACCGAATCGCCAGACCATCATAATTACCAATGATTTCCAGCAGCTTATCCTTGTCCTTGCCAAGCTGCGGCTGGAAATCCACGTCGATGCCACGATCTTTGAAGATCTGCACTGCGGCATCGGAAAGTTCGTCAGAAATGAGTACACGAGGGGCCATGTCAGTGGTCCTTATATTGAATTCGGGAAAGCGCGGGGCAAAAGTCTCCTGCCCTGCGCGCATTGAAAAGCTCAGGCGCTCAGCGCCGCGATCTCAGCTTCAAAGGCCCATTCGAGCCAAGGCATCAGCGCCGCGACATCCGCGGTTTCCACCGTGCCACCACACCAGATCCGCAATCCTGCGGGCGCATCACGATAGGCCCCCACATCCAGCGCAACACCCGCCTTCTCCAGCCGCTTAGCGACTGCCTTGGCAAAGGCCGCGCCATCGGTGATCCGATCATCGGTAAACTTGAGGCACACAGACGTGTTCGACCGCGTCGCAGCATCTTCGGCAAGATTGGCAATCCACGGCTTGGCGTCGCAGAAATCCCAGATCACCTGAGCATTGGCCTGCGCCCGCCCGATCAGCCCCTTGAGCCCGCCCACTTTGCGCGACCACTCAAGCGCCACAAGGTAATCTTCCACTGCCAGCATCGAAGGCGTGTTGATCGTCTCGCCGACGAAAATTCCCTCAATGATCTTGCCGCCTTTGGTCATGCGGAAAATCTTCGGCATCGGCCAGGCAGGTGTGTAGCTCTCCAACCGCGCCACGGCGCGCGGGCTCAACACCAACATGCCATGCGCCGCTTCGCCGCCCAAAACCTTCTGCCACGAGAAGGTCACCACATCGAGCTTGTCCCAAGGCAGGTCCATCGCAAAGGCCGCCGAAGTCGCGTCACAAATCGTCAGACCAGCCCGGTCCGCCGGAATCGCGTCGTCATTGGGCAAACGCACCCCGGAAGTCGTGCCATTCCACGTAAAAACGACATCCGTGTCAAAATCGATCTCGGCGAAATCGACGATCTGACCATAGCCCGCCTTCTTCACCTCGGCGTCAATCTTCAGCTGTTTGACAACATCGGTCACCCAACCTTCGCCAAAGCTTTCCCAAGCCACCATCGTGGCCTTGCGCGCCCCCAGCAACGACCACATCGCCATTTCAACTGCGCCCGTATCCGAGGCAGGAACGATCCCGATGCGATAGTCGGCAGGAATGCCCAGAATGTCACGCGTCCCCTCGATCGCGGCCTTGAGCTTGTCCTTGCCAACAGCGGCACGGTGCGACCGGCCCAAAGGGGCGTCGCTCAGCATCTCCAGCGAAAAACCGGGAATTTTGGCACAAGGGCCAGACGAAAAACGCGGATTAGCCGGCCGCGTTGCCGGTGCTTCAATAGCCATTTAGCTACCCTCTCAGATAAGCGCCCCTCGTTGGGGAGGGGTGTCCCGCCGCAACCGCTATGCCCCACCGACAAAACACGCAAGGTCGAAAATGACGCACAGGCGGCGCTTCCCATGGCAAAACCGACACCATCTGGAGCCAATCGGAAACTTCCCCTCCGAAAGATGAACCGCACCCGCCAAAGTGCCCCATCCCGCGACTGGTTTTTCCGCGCCCCCTATGGCACAGGGGCACCCATCAATTGCCGGAGGCCCCTATGTTCACAGCCACCCTTATCGCCCGTCCTGAAGGGCTCGAAACCGCCCTTGTCGACGCACTCCGCAACGCGTGGGGTGGCGAAACTGCGGTTTGGCTGTCGCGCGGCGAAGCCGCTGAATTTGGCCTGCCCCATATGCCCGATAATCGCTGGGATGTCTGGGAAGACCTGCAACGCCAAGGGGTTGATCTGGTGATCCAGCCAGAGGCAGGGCGGCAAAAGAAAATGCTGCTCGCCGATATGGACTCGACCATGATCGAACAGGAATGCATCGATGAATTGGCCGCCGAAGCTGGCGTCGGCCCGCATGTCGCAGCCATCACCGCCCGCGCGATGAATGGCGAATTGGATTTTGAAGCCGCCCTGATCGAACGCGTCGGTCTTTTGAAAGACCTGCCCGAAACCGTAATCGCCAAAGTGCTCGCCACCCGCATCACCCTCATGCCCGGCGGCGAAACCCTGCTTGCAACAATGCGCGCTACAGGTGGCCATGCCGCGCTTGTCTCGGGCGGTTTCACCGCCTTCACCTCCGCCATCGGCCTCCGCCTTGGCTTTGACGAAAACCATGCCAATATCTTGCTGACAGAGAATGGCAAACTCACAGGCGAGGTCGCCCGCCCGATCTTGGGCAAACAGGCCAAGGTGGACGCCCTCGAACGGATCACCACACGACTTGGGATAAACGAAAGCGATGTCATCGCTGTCGGAGACGGCGCCAATGACCTCGGCATGCTCGGTCGCGCCGGCACCGGGGTGGCGCTCCACGCCAAGCCCTCCGTGCAGGCGCAATGCGACATCCGCATCAACCATGGTGACCTCACCGCTCTGCTCTTCTTGCAGGGCTACGCTCGCGCGGAATTCCGTCACGCCTGATCCGCGCCGTGGCAATGGGGGGCTGTCTGCCCCCCAAACCCCCCGAGGATATTTTTGCAATGAGACCGCAACTGCGCAGTCCATTAAGGGTGGCGCGTTAATTTCTTCGTCATGACGCAAACCAGACGCGCGCCATACGCAAAACAGACGTGATTTTTGCAGCGCATCGTGGCGTTAACCCGATGGTGCGGTGGGGTTTAGCGGCGGCGGAAGCGCAAAAGATAGGCGGTATCGGCTGCGCGATCGCCCACAGCCCCATCGCCATAGATCGAGACCTCGTCCACCGCCCGCGCCGTGATCCCCGGTAAGGTATCGATATGACGCGGAAAATTTGAACCGTGCCAATGCGCGCGCGAAACCGACAAGACCGCAAGACCACCCGGACACAAAAGTCGAACGATTTCCGGCAGAGCCTCGGGGCCGACATGACCCGTGGTGAAGGTGCCGGAACTGGTAATGCCCTGATATGTTTGTGATTTACACGCGAGCCCCGCGAGGATGTCGCCTTGGAAAAATGCGGCGTAGCAAGATTTTTGGGCAGCTTTTTCCAGCATTTCCGGAGCGATATCCGTGCCGTCAATCGGACCAAGCCCATAAGATTTGAGCGCCAGTCCAACAAGGCCAGTCCCCGCGCCGACATCGAGGATCGGCCCTGTCATATGCCAACGAGCGGCGGCGGCAGCGACGGCTTCGGGCAAGCGATAAGCCATGGCCTGAGCGAAGCCGCTGTCATAGCTCGCCGCCCAAGTCGCATATAGGCGCCGGGAATCTTCCGGTGTTTTCAAGCCATAAGCATCTTTTAGGTCAATCGCCATACTGCGATCATGCCTTTATGCTGCGTCGAAATCCAGCACCAGTCGTTCAGATGTCGGGCGAGCTTGGCAGGCGAGGGTGAAGCCGGCCTTGGTCTCCCAGTCTTCCAGCGAGTAGTTCACGGCCATTTCGGCGCTGCCTTCGTCCACCTTGCATCGGCACGTGCAGCACATACCCCCACGACAGGAATAGGGGAGTTCCAAGCCCTGACGTTCAGCGGCATCCAAGACGGTATCATCGTTTTCTTCCACGATGAAGCTGCGCCGCACACCATCCAGCACCACTTCCACAGTGACGCCTGCTTCTGCTGCTTTTGCGGCAGCGTCCGAACGGGGCGCGCGCGGGGTGTCACCTTCGGTGAAGAACCGTTCGAAATGGACGCGCTCCTTTGGCATCCCATGGTCTTTTAGCATCGCTGTGACATTGTCGATCATCTCGCCGGGACCACAGAGAAAGACCGCCTCCGCCCCATCAAGATCAACCGCACCCGATTGCGCCAAACGGGCGATTTTTTCACCCGTCACGCGACCGTTCAGAAGGGCGACATCCTGCGTTTCGCGGCTCAGAACATGGATCAGGGTGAAGCGCTCCATATAGCGATCTTTTAGCATATCGAGGGCCGCGCGAAACATGATCGTCGCCGTCGAGCGGTTGCCATAGACCAGCGTCACGGTTGCACCGCTTGCGAGGGCAGCGCCGGCAATCGAGATCATCGGCGTTACACCAGAGCCTGCGGCAACGAGCACAATGTTTTGCTCACCTTTCCAGACGAACCGCCCTTCTGGGGCCATCACGGCTATTTTCGCCCCTGCCTCAAGCGCTTGAGCAAAGGTCGAGAACGCGCCGTCTGGAACCTGTTTCACGCCCACAGTCAAGGCTTCACCCGGCAGCGAGGCAATCGAATAGCTCCGCCGCAGATCCACCCCATCCACCATGGCCCGCAACGTCAGATATTGCCCCGGACGCCAATCAAACCCGTCAGCGGCGTCAAAGCTGATCGCCACTGCCTCGGCCGTTTCCTGTCGCACAGTGCGGATTGTCAGATCATGGAACATGGTCGTGCCCTCAGATACATTTGAAATAGTCGAAAGGTTCGCGGCAGGAGATACAGCGATATTGTGCCTTGCAGGCGGTCGAGCCGAATTCGCTCAAGCGTTCGGTTTCCAAGCTGTCGCAGCGCGGGCAAGCCACGGAGACCGAGACGAAAAGCGTGGCTTTGCCGCCGTTGACAGGGGGAGCGATGCCATAAGCCTTGAGCTTTTCGCGCCCTTCCTCGGTGATCCAATCCGTGGTCCACGCGGGCGACAAAAGCCGCTCGATCCGCGCCTCAAATCCCGCCTCGCGCAGCGCCGCCTCGACGGCGAATTCAATGGCAAGCGTTGCAGGGCACCCGGAATAGGTAGGCGTTACTCCCGCCACCGCCACGCCTTCTTCCAAGCGCACCCAGCGCAGAATGCCCAATTCCGCCACGCTCACGCAGGGGACTTCCGGATCAGGCACCGCCGCTGCCGCAGCCCAAGCCGCGCCTGCGTCGCTTTCTCCGCTCAGGTTCACCAAGTCGCTCCCGGATGGGCTCGATGGAGCGATTGCATCTCAGCCAAGAGGTGGCCGAGCCCTTCGCCATGCTGGCCAGTTCGCCCCCCACGCTGCCCATAAGCCACGTCTGGCTGGGTCAGCAAAGCTTGCGAAAACACGTCCGCAATCACCGCATCAAACGCCTCGCGCATCTCTGCGCGCACAGGCAAGACGCCCGCCTTTTCTGCGTCTTGCGCCGCATCGGAAGAGTCGAACAGCTCATCGACATAAATCGACAGCGCCTCCACGGCATCCGCCATGCGACGCGCACTTTCCTCTGTGCCATCACCAAGCCGAATAACCCACTCCCCCGCATGACGGATGTGATAGGCCATCTCTTTTCCCGCTTTGCCCGCGACGCCTTGCACCACGGCGTTGGTAGATGTCATGGCGCGGTCCCAATAGGGCTTCATGAACGCCGCGAAATAGAGTTGGCGCAGAACCGTATGGGCAAAATCCTCATTCGGGCGCTCTACGAGCAGGCAATTGCGATAATCCCGCTCGCCCCGGAAATAGGCCAGCGCATCTTCGTCACGCCCCTTGCCTTCCAGCGTCCCGGCCAGATCATAGAGCGTCCGCGCCGAGCCGATCAGATCAAGCGCCATGTTCGGCAGCGCCAGATCTTCCTCCAGCATCGGCGCATGTCCGCACCACTCGCTCAGGCGGTGACCCAAAACCAGATGGTCATCCGCCAATTCCAAAAGCGCTTCCCAAACAGCCATCACATATGCCCCACATCATCGGGGATGTCATAGAAGGTTGGGTGACGGTAGATTTTGTCTGCCGTCGGTTCGAAATTTTCCGCTGCTTGATCAGGGTCCGACGCGACGATATCCGCCGAACGAACAACCCAGATCGACGTGCCCTCACCCCGACGCGTGTAAACATCGCGCGCCGCTTGCAGCGCCAGCACCTCGTCAGCTGCGTGGATCGAGCCCGCGTGCTTATGCGCCAAGCCATTGCGTGGCCGTATGAAAACTTCCCAAAGCGGTGTGGTCTGGACCATTGCCAACCCTCCTCAAACGCTGATCTCTTCAGCCCGAAGGCTCATGATTGTTGCTTGTGACTATTCGGCGGCCATCTTGCGCGCTTGACGCTTCTCAGCATGCGCCAATGCAGCCTCGCGCACCCACGCACCCTCATCCCACGCCTTTTTGCGTGCCTTGATCCGGTCGCGGGCCATCGGGCCTTGGCCTTTCACGACGCGCCAAAACTCGGACCAGTCAATTGGGCCATGATCATAACCGCCTTTCGCCTCGTTCCATTTCAGGTCGGGGTCAGGCAATGTCAGGCCAAGATATTCCGCTTGCGGCACCGTGGCATCGATAAACTTCTGGCGCAGCTCGTCATTGGAAAACCGCTTGATCTTCCACGCCATCGACTGATCCGAATTTTGACTATCCGCATCATGGGGGCCGAACATCATGATTGACGGCCACCACCAGCGGTTCAACGCATCCTGGACCATCGCCTTCTGCTCAGGCGTGCCAAAGGCCAGCGACATGCACAGTTCGTAGCCTTGACGTTGGTGAAAGGATTCCTCCTTACAAACGCGGATCATGGCGCGGGCATAGGGCCCATAGGAACAACGGCACAGCGGAATCTGGTTCATGATCGCCGCGCCATCTACCAACCAGCCGATAATGCCCATGTCAGCCCAAGACAGCGTGGGGTAATTGAAGATGGAGGAATACTTCGCTTTGCCCGACAGCAACTCTTCGGTCATCTCCTCGCGGCTCACGCCCAGTGTCTCTGCCGCGCAGTACAGGTAAAGCCCATGGCCACCCTCATCTTGTACTTTTGCCAGCAACGCAGCCTTACGGCGCAGCGATGGCGCGCGCGTGATCCAATTGCCTTCAGGAAGCATCCCTACAATTTCAGAATGCGCGTGCTGACCGATCTGGCGCACCAATGTGCGGCGATAGCCCTCCGGCATCGCATCATTGGGCTCAATCTTTTCTTCTGCATCAATCCGCGCCTGAAACCGGGCGAGAAATTCTTCGGATTCGGTAGTGCGCCCATCGGCGCCGATCAATCCCTGAGAATACATTGCGGGTGTCTCCTCCCATTCGCTGAACATATTATATGTTACGAAACGAAAATCTCAAAGTGTTTTTTGTAACACTTCCAGCGCATCAAATCCCATGCGATGATGGACCATGGACAAACATTTGATTTCTTTCGGTCACGGTTATTCCGCCCAAGCACTGGCGCGGCGGCTCTTGCCCTTGGGTTGGCGCATTTCAGGAACAACGCGCAACGAAGAAACCGCAGAGCGCCTTCGTGCCGAGGGAATCACCCCGCTCCTCTGGGGCGGCCCAGACGTGGCCCCAGCCCTTGCCACCGCGAGCCACCTGCTCACATCCGTCGCACCCGATGCCGAGGGCGACCCAGTGCTGCGCCACTATGCCCACGCCATCGCCACTGCGCCGTTGGTCTGGGTCGGTTACCTCTCGACAACAGGCGTTTACGGCGATCACCAAGGCGGATGGGTCGATGAAACCACCGCTCTCACCCCTAGCACGGCCCGTGGTCGTGCACGCGTGACCGCTGAGGCAGCATGGCAAGCACATCAAGGCCTGCCGCTGCACATCTTTCGCCTTGCCGGAATCTACGGCCCCGGTCGCGGCCCCTTTGAAAAGGTCCGCAACGACACCGCTCAACTGATTATAAAAGAGGGTCAGGTTTTCTCGCGCATCCATGTCGCGGATATCGCCCAAATCCTCGCCGCATCCCTCGCCCAACCGAACCCCGGCGCAATCTATAATCTCTGCGACGATGACCCAGCACCGCCGCAAGACGTGCTCTCTCATGCCGCCCATTTACTGGGGCTGCCCCCGCCACCTGAAACTCGTTTTGAGGATGCCGACCTCTCCCCAATGGCGCGCAGCTTTTACGCTGAATCAAAACGCGTTCGGAACGATCGCATCAAAGCCGAACTCGGCATTGACCTTCTCTATCCCAGCTATCGAGAGGGTTTGGCACAAATTTTAGCAACCGAAACATCGCGCTAGAACGAAAATGGGCGAGGTTGCCCTCGCCCAAACCCGCAGGTCTTATTGGCTACGCTCAGGCGCGCACGAGCTTTTCGTAGCTCTCCGAAATGTCTCGCGTCAGCGCGCCCACTTCAAACGTGAACTCGCCGATTTGTCCGACTGGCGTCACTTCCGCCGCCGTCCCAGTGAGCCAGCATTGCTCAAAATCAGCCAATTCTTCAGGCATGATGTGACGCTCATGAACAGTGATATTGCGCTCTTTCAACATGCCGATCACAGTCTGACGTGTGATGCCATTCAAGAAGCAATCTGGCTTGGGCGTATGCACTTCGCCATCTTTGACAAAGAAAATATTGGC
>DOOI01000196.1:0-16972 GCA_003512825.1 Paracoccaceae bacterium | reverse complement strand
ATCTTTGACAAAGAAAATATTGGCCCCCGTCGCCTCGGCCACATAGCCGCGATAATCAAACATCATCGCATCGGAACAGCCTTTGGCCTCGGCGGCATGCTTGGCCATGGTGCAGATCATATAAAGGCCCGCTGCCTTTGCATGGCACGGGGCGGTCTGCGGGTCCGGTCGGCGCCATTTGGCAATATCGAGCTTTGCACCCTTCATCTTGGCATCGCCGTAATAGTTGCCCCACTCCCAACCCGCGACCGCAACACGAACCGGATTGCGCCGCGCAGAGACGCCCATATCTTCGCCTGCACCGCGCCAAGCAACCGCACGCACATACGCATCAGTCCAGCCATTCGCCTCAAGCATCGCATATTTCGCGGCTTCCAGCTCATCGACGGTGTAAGGAATTTCAAAATCGAGGCAATTCGCGGAATATTGCAGTCGCGCCGAATGCTCACGGCTCTTGAAGATCTTGCCGTTGTAGCACCGCTCACCTTCGAAAACCGAAGAGGCGTAATGCAATGCATGCGTCAGCAAGTGCACATTCGCCTCTCGCCAATCCACCAAAGCACCATCCATCCAGATCTTGCCGTCACGATCGTCATACCCAGCCATGCCATAGCCTCCTCAAGCAGGACTTTTCATTTATTGCGCCAAATTGGTCCGAAGCGGACATAAAGTTGCGCCAAATCCTCGGCTCGCTACCAGTTGGTTCTTGGAATGTCAACAAGACTGACTTAAACTGCCGTAAATTGAGGCTAGGCGAGAACGGGGTGGGTATGTCGGATAGTGCGAGTGGCGAAACGCTTTTATTCCTGACGGATGAGCAGCTTCGGCAAGGGATTGAAGCCGTTTTCTTTGCCTATCGCGGCTTTACCGCAGATCCAGACCGCATTCTCGCCACCATGGCCTATGGGCGCGCCCACCATCGCGCGATTCACTTCATCAATCGCGCTCCGGGCACCACGGTCAACAATCTTCTCGCCATACTCGGCGTCACCAAACAATCGCTCAACCGCGTGCTGCGCGCATTATTTGATGATGGCCTGGTCGAAGCGCGCGTCGGCACCAACGACAAGCGCGAACGCCATCTCTATCTCACCGATAAAGGGGAAGCTCTTGAGCGCAAACTCTCCGATGCTCAACGCGCCCGCATGCGAACCGCCTATCGCAACGCAGGCCCGCAGGCGGTTGCAGGCTTTCGCACCGTGCTAGAGGCCATGATGGACCCAGAAATGCGGCGTCTCTATTTGGCTCTCAAAGAAGGTGGCTCATGAGCGATCCCCAACCACACCTGCTCATCATCGACGACGATGAGCGCATCCGCACCCTTCTGGCGAAATTCCTCATCCGCCATGGCTTCTTGGTCTCAACGGCGCGCGATGCGGCCCATGCCGGGCGCCTGATGGCTGGTCTCGAATTCGACCTCCTCGTGATGGATGTGATGATGCCCGGCGAAGACGGCATGACGTTCACCCGCCGAATACGCGAGCACTCACGCGTTCCGATCTTGCTGCTCACCGCAAAAGGCGAAACCGACGATCGCATTCGCGGGCTGGAAGCCGGGGCAGATGACTATCTCGCCAAACCGTTTGAACCAAAAGAATTGCTTTTGCGGATCAATTCGATCCTGCGCCGCATGCCCGAAGCCCAACCCGTTGATGCAGGGCCGAAGGTGCTGCATTTGGGCCCAGTGCGCTATGACGTAGCCCGATCCGAACTTTGGCGCGGTAGCGATCTGGTGCGGCTCACGGGAACCGAGGCGCAATTGATGAAAATCTTTGCCGCCCACCCCGGCACAGCGCTTTCACGCAGCCAGCTGGTCGAAGACCTTGGTCGAGGAAATGGGGCCGAAGCGGCGCAAGAACGCGCTGTCGATGTGCAAATCACCCGCCTGCGGCGCAAGATTGAACCAGACCCCAAACAACCGCGCTACCTGCAAACCGTGCGCGGTGCGGGCTACATGCTTGCGCCGGACTGATCCCGTCACCCCCAAATTTGGAGCAAGCGCGCGATGACAACCGCTCTTTATGTACACGATGATTGCGACGCCCACAGGACGCCGCCCGGCCATCCCGAACAGGTCGCCCGGTTACAGCGCATCCGTGCCCGTCTCGACGCACCGGAGTTCGCAGATCTGCAACGCCACGAATGCCCTCTGGCCAGTGACGAACAAATCCAGCTCTGCCATCCCCAAAGCTATATCGACCAGATCATCTCCGCCGAACCCGCCTCCGGCACAGTGGCGCTTGATGAGGATACGCATATGTCCTTTGGCTCGGTTCAGGCGGCTCGCCGCGCCGTCGGGGGGGCCATAGCGGCGGTGGATCGGGTAATGATGGGCAAGGCTAGAAACGCTTTCGTAGCGGCACGCCCACCCGGTCATCATGCCGAAACCGCGCGCCAAATGGGCTTTTGCCTCTTCGGCAACGTCGCAATCGCCGCCCGCCATGCGATGGAACACCACGGGCTTTCACGCGTCGCTGTGGTGGATTTCGACGTGCACCACGGCAATGGCACCCAAGATTTGCTTTGGCAAGAACGCCGCGCGTTGTTCTTTTCGTCGCATCAAATGCCGCTTTGGCCCGGCACGGGGGCCCCAGAGGAAAAAGGCGCTTTTGACCAGATTCACAACCTTCCCTTGCCTCCTGGCTCGTCGGGGTCGGAGATGCGCGCGCTTTATTCCGCGCAGGTATTTCCGCTGATCGATGCTTTCGCACCAGAGCTTATCTTGATTTCGGCGGGTTTTGACGCCCATGCCGACGACCCTTTGGCCAATCTCAACTGGCACGAGGAGGATTTCATTTGGCTGACCAAGGCACTTTGTGATCTCGCAAATCGTCATTGCAATGGCCGTGTCGTTTCCCTTCTCGAAGGCGGCTACGACCTCGATGCATTGGCTCAAAGCGCAGCCGCTCATGTCACCGCGCTGATGTCGAGCTAAGCGCGAAGCGGCAATCGAATTGAACCCACCCCATACCATGGCTATGCTGTTCGCATCTTTAGAAGGAACTGCGCCGATGTCTGAACCCGCGATCCCCGAGATGAGCTTTGAACAAGCCATGGCCGAACTTGAGCGTGTGGTGGGTCAACTCGAGCGCGGCGATGTGCCCCTCGATCAATCCATCGCGCTCTATGAGCGCGGCGCGGCTTTGAAAAAGCATTGCGAAGCAAAACTCAAGGCCGCCGAAGAGAAGGTAAGCCAGATTACGCTTGATGGCGACGGTCAACCGACGGGGACTGCGCCCTTCAATGCCGGCTAACTTCAAAACGGCCCTTATCGCGGCACGCGATATCGCAGAAGCAGGCGTCCGGTCTGCCCTATCCGGTGTTGATCTGCCCGTCGCAGAGGCGATGTCTTATGCGGTGATTGGTGGCAAAGGCCTTCGCGCGTTTTTGGTCCTTGAGGGGGCCAAACTCCACAACCGAGCCAGTGCATCGGCTGCCCCTGCCGCCGCCGCGATCGAAGCACTTCACGCCTATTCTCTGGTGCATGATGATCTTCCTTGCATGGACGACGACGCCCTTCGCCGCGGGCTTCCGACTGTCCACAAGAAATGGAACGAAGCGACAGCCGTGCTTGCTGGCGACGCTTTGCAGGCCTTGGCCTTTCAGCTTGTCTTGCAAACGCAATGTAGCGCCGAAGCCCGCGTGGCCCTTGCGCTTTCGCTGGCAGAGGCGGCAGGCCTGCATGGGATGGTTGGCGGGCAGGCGCTTGACATCGCCGCCGAAACCGCCGCTGCGCCGCTTACCTTGCCCGAGATCGAGCGCTTGCAAGCAGGCAAAACCGGCGCACTCATCGAATGGTCGGCAATGGCCGGTGCCCGAATGGCAAGCGCTGACCCCACCGCTCTCCAAATCTATGGGCGTGCCTTGGGTCGCGCCTTCCAAATCTGGGACGATGTTCTTGACGTCGAAGGCGACGCGGCAAAGGTCGGCAAGGCCCTCCGCAAAGACGACGCAGCGGGCAAAGCGACCTTCGTTTCTCTTCTTGGCCTTGATCAGGCAAAACGACGCGCCGCCGCTCTGGTGGAAGAGGCCTGTGATGCGCTATCTTCTTATGAGACCCGCGCAGACTGCTTGCGCGACGCTGCCCGCTTCGTTATCGCGCGCGAAACCTGAGCCACCCGTGAAGGGAACTGCATGAGCCCCAAACCATCCACGCCCACACTAGACCGCGTGCACGCGCCCGCCGATCTCAAGCGGCTGTCCGACAGTGATCTCAAGCGCGTCGCTGACGAATTGCGCGCAGAGACAATTTCTGCGGTCTCGGTCACAGGCGGGCACTTGGGTGCGGGTTTGGGTGTGGTCGAACTGACAGTGGCCCTGCATGCGGTATTCGATACACCCAAGGACAAACTGATCTGGGACGTCGGGCACCAGTGCTATCCCCACAAAATTCTGACTGGTCGCCGTGATCGCATCCGCACGTTGCGCCAAAAAGACGGCCTCTCCGGCTTCACCAAACGCGCCGAAAGCCCCTACGACCCTTTCGGTGCAGCCCATTCCTCTACCTCGATCTCCGCTGCTCTTGGCTTTGCCGTGGCACGCGATTTGGGTGGCGCCTGCGAAGGTGGGCTAGGGGATGCAATTGCCGTGATTGGCGACGGCTCGATGTCGGCAGGCATGGCATTTGAGGCAATGAACAACGCAGGCCACCTCAACAAGCGCCTCTTTGTCATCCTCAATGACAACGAAATGTCCATTGCCCCCCCGGTTGGCGCGCTTTCCTCCTATTTGTCACGCCTTTACGCCGGCGAGCCTTTTCAGGAATTCAAAGCCGCAGCCAAAGGCGCCGTGTCGCTCCTGCCCGAGCCGTTTCGAGAAGGGGCCAAGCGCGCCAAGGACATGCTCAAAGGAATGGCCGTCGGCGGCACGCTTTTCGAGGCCCTTGGCTTTTCTTATGTCGGCCCCATCGACGGGCACGATCTGGATCAACTTCTCCCCGTTCTCCGCACGGTCAAGGCCCGGGCCACCGGACCAATGTTGATCCATGTGTTGACGAAAAAAGGCAAAGGCTATGCGCCCGCCGAACGCGCCCGTGACCGGGGCCATGCAACGGCTAAATTCGACGTGCTCACAGGCGAGCAAGTCAAAGCGCCCTCGAACGCGCCCTCCTACACCTCGGTTTTCGCCAAAGCGCTCTTGCGTGAAGCCGCGGACGACAGCCGCATCTGCGCCGTCACTGCCGCCATGCCCGACGGCACAGGCCTCAACCTCTTTGCCGAACGCTACCCTTCTCGCTGTTTTGATGTTGGTATTGCGGAACAACATGGCGTCACCTTTTCCGCCGCGCTTGCCGCTGGCGGGATGAAACCATTCTGCGCGATGTATTCGACTTTCTTGCAACGCGGTTACGATCAGGTTGTCCATGACGTCGCAATCCAACGCCTCCCCGTCCGCTTCGCGATTGATCGCGCGGGTCTTGTCGGCGCAGATGGCGCAACTCATGCTGGCGCATTCGACACGGCCTTTCTCGCGAACTTGCCGGGAATGGTGGTGATGGCCGCCGCTGACGAAGCCGAGCTTGTCCACATGGTGGCAACTGCTGCCGCCTACGACACTGGCCCAATAGCATTCCGCTTTCCACGTGGCGAAGGCTCGGGTGTCGAAATGCCAGAGCGCGGCCAACCACTTGAAATCGGCAAGGGCCGTATGATCCGTGAGGGCAAAGGCGTCGCTATTCTCTCCTTCGGCACGCGTCTGGCTGAAGTATTGAAAGCCGCCGAAGCGCTGGAGGCTCGCGGCATTTCACTCACAGTGGCGGACGCGCGCTTCGCAAAACCACTTGACCGCGACCTGATCCTGAAACTCGCAGCCGAGCACGAGGCACTCATTACCATCGAAGAAGGGGCGGTCGGCGGTTTCGGATCACATGTTGCCCAACTCTTGGCCGATGAAGCGGTGTTCGACAAAGGCCTGCGTTTCCGCTCAATGGTCTTGCCCGATACGTTCATCGACCAATCCAGCCCCGAAGACATGTATGCAACGGCGCAGATGAACGCGGTCGATATCGAGGCGAAGGTGCTCGAAACTTTGGGCGTAAAGATGCTCGGACTGCGCGCATAAGCCACCGCGCGCATTTTTGCTTGTCATATCGCCCCACGCTGTCACCCGGAATCTCTACGTTTTTTTGTATTCACCACGGCTTTGTGCAAAAAAGTGCATCAATTCGAGAAAATTTGTTGCGAGATCGCCCCGTTGATGCATTATACCGCACAAGCGCTCTGCCTCGGAGGAGGAGTCGGAGCGTATTGAGTCTCTGACAGAGGCTCCGTCAGCACGAGATGCCGGATATTTTCGGCATAGGGAGGGAAGACTATGTCCGGCAATGCAGCAGTTTATTTCGTGGACCGCCACATCACCGAAGGCCGCGGCGCCAAATGCGCGTATCGCGAAGCCACCGCTGACAAACGCACCTTGAGCTATGCCGAGCTCGCCGATGGCACCAGCCGGGTCGCAGACGCCCTGCGCCGCCACGGCATCCGCCCCGAAGAACGCGCACTCATGCTTGTGCTTGATCAAATAGAATGGCCTCAGATTTTCTTCGGCGCTCTCAAAGCTGGCGTGGTTGCAGTGCCCTTGAACACACTTCTTGCGACCTCCGTCTATGACTTCATCCTGAAAGACAGTCGCGCACGCTGCCTCTTCGTCTCCGCCGAACTATGGCCCGTTGTCGAACCTGCGATCAAATCCTCTGACGCCCTGCGCGTGATCGTCGTCATCGGTGGCGAGCATGCGCCAGACGGCACGCTCAGCTGGAATGGCTTCATGTCTGACGCGCTGCCACGTGATCCGATTGTGGCGTCCGAAGACGAGACCGCCTTCTGGCTCTATTCCTCAGGCTCCACGGGGCAGCCCAAAGGCGTGCGTCATGTGCACTCCAGCTTGAAAGCCACCGCCGATACCTATGGCGCGCAAGTGCTGGGGATTCAGGAAAACGACACGGTCTATTCTGCGGCCAAGCTTTTCTTCGCCTATGGGCTTGGCAATGCCCTGACCTTCCCACTCTCGGTGGGCGCAACCACTGTCCTTCTTCCGGGTCGGCCCACCCCCGACAGCGTCTCAACCATTCTCGACCAAGAGAAGCCCACTGTGTTTTGTGGTGTGCCGACGCTCTACGCCGCCCTTGTCCACCATTGGGAAAAGGCCCCGCTCCCCAAAGCGCCCCTTCGCACCAGCATCTCCGCAGGCGAAGCCTTGCCTGCGGAAATTGGCAAACGGTGGCACGGCCTTTGGGGCGTCGATATCCTCGACGGCGTTGGCTCAACGGAAATGCTCCACATCTTCTTGTCAAACCGCCCCGGCGACGTGGTCTACGGCACCTCGGGCACAGCGGTCCCCGGTTATGAAACGCGCCTTATCGAAGAAGATGGCAGTGACGTCGCCGCTGGTGGTATTGGTGAGTTGGTTGTGCGCGGCGCCAGCGCCGCCGACGGCTATTGGAACCAGCGCAACAAGAGCCGCTCTACATTTGAGGGCGAATGGACTCGCACCGGGGACAAATACGAACTCACGGAAACAGGGCGCTATGTCTACTGCGGTCGGACCGACGACATGTTCAAGGTATCGGGCATTTGGTTGAGCCCGTTCGAGGTGGAACAGGCTCTGATTTCACACCCTGCTGTGCTCGAAGCCGCCGTCGTCGCCCGGCGCGATGATGATGGCTTGGAAAAGCCAAAAGCCTTCATCGTGCTCAAACCGGGCCATGACGAAAGCGAACTCGACAGCGTCAAGGACCACGTCAAGAACGCGATTGGCAAATGGAAGTATCCTCGCTGGATAGACATTGTCGAAGATCTGCCAAAAACCGCGACCGGAAAAATCCAGCGCTTCAAACTGCGGGAGCTCGGCTAATGGCTTGGGGCGATCCGACGATCTCTGTGCGCGGCGTCTCCCTCGAGACCCGCTATGCAGGGCCGTCGCCGTCTGAGGCCCCTACACTCGTTCTGCTCCACGAGGGTCTTGGCTCTGCTGGCCTCTGGCGTGACTTCCCTGAACGCCTGTCAAAAGCAACAGGCTTCGGTGTAGCGGCCTACTCGCGCGCGGGTTACGGCCAATCCGACCCCGTCTCCCTACCGCGTCCGCTCGATTACATGACGCGCGAAGCAACACAGGTCCTGCCTCATTTTCTCGATGCGATCGGCTTCAAGCGCGGTCTGCTGATGGGCCACTCCGACGGTGCCACCATCGCCGCGATCTACGCGGGCTCCATCGAAGATTTCCGGGTCCGTGGCACCATCCTCATGGCGCCCCATTTCTTCACAGAAGAGCTGGGGCTGACCGAAATCGCTCGGGCCCGCCAGGCCTATGCAACGACTGACCTGCGCGCACGCATGGCCAAACATCACCGCGACCCGGACAATGCCTTTCGAGGCTGGAACGACGCGTGGCTCGATCCCGGCTTCAGGTCATGGAACGTCGGCGATGTCATCGATTATTTCCGCCTGCCAACCCTCGCGATTCAAGGTCGCCAAGATCAATATGGAACCTTGGCCCAGATCGCCGAAGTTGAAACACGCAGCTATGCCCCTGTCGAAGTCGCAGTGCTCGAAGACTGTCGGCATGCGCCGCATCAAGACAAGCCCGAAGAGGTTCTCGAGGTTGTCGCAAGTTTCTGCGCGCGCCTTGAACGGATTGAGGCAGCCGAGGTCAGCCTTGGCTGAACCCTATATTCCCGGCCAAACGTCACGCCCGGCGGAGGGCTCCTTTGACACAATCCGCGCCACGGCGCAGCCCGGCATGTCGTCCGATCAACTTGCCCAATCAGAAGCATTTCAAACAGGTCTGAAATTTCTTCAGTCCGGTTGGTTCTGGGAGGCGCATGAGGTTCTCGAACCTGTCTGGATGGCCGCTCCCCCCAACAGCCGCGAGCGCCTGTTTGTGAGGGCGCTGATCCAACTGGCCAATGCGCGCCTCAAAGACAAAATGCACCGCCCACAGGCCGCCGCCCGCCTGCGGCGCGAAGTCCAAACACTCTTGACAGAACTGGGATCACGCCCAGTTCTCACAATGAACCCCGCTGATGTTGGCCTTTGGCTTGAGCAGGATTCGCAATAATTGCATTATAATGCATATTATTCGCGGCTATATTTTTATCCATTTTTCCTAAGTATCTGATAAGTAATAAAACTTATTTAGCACTATTGTGCACAAAACTCTTTGCGGAACAGGGCTACGGCATTATAGTGCACTCAACACTACACTCAGGGAGATCCGCCCATGTCCAAGATCATCGACTTTAGAACCGACCCCAGCAAATACCGCCACTGGCGCGTGGAATATGCTGGCGAAGTCGCAACGCTCTATATGGACGTTGACGAAAACGCGGGTCTTTTTGAGGGATATCAACTCAAACTCAACTCCTACGACCTTGGCGTCGATATCGAACTGAACGATGTCGTCCAGCGCATGCGCTTCGAGCATCCAGAAGTCAAAGTCGTGGTGATGAAATCCGGCAAAGACAAGGTGTTCTGCGCGGGCGCAAACATCCGCATGCTGGGTGGCGCAAGCCACGCCCACAAGGTGAACTTCTGCAAATTCACCAATGAAACGCGCAACACCTTTGAAGCCGCCGAGGCCGACAGCGGTCAGCGTTATATGGCCGCAATCAAGGGCGCTTGCGCCGGCGGCGGTTACGAGCTGGCATTGGCTTGCAACTACATCATGCTCACCGACGACAGCTCTTCCAACGTCTCGCTGCCCGAAGTGCCTTTGCTCGCCGTGCTTCCCGGCACGGGCGGCCTCACCCGCGTAACCGACAAACGCAAAGTGCGCCGCGATCTCGCCGATGTCTTCTGCTCCGTCGAAGAGGGCGTTAAGGGCAAGCGTGCCGTTGACTGGCGCCTGGTAGACGAAGCCGTGCCCAACTCGAAATTCGACGCTGTCGTTACGGAACGCGCCCAAGAGTTCGCCGCAGGAATGACCGCAAAAGCCTCCTCTGGCATTGCCCTTGGACCGCTCGCGCGCTCGATTTCCGAAAATGGCTCCGTGGCCTACTCCCTCGTCGAAGCGCAGGTCGATCGCACATCACGCCGCGTCACCATTACGCTGCACGGCCCCGACCGCCCTGTGCCTGCCTCGACCGAAGCACTTGTGGCCGAAGGCGACCAGTCTTGGATGCTGCGTCTGGCGCGCGAATTCGAAGATCTGATCCTCCACCTGCGTCTAAACGAACTGGAAGTCGGCCTGTGGTCCTTCCGCACTCAAGGCGACCCAGAGGCTGTGCTGGCGCATGAAGCCTTCCTTTTGGCCAACAAAGATCACTGGCTTGCCAATGAGATCTTGCACTACTGGAAGCGCACCATGAAGCGCGTCGATGTCACTTCGCGCTCGATTGCTACCCTTGTAGAGCACGGCAGTTGCTTCGCTGGTCCTCTGGCCGAGCTGATCTGGGCAGGTGATCGCAGCTATATGATGGAAGACGAGTTTGAAGGCGACAATCGCCCCCTCGCCGCCATCCGCCTCAGCGAAGGCAACTTCGGTGCCTACCCGATGGGCAATGACATCACGCGCCTCCAGACCCGCTTCCTCGCAGAGCCCGAGCATGTTGAGGCCCTCAAGACGCAAATTGGAGAGACACTCGAAGCCGACTCCGCCCGCGAACTGGGCCTTGTCACCTACGCCTTTGACGATATCGATTGGGAAGACGAGATCCGCATCTTCATGGAAGAGCGCGTGTCCTTCAGCCCCGATGCAATGACCGGCATGGAAGCTAACCTGCGCTTTGCTGGCCCGGAAACCATGGAAACCCGCATCTTCGGTCGTTTGACCGCGTGGCAGAACTGGATCTTTATCCGCCCGAACGCCACCGGCCCAGACGGCGCGCTCCAGCGCTACGGCACCGGAGTTCGCGGCGATTACAGCATGCAGCGCGTCTGACGCGCGATTGGCGGGTCAGTCCCGCCCTACGGGCCCCGGCGACAGCCGTTCCCGGTTACAATCTGCGGCGGGTCGCTCCCGCCATCAACGGAGGAAACCATGCTCGATCTTATCAATGTCTCTTACGACACACTTATCCCCAACAACGTGGGCCTGAGCACCGACAAACGCGTGCTCAAGGCGCTTGAAAAATGGCACCCCGGCTACATCAACTGGTGGAATGACCTGATCCCCGACAACTTCCAAAAGTCGCTGGTCTATCTCCGCACCGCCGTGTCTGTTGACCCCAAAGGCTGGGCGAAATTCGATTATGTGAAGATGCCCGAGTATCGTTGGGGTATCTTGCTGGCTCCACAAGTCGAAGGCCGCACCATTCCCTGTGGCGAGCACGCTGGCCAGCCCGCATGGCAAGAAGTGCCCGGCGAATACCGCAACATGCTCAAGCGCCTCATTGTGATTCAAGGCGATACCGAGCCAGCATCGGTCGAACAACAGCGCTTCCTTGGCCGGACCGCACCTTCGCTTTATGACATGCGGAACCTCTTTCAGGTTAACGTCGAAGAAGGCCGCCACCTTTGGGCAATGGTTTATCTGCTCCACAAATACTTCGGCGCGGACGGTCGCGAAGAGGCCGATGACCTGCTGCTTCGTCAGTCCGGCTCCGACGAAGCACCGCGTATGCTCGGCGCCTTCAACGAAGAAACGCCAGACTGGCTGTCGTTCTTCATGTTCACTTACTTCACGGACCGTGATGGCAAGATGCAGCTCGAGTCGCTGGCACAATCCGGCTTCGACCCGCTTTCGCGCACCTGCCGTTTCATGCTGACTGAAGAAGCGCACCATATGTTTGTTGGTGAAACTGGCGTCGGCCGCACGATCGAGCGCACCTGCCAAATCATGGCAGAGAACGGCATCGACGACCCCTATGACATCGAGAAAATCCGCTCCTTCGGTGTGATCGACCTGCCGACCATCCAAAAGAAGCTGAACCTGCACTACACTCTGTCGCTCGACCTCTTCGGTCAGGAAGTGTCCACCAATGCGGCCAATGCCTTCAACTCGGGCGTCAAGGGCCGCTACATGGAAAGCCGCATCGACGACGATCATAAGCTTACCAACGCGACCTACCCGGTTTGGGACATGGTGGATGGCAAGCTCGTGCGTCACGAAGTGCCCGCACTTACTGCTATCAACATGCGCCTGCGCGACGACTACTCGCGGGACGCTGCCGGTGGCGTAGGCCGTTGGAACAAAATCATCGAGAAGGCCGGCATCGCTTTCGAGATGAAGCTTCCCCACGAAGCCTTCAACCGCAAGATCGGCGTTTTCGCAAACCACACGTTCAACCCCGAAGGCAACCACATCTCCGTGGCCGAGTTCGACAAGGGCGTCGACGAATGGCTGCCGAACAAGGCTGACGGCGACTACATCCAATCGCTGATGAACCCTGTTTACGAGCCCGGCGTTTACGCCAGCTGGATTGCCCCGCCAAAAGTTGGCATTGATAACAAGCCGGGCGATTTCGAATACGTGAAACTGCACATGGCATAAGCCATTTCCCGAGGGGCGCTCTGGGTGCCCCTCGGACCCCCGCCGCAACGCGTTGCTACAGGCGCGTGTTTCGCCGAGGGTCCATGCGAACAGGACCACACAAGGGAGGAACCGGGATGAGAGCCGACCGTAAAATCGCCCATGCTCCACGTACCGCGCAAATCGCGCAAGCTGTGGCGCGCATGCCATCAACCTGCATTGGCTGTACTGGCTGTGTCGGTCTGTGTCAGGCTATGCTTGAGGTGATGATGCTGCCGGATGTTGTCCTGCATGCAAGGGAACCACGCGTATGAACAAGCCTGTCAAGCAGCACCTGATCGACCCGGAAATCTGCATTCGCTGCTACACCTGCGAAATGTCCTGCCCGATCGAGGCCATCGTGCATGACGGATCAAACGTGGTGGTCGATGCCGACAAATGCAATTTCTGCATGGATTGCATTCCGGTTTGCCCGACGGGATCGATTGATGAATGGCGCGTGGTCAACACGCCCTATACGCTCGAAGAGCAATTCGGCTTCACGGAACTACCCCCGCAAGAAGATCTTGGCCAAGACGAAGCCTCTACTGGTCTCGAAGCCTTGGATGACGCGATGGCAGCCCTGCTAGCCGACGCGCACAAAGGCGCCGGAGGCAAAGCAAAGGCACCCGCCAGCGCAACCAAGCCTTCGGTGAACATGTATACCTTGGGCAAGCCCGCCACCGCCAAGGTTCAGGGGAACTACAGGCTCACCAATGACGATGGCCACGACGTGCGCCACATCATCCTCGACTTTGGTGGCCAGCCCTTCCCGGCGCTTGAAGGCCAATCCATCGGCATTATCCCTCCCGGCACCTCCGCCGATGGCAAACCCCACTTGCCGCGCCTCTATTCAATCTCCTCTCCCCGCGATGGCGAACGCGCGAACTACAACAACCTCTCCCTCACCGTAAAACGCGAAGAAGGCGGGCTGTGCTCCAACTATGTCTGCGACCTGAAAAAGGGCGACGAAGTGCAGGTCACGGGTCCATTCGGTGCCACTTTCTTGATGCCGGATGATCCCTCTGCGCGCCTCTTGATGATCTGCACCGGGACGGGTTCCGCACCAATGCGCGCCTTCACCATGCGACGCCAACGCACCGTCGGCGAGAAAAATGGCGGCATGCTGATGTTCTTTGGAGCCCGCTCTCCCGGTGCCCTGCCCTACTTTGGCCCCTTGGGTAAAGTGCCCGAACGCCTGCTGCACAAGCACCTCGTGTTCAGCCGCGTCGAAGGCCAGCCCAAAGAATACGTGCAAGATCGGATGCGGTCCGAAGAGGATGCCGTGGCCGAAATGCTGCAAGACCCCAAGACGCATATCTACATCTGCGGATTGCGCGGCATGGAAGAAGGCGTCGAGCAGGCCTTCACCAATATCGCCGAATCCTTTGGTCAGCAGTGGACCGCACTGCGCGACACACTCCGCACCGAGGGCCGCTATCACGTGGAGACCTACTAAGTGCCCTACACCCATGAGATCCGCGTCACTTGGGGCGATTGCGACCCTGCGCGCATCGCCTACACGGCGCGGATCCCATGGTTTGCACTCGATGCCATAAACGCTTGGTGGGAACATCATTTGGGTGGCGACGGGTGGTTCCAGATGGAGTTAGACCGCAACCTTGGCACTCCATTCGTCAATATGAACATCGACTTTCGCGCCCCAATCACGCCGCGCCATCGGCTGGTCTGCGACGTAGCCCCCTCGCGCTTGGGCGACACATCGATTTCTTTTCGCGTCAACGGCTTTCAGGATGGCATCCTGTGCTTTGAAGGCCGCTTCACCTGCGTCTTCATCGTCGCCAACACGTTCCACAAGACACGTCCCCCCGCAGAAATTGCCGAGATGATCCGCGCACTTTTGGAGCCTTGAGCGCGTCTTCAGGATTTACGCGGCGCGCCAAATATGAATTATAGTGCATAATTCGAGGAAAAGACGGTGTGCATAGGGGCGGTCTATGGGTGAAATCACGAATTTCAGGGGCGAAGTACAGCCCAGCCAGCCGCACAGCCCCGAGCAGGTTTTGATCCTTCGCGTTGCTGATCGCGTGCGCCGCGCTCGCGAACGCAAGGGCATTCCACGCCGTGTGCTCTCGGAACGCTCCGGTGTCTCCCCCCGCTATCTCGCCCAGCTCGAAGCCGGAGAAGGCAACATTTCCATTGCTCTGTTGCATCGGGTCGCTCAAGCGCTTGATCACCGCATCGAATGGCTCATGACCGAAGAGGATCCATGGGAAAGCGATTCGCTGCGGGTCGCGGAAATGTTCCGCACCGCGCCCACCGTAATCCGTGAGCAGGTTCTGGACATCCTCTCTCCACTTCCCGTCGCCGAATTGCGCGCGCATCGCATCTGCCTCGTCGGTCTGCGCGGCGCAGGGAAATCCAGCCTCGGCTCCCGCGTCGGTGCCCGACTTGGCGTGCCCTTCATCGAACTCAATCGCGAGATCGAGGAAATCGCCGGAATGCCCGTCACCGAGGTCTTGGCACTCTACGGTCAAGAGGGTTACCGAAAGCTGGAGACACAAGCCGTCAGCCGCGTGATCTCCACGCATGAACACCTGATTCTCGCCGTCGCAGGCGGAATCGTGGCCGAGCCAGAAACCTACAACATGCTCTTGGCGCGCTTTCACACGATTTGGCTGCGCGCCGATCCTAACGAGCACATGAGCCGCGTCCGTGCCCAAGGCGATACCCGCCCAATGGCGGGCAATCCCGAAGCCATGGACCAACTCAAATCGATCCTTTCCAGCCGGGAATCACTCTATGCCCGCGCCGAAGCCCGCCTCGACACGACAGGGCGCAGTGTGGCGGAATCAACAGACGAATTGACAGCTCTCATTCGCACTCGCGGGTTCATCAGCTAGGTGGCAATTCCCGGCGGAAAGGCTATCTCGCGCTGATGACAACACTCCCGCATCTTTCCAGCGCTGCATTCCTTGGCGGTAGCCTCCTCGCTCTCGAACTTGCCGCCGCGCTGGCCAAGACAGGCACAGCCGTCACCATCGTCGAGCCTGACCCGCATGATGCCGAACGCCTCCGGTCGCTGCTGGCCCGGGCCGGGGTCCCCGTAACCCTTGCACCGACACTCGCCCAAGAGGCGCGCTTCGAACTCCTCTGCGACTCCGGCAGCTTGCCAGACCCGCTTCTCACCGCCCTGCTCGGCACGCATACCGCGCCCCTTGCCCGCCTCCTGCCAAGTGCTGCACCCACGACAGGGTTCTCGCTTGATCTCCATCGTCTCCCAATGCTCCAGCCGCTCCTTGAAATTGGCCTGCCGCAGTCCCTCAATGCCCATGCACCCCTGGCTCATACTCTGGCCGCGGCGCTCAATGCTCATCTTGCCCTGCGCGCCGATACCAAACCCTCCCCCGGTGCGCGTTTGCAAAGCGCCCTCTGGCGCGCGGCAGATGATTTGATGCTGCAAGGGGCAGTATTGTGGGAAATCGACGAGATCCTCGAAGAGGCAGGCTTCGCGATTGGGCCCTATGCCGCGCAAGATCTCGCAGGTCTCGACTGGGCCCTTTCCCTCCGTCGCCTCCTCGCCCCGAATGACACCAACCCGATTGCTCCCCGCGCCCATGCCGAGGGTCGGATCGGTCGCGCACTCGGTTGGGGCTGGTATCGCTATCCCGGCGGCGGTGGCCGCGTCATTGACCCCCTGACCGAAGACCTCGCCAAAGAAGAAAGTCGCTTCGCCCGTGTTCCCACGCGCGATTTCGGTCGCGAGGAAATCCTTGAAACACTCACCCTCGCTCTCTTGGTCGAAGCCCGGGCGCTGCGCGACGACGGCCTCTTGCCAGAGGCGATTACAGCAACCCTGCGCCTTGCGGTTGGGTGCCCGCGCGCGCTGCTCCCCACACTCTGAATACCCAGACTTTTACCTATTAACTCCGCAGAAATCCTTCTTTGCTAAACCTGAACCTGGGTGAGTGAAAGGTGATGGAGATGGGCACGCAATCCAATGCGGCGCCAGTCATCATCAAACGGAAAAAGGTAATTGCTGGTGAAGGTCACCACGGAGGCGCATGGAAAGTCGCCTACGCGGACTTCGTCACAGCAATGATGGCCTTTTTCATGTTGATGTGGCTGCTGAACGCAACAACCGAGAAACAGCGCAAAGGTCTGGCTGACTATTTCAGCCCGACGGTCGCAGCCAATCGCATTTCTGGCGGAGGCGACGGCAGCTTCGGAGGCACAACTGTCTTCTCTGAGGAAATGCTCGCGCAAACCGGCACAGGTGCGACCAGTCTGCGCCCGACAGAATCGCGTCAATCGCGCGGCGTGTCGGGCGTGAGCGAAGAAGGCAGCGATCAAAGCGGCGAGAAATCTTAAGATGACGCGCTCCGCTCCATCGAAGAGGCCCTGCGCGCGCAAGGTGGCGAAACCATGCTGGATGACAACCTCCTGCGCCACATCGAAACTCTCATCACCGATGAAGGCCTCATCATCGAGTTCTTTGACCTCGAAGACGCGCGACTTTTTCAAGAAGGCACATCCGAGCCCTGGAGTGCCCCCACTGAAGTGGTCCACC
>DOOI01000016.1:2126-6136 GCA_003512825.1 Paracoccaceae bacterium | reverse complement strand
TAGAGCCCGTGTTCCATCACATGGGTTTCTGCAAAAGGGATGCGGCCCCCTGGATGGAAGGTGACGATATTGACATGCATATCATGGCGCAGATCTTCGGGATCCGTGAACCGGGTCGTGCCCCATTTATCTGTGCCCGGCATCCAGCGGATCGGATTTTCTGCGTCGGTTGTCACAAAGGGCGCGGGTGTCGACAGACCAGCAACCGCGTGATAGCGGCGCCGCACCCAGTGAAATTGCAGCATGGTGTCGCTGACGTTGTGCACCGTCCAGGCGCAGCCCGGAGGCAAGAAGGCGTAACCGCCGGGGGAAAGCGTGTGGTTTGTGCCGTCAATGCTCAGACGCGCTTGACCCTGTGCGACAAAGATCACCCCTTCGGCGCCGGCATCCGGTTCGGGCAAGTCCGATCCGCCGCCCGGTGCCACTTCCATCGCATATTGTGCAAAGGTTTCCGCAAAGCCAGACAGCGGGCGGGCAATGATCCAGCCGCGCGTCTTGTGCCATTGCGGGAAATAGCTTGTGACGATGTCGCGCATCGTTGCCGCAGGAAGGAACGCATAGGCTGTGGTAAAGATCGCGCGGTTTGCCGCCGGGTCTTCATCCATTGGCGGCAGCCCTGCGGGTGGAAACGCATAGCTGCGCGCGAAAGTTTCATCGGTCATGGCAATAGCGCCCCCAAGCGCAAACGCGCGATACGCTCGACCTGCGCGCAGGCGGTGTCGAATTCCGTAGCTGTGTCGTGGTGAATGCGGGCCTCGAAGGCCGCCAGGATCCCCGCCTTGTCATGATCGCGCACGGCGATGATGAAGGGAAAGCCATGTTTCTCTACATAGGCGGTGTTCAAATCCGTGAACCTGCTGCGCTCGGCATCCGTGAGCGCATCGAGCCCGGCGCTGGCTTGTTCCTCGGTGCTTTCATGGGTCAGTCGCTTTGCGGCGGCCAGTTTGCCTGCCAAATCAGGGTGCGCGCGCAGCACGCCCATCCGCTCTTCGGCAGAGGCACTGCGGAACATCCGGGTCAGCGCATTGGCCAGCCCTGCGGCGGTGTCATGCGCCGCCCCGAGCTCCAGCGCATGCGCCCGCTCCGCAATCCATGGCGAATGCTCGAAAATCGAGCCAAACTGCGCGACGAACTCCCCGCGCTGCATTTGGCTCGGACGTGCCCGGCGGGTGTGCGGATGGCGCGTCGCCCAATGCTGTGCGATGTCGATCCGGCGCGGGCACCAGACATTTTCATGCGTCTGGATATAGTCAATGAACCGTTTCAGCCCGGCGATCTTGCCGGGCCGACCGATCAATCGGCAATGCAGTCCGATCGACATCATCGCAGGGCGCCCCGCCTTGCCTTCGGCATAGAGCACGTCAAAGGCGTCTTTCAAATACTGATAGAACTGCTCACCCGTGATATAGCCCGGCGCGGTGGCAAAACGCATGTCATTGGCTTCGAGCGTATAGGGGATGATCAATTGATCCCGCGCGCCCGCTTCCATCCAATAGGGCAGATCGTCATCATAGGTATCCGAGATATAGTCAAAACCGCCCTCTTCAGCGACCAGCCGCACCGTATTGAGCGAACAGCGCCCCGTGTACCAGCCACGCGGGCGCTCCCCCACCACTTCCTTGTGCAGCCGCACAGCCTCGGCAATTGCCGCGCGCTCCTCGGCTTCCGACATATCCTTGTGCTCGACCCATTTCAGACCATGCGACGCGATTTCCCAATCGGCGGCCTTCATCGCTTCGACTTGCTCGGGCGAGCGCGCCAATGCCGAGGCCACACCATAGATCGTTACAGGGATAGCCGCTGAAGTGAAAAGCCGATGCAGCCGCCAAAACCCGGCGCGCGCGCCGTAGTCATAGATCGACTCCATATTCCAATGCCGCTGCCCGGGCCATGGTTGCGCGCCAGCGATATCTGACAAAAACGCCTCCGACTGCCCATCGCCATGCAGCAGGTTATTCTCGCCGCCCTCTTCATAGTTCAGCACGAATTGCACGGCCACACAGGCTCCGCCGGGCCAGTCGGCATTGGGCGCACGCGGGCCATATCCGATCATATCACGAGGGTAGCGGTTCATTCGTTCTGTTCCTTGACGATTTCAACGACAGTAAGCGATGCGAGGCCAAGGCATTTTCAAATTTTTCGCGAAAGACTTTTCTTTGATCCTTGCCTGCGCCCCTCTGCCTGTGATGCTATCACTTCTCATGTGATCTGCCTGAAAAAGGAGCGACTTATGGCTGACGGATATCTGACGACCCATGTGCTCGACACGGCGCGCGGCTGTCCGGCGGCGGGCATGCGGATCGTGCTCTATCGTCTGGATGGAACGGCGCGCATTCAACTGGCCGAAAAGATCACCAATAGCGACGGGCGCACCGATGGGCCGATCTTGCCAAAGGACGCTTTTGCAGCAGGCACGTATGAGCTTATGTTTCACGCGGGCGACTATCTGCGCGCCACAGGTCAGGCCACCGAAACGCCGCTCTTTCTAGACGAGGTGCCGATCCGCTTTGGCATGGCAGACGCCGACGCGCATTATCACGTGCCGCTGCTGCTCTCGCCCTATGGCATGTCTACCTATCGCGGCAGCTAAGACTTCTATGCGCCTTGCAATGGACAGTCGCTCAGCGAGTGACTATCTCATCGCCTATGTCACAAGTGAAACACGATCCGAACTCCAAGATGATCGCCGACAACCGTCGCGCGCGCTATGACTATGCCATAGAGGATGATCTCGAGTGCGGGATTATTCTGCACGGCTCAGAGGTCAAATCTCTTCGCACCCAATCAGCCAATATTGCCGAAAGCTACGCCTCTGTCGAAGACGGCGAACTCTGGCTGATCAATGGCTATATCGCCCCTTATGGACAGGCCAAGACTTGGGGGCACGAAGAGCGCCGCCGCCGCAAGCTCTTGGTCAGCCGCAAGGAAATGGCCCGCTTGTGGAAAGAAACCCAACGCCAAGGGATGACGTTGGTGCCGCTCAACCTTTATTTCAACGAGCGCGGTATCGTGAAACTCAAGCTTGGCATCGCCAAGGGTAAAAAAGCCCATGACAAGCGCGACACTGAAGCCAAACGCGACTGGGGTCGCGAAAAGCAACGACTGCTCAAACGCGGCGAATAAGCCTCCCCCTCCGCAAAAGACGAACGCATCCGGAATAAAAATCGCTATAGGCGAGCGCTTTCTGCGCTATGGTGCCCGCACAAGGGGTGCCTAAGGGGGGCGCATCCTTTGGAACTTGTGTATTGCCCCGGGGAGTAACGGTATGGAACAACTCATCATTAGCCTGATTTCGGGCGCAGTCGGCGGGAATGCTGCTGGTGCCGTGATGAAAGACAAAAGCCTAGGCACGCTCGGCAACTCGCTTGCGGGTATCTTGGGTGGCGGCATCGGCGGTCAGGTGCTTGCCATGTTGGGCGCCGGTGGCGCGGGCGCAGGCGGGATGGATATCGGCGCGATTATTGGTCAAGTGGCCTCTGGTGGCGTTGGCGGCGGTATCGGCCTTGTGGTGGTGGGTCTGCTCAAGCAAGTGCTCGGCGGCAAGCGCTGATCCTTCGTTTTTGTTCAAAACAGCGCGCCTCCTTTCGCGAAGAAAGGGGGCGCGCTCTTGCATTGGGCCACGTGCCCCGAGTATTCGGAAACCCATAGGCGAAAACGCACCGCATTTTGCGGCAAGGGAGGCCCCCATGACCCATGACGATCCGCGCGTATTGGTGTCAACCGACTGGCTCGGAGCACATCTGAAAGATCCTGATCTGCGGATCTTGGACGCCAGCTTCTTCTTGCCCGGCTCTGGTCGCGACCCGAAATCTGAATATGCGGCCTGCCATATTCCGGGGGCGCGCTTTTTTGATATCGACGAAATCGCCGATCACCGCAGTGACCTGCCCCATATGGTCCCCCCTGTTGAGAAATTCATGAGCCGCCTGCGCGCCATGGGCGTGGGAGATGGCCATCAGGTCGTGGTTTATGACAGCCAAGGCATCTATTCCGCCGCCCGCGTCTGGTGG
>DOOI01000016.1:1513-1871 GCA_003512825.1 Paracoccaceae bacterium | reverse complement strand
TCCGC
Organism: Paracoccaceae bacterium; assembly: GCA_003512825.1. Lineage (GTDB taxonomy): Bacteria > Pseudomonadota > Alphaproteobacteria > Rhodobacterales > Rhodobacteraceae > UBA9554. The sequence continues at coordinate 1,866 of DOOI01000016.1, read as the reverse complement.
CGCCCGCGTCTGGTGGACTTTCCGTGTCATGGGGCAGATGGATATCGCCGTTCTTGACGGTGGCCTGCCGAAATGGCTGGCCGAAAGCCGCCCGACCGAAGACATGCCCCCCATCGTGCGCGACCGCCACATGACTGTGCGCCGCCAGAATCAAATGGTCAAAGACGTCACCCAAGTCGCAGCCGCAGCCAAGCTTGGCGATCACGAGATCCTCGACGCCCGCGCCGCCCCACGGTTTCGTGGCGAAGCCGACGAGCCGCGCGCCGGTCTTCGCAAGGGCCATATCCCCGGCTCGAAAAACCTGCCCTTCACCGAATTGATGAATGACGACGGCACATTGAAATCCCCCGATG
>DOOI01000016.1:1067-1221 GCA_003512825.1 Paracoccaceae bacterium | reverse complement strand
CCTGCGCGCGCTTTTCGCGGCCAAGGGCATCGATCTTGGCAAACCCGTGATCACCTCCTGCGGATCGGGCGTCACGGCCGCCAATATCAACCTCGCCCTCGAGCGGATCGGCCATTCCAATCACGCCCTCTATGACGGCTCTTGGGCCGAATGG
>DOOI01000016.1:411-705 GCA_003512825.1 Paracoccaceae bacterium | reverse complement strand
CGTCGACAAGATCATGCTGACGGCGCAAGCCTACCGCGCCGATGATCGCGCCCATAAGGTCGACCTCGGTGTCGGCGTCTACAAAGATGCCACAGGCCTCACCCCCGTCATGCGCGCCGTGAAAGCCGCCGAGAAAAAGCTCTGGGAGACCGAGAACACCAAAGTCTACACCGCCCTCGCAGGCGAACCCGCCTTTGCCGACGCCATGGTTTCGCTGGTTCTGGGGGACGCCGTGCCGCGCGCCTCTGTCGCCGCCGTCGCCACCCCCGGTGGCACAGGTGCCGTGCGCGAGGC
>DOOI01000016.1:0-135 GCA_003512825.1 Paracoccaceae bacterium | reverse complement strand
TTCGAACTGGTCAAAATGGCCAATCCCAAAGCCCGCGTCTTTGTCTCTGATCCCAGCTGGCCCAACCATGCCGCAATCATCGACTACCTTGGCCTGAGCCGGAAATCCTACCGCTACTTCGACGAAACCACCCGC
>DOOI01000048.1:12771-16747 GCA_003512825.1 Paracoccaceae bacterium | reverse complement strand
ATTTTCGGGGTGGTTTACCCATAAAATCGGCTCATTGCGCGCCCTGCGCGCCTTCGTGGGCCTTTATCTGATCCCTGTCAAACACACCAAACCTCCGGCAAACGTCCGGCTGGAACCGTCGTTTTGACCAGGCACTCCCATACTGCCGCCACGGCGGTGGTTTGGACCGGAGCGATGGGCGCGTCCTCTGGTTCGGCCCGGCACCCCAAGCAATTGGGGGGCCGGGCATGACAAACCCATGGTTAGCCGCCGGACTGGCTCTTTTTTTCTGGTGGTTCCTAACAGGTGCTCTTCTTTGGCTTGTTCGGCGCGCCGATCTGGGAATGGGCATCAATCACCGTCGAGCGGTGCTCTTGTCACTACCACTCCTGATGTGTGGCTTTTTGATCCTATATCTTAGTCGAGACGATGCAACACCGCAGGGCGTTTACCTTGCATTCCTCTCCGCATTGGCCATCTGGGCATGGATCGAACTCGCGTTCCTATCCGGAGTGATCTCGGGCCCAAACAAGTCCCCCGCGCCTCCCTTTGCAACCGGTTGGCAACGCTTCAAAATGGCAGCGGCAACACTCCTGTGGCATGAAGCACTGTTAATTTGCACGCTCTTGGCGATTGCCTTGATAATCTGGGGTCAAGTCAATCAACTTGCGCTTTGGACCTTCGGAGTGCTCTTTAGCGCGCGCGTTTCCGCCAAACTCAATCTATTCCTTGGCGTCCCACGGATCCATACAGAGTTTCTCCCGACGCCCCTCGCGCATCTCGCAAGTCATTTCCGCCGCGCATCAATGAACTGGCTTTTTCCGCTTTCAATCGCAGCCCTGACTGCCGCAACAGGCCTGTGGTTTGCCAGTGCCCTGTCTGCTGCTTTACCAGCCGACCTCATCGGCTACAGCCTATTGGCTACACTGACCCTTTTGGCGCTGATGGAGCACTGGTTCATGGTGCTGCCTATTCCAGATCAAAAACTCTGGCGTTGGATGCTCCCGACCTCCCCCGCCAAATCTGACACGACATTCCAAGTGAGAAAGTGACTGCTATGGATTTTCAAGCCTTCTTCCAAAACTCTCTCGAAGCGCTGAAAAAAGAAGGAAACTATCGCGTTTTCGCCGATCTTGAACGAAAATGCGGCGCCTTTCCTAAAGCGGGGTATCACCGCGACGGCACTGTGCGCGATGTCACCGTCTGGTGCAGCAATGACTACCTAGGTATGGGCCAACACCCTGATGTGGTGGCGGCGATGGTCGCCTCGGTGCAGTCCCATGGCACGGGTGCGGGTGGGACACGCAACATCGGTGGGAACACGGTCCACCACCTCGCCCTTGAGCAAGAATTGGCGCAACTCCACAACAAGGAAAGCGCCCTTTTGTTCACAAGTGGCTATGTCTCTAACTGGGCGGCGCTCTCAACTTTGGGAAGCAAAATCCCAAGGGCCGTGATTTTGTCAGATGAGAAAAATCATGCTTCGATGATCGAGGGTATTCGCCACAGTCGTGCCGATAAGGTGCTCTGGAAGCATAATGACTGGCGCGAACTGGATCGCAAATTGGCTGCGGTGGGCGATCGTCCCAAAATCGTCGCCTTCGAATCCGTCTATTCCATGGATGGTGACACGGCTCCAATCCGGGAAATCGTTGAGGTCTGCGAAGCACATGGCGCGCTCACTTATATTGACGAGGTCCATGCCGTGGGAATGTACGGAGCACATGGTGGCGGATTGAGCGAGGCAATGGGACTGGCAGATCGCATCGATCTGATCGAGGGCACATTGGGAAAAGCTTTCGGCGTGGTCGGCGGCTATATTACCGGCTCCAAAGCACTCACAGACTTCATCCGCAGCTATGCGAGTGGCTTTATCTTTACCACGGCCCTTCCCCCGGCAGTAGCGGCCGCGGCTACCGCCTCGGTGCGCCACCTCAAGGCCTCCTCTGATGAGCGCGCCGCACAAAAAGCCGCTGTCGCAAAAGTCCGCGCTCGCCTTGATCGGGCCGCGATCCCGCATTTGGCAAACGACAGCCACATTATTCCAGTCATGATTGGTGACCCGGTCAAATGCAAAATGGTCAGCGATATCTTGCTGCAAGATTGGGGTATCTACGTGCAGCCCATCAATTATCCGACTGTGCCTAAGGGCACCGAACGGCTTCGCATCACGCCCGGGCCGCTGCATAGCGATGCCGACATCGACCATTTGGTGGCTGCGCTCTCAGCCCTGATGCAGCAATGCGCTATCGCCCATAAACAAAACAACGCTGTCGCCTGAACTGGCGCAGTTGACTTTTAACCACTCCGACACAACTGAAATTAGAGTAAACGAGGGAGCAAACCATGAAGACCGTACTTGTGACCATTCTGGCATTCGCAGCCACAACACCCGCATTCGCACAAGACGCCACGGGCGATGCTGTGGCCGGTGAAAAAATCTTTAACAAATGCCAAACCTGCCATGTAGTCGCCAATGACGCTGGCGAAGTTCTTGCCGGTAAATCATCGAAAACCGGGCCCAACCTGTTCAAACTTGCCGGGCGCACTGCAGGAACCTTCCCAGAGTTCAGCTATGGAAAGTCTATTGTCGCTTTGGGCGAGACCGGATTTGCATGGGACGAGGCTAGCTTCGTCGACTATCTCGCCGATCCATCCAAGTTCCTCAAAGCGCGTCTTGATGACAAAGGTGCCAAGTCGAAGATGAGCTTCAAACTTTCCAAGGACACTGATGCAAAAAATGTTTGGGCCTATATAAATTCTCTAAGCCCACAAAGCTAAAGCATCCGAAACAGCAAAGCCCGCACGCGCCCGCGTGCGGGCAAACTTTCATGCGGTCCCTTTTGGGTAGCCCAGAGGATTGACCACCTTTGGAAAACATTAAATTTACAGGTTCGGCGCGAGAAAAAGCGGAGCCTTTGAAGATAAGCCATCAAAATAGTTTTATAATTCCACCACAAAACGACGCGCCTTTAAGGAGAGCCAACCACAGTTCGAGCGAGAATTGACAAAAGGCTCAGGGAGTATTGAACCTCGATCAGTCAGAGGAGCAGCAAAGGCTTATGCAGCGCTCTTCCAACGTAGAGGGGTGACGTTGACGATCTGCTCATCAAGGCTGACCATCACATCACCTTCTTGAATATTGACTTGAAGCTTCATCGTACGGTTGGCTAGCTGCGCCAAAGCAGCCATTTGTTCTTCTGAAAAGCTTACAACTTCAAGATTATCAAATCGCGTAGTGCTGCCCTTGATTTTCTCCCACCAAACCTCGGCGGTTCTGCCTCCGTATGGATAAATGATAACTCTCTCGGCCTTGCTGCACGATTGGCGCACGACCTTCTCGCTTGGAAGTCCTAGCGAGATCCAAACATCGAGCTCTCCGCTCAAGCTTTTTTGCCAGATATCAGGCTCGTCATCTGCAGATAGGCCTCTGGTCATAACCAGGTTCTCATGAGCATTCAGGGCAAATGCAACAACGCGCACCATCAGCCGCTCGTCCGTCTCCGACGGATGTTTGGCGACAGTTATTTTGTGCGTTTCATAATAATGCCGATCCATATCTGAGACCGAGAGCTCAACTTTGTAAACAGTCGCATTCTGCGCCATGGCTTGATCCAGACCTTCGAGGTGTAGAGTGGGTAGCGGGACTTACGACCAACTTAAAGCTGGACGATGGGCACGGCCTTGCATTGAGCGGGCTAAACTAATTTTCCTGATTGCGGAAACGTTTTCTGCTTAAACTCGCGGGGTTGACAGAAAGTCACGCTTTTTCCTCACTGTTCTACGCGTGAAATCTGTGGAAAGGCCGTAAAAATTTATACTGGAGCAAGTATTTTCTTCCCAAAAAATTTTGCCTGCAAAAGCGTCGAACAGCCTATTGGCCAGAATGCTGGAAGAGCTAATGAAATATAGAACAAGGCTTTGGACATGCTTCTCGCCCACTCTTTCACATAAATACATGTCGCAAGAAGTTACTAATTGAATTGAATTGAATTGA
>DOOI01000048.1:0-12500 GCA_003512825.1 Paracoccaceae bacterium | reverse complement strand
TTGAATTGAATTGAATTGAATTTAATTGAATTGAATTGAATTGAATATAGGGACTCAGAGATTTTTATTCGTGACCAGTTGCAATTTGCCGCTTTTGATATCGAGAACCATGAATATGCAACACGCCCTCAGCGGAAAGTTCCGAAGCTTGCTTGCCCGAAGGCACAATTTTCAGCGAAGTATTTTTAAAGGGTTTGTTTTTGTTTGCGAACCCATAGAGTTTTGCAGGCGTCGCGATACACAAAAAGAAGTGTCTGATTGCCTTCCGGTTCGCCATGCCCTTCTTGGCAGACATTTTGTCTTTTGGTCGAGTTTTAAAACTCCTGTCGCTTAGCCAAATGAATAATCAATTTCGCCACGTAGCAACCCATAACTCACCTTGGCAACTGAATCTGTATTCTTCTCATGGTCTAAATCAGGAGTGAGAGGGAAGAACAGTTGTTCAATAATGCCCTCATGCGACCGTGACATCAGAGCGCCGGCGGCTTTCTGGAGTTCTTCATGTTCGATTGTCATCGCCGCCACTTCCTCGAAGTCCAATCCATCTTGATACTTGACCACACCAGGCAGCGATCCATACCACGCAGCACCAAAGACCATGGCAGGCCTTCCGACTCTGATTGCTTCCCAGCCCGCAGTACCTGTCACAGATGCAACAAATTGAGCATTCGCGGCGAGCGAATATGTACTCGCGTTTGACGGCATGAATTCCACTTGAGGGATGCGAGCGAGCCTGTGGAAAAACATCGGGCCGCGAGCATAGGCACCTTGCCGAGGGTTCTCTTTGACAAAGATTTTCCAGCCTTTGGGTAGATTGCGCGCTAATGTTTCAATTACAAGCGCTTGATCACGGTATTTACCCCCCAATGCAGAGGTCGACATTTCTGGCTGATTATGAAGAGGCACATAAATATACTTGCCCGACAAGTCGACTTTGCACCCTTCAAATCCGATCAGGTGCTCGAAATACGCCAGTTCATTCGTATGGAAAAACTTTGCGAATGGATCTCTCCATTCGGGCAGTTGACCATAGATCTTCTGCATCTGGCCCAATGTTTTGCCAACATAGAACGGATTGGCGAGCTTGAGTGGATTATGCTTTACCAAATGCTTCACGAAGTTAAGTACGGCCTTTGGTGAAAGCTTGCCACGCTTACCCTCTTTCTGCCAACCTTCGCTCATATAGAAGAGATCAGGAACACTCCCCTTTTCGATGAAATAGGGTTCGCCCGAATAGCCGGACGGATCAAACTGACCCAATTCGTGGACGTCTTGCATCGAAAAAAAGCGTCCGGGAAATTGGCTCCAGCTGAGCACGGTTACTTTCACGCCCATCGCCCGCGCAACTTCGTAAAATACGGTGTCGTAAAAGAGGTGAGGCACGCAGTAGAACAAAGCGTGAGTGATCTCTTTTTCCGCAATGATCGACGCAACCGAATCCGCGACAATATGGAAATAATCCAAATAATCTTGAACGTGCCGGATATTGTGGGATTTGAAGCTATAGTCCGGAGACGTGCGATACAGCTGCTCGACGGCGGTCTCGAGGATCTGGCCATAATCCTCTGAGGCGATCAAAGAGAACCTATCCCCAGTTTGGCGCAGCTCTTTTACGACTGGCCCCAGCTTGCCTTCCTTTAAATTGAGCCATTGCAGCGATGGGCCATGATAATCCGCGTCATCATATCCAATATGGCATGACAAAGTGATCTCGCCGGAGCCTAGCTCCAGCATTCTCTGCAAAAATTTGCGACGGAAATCGCCACGTGCGTCACACAGAAGATTGATCATGGATTTCCGTCATCAAAATTGGGGCTCTAGAACAGTGAGCGATTTGGGCGCCTCAGTTCGTTGGCATGTTAGATTGTGCGGCATGTTTTTTTCTGTTGCAAACGACTTTAACGAAAGGACTGCTCTATGATCTCTTCAATTTCCGGCGTCAATACTTCTGCGTCCAGATCGTTTAACTTGTTAATTGGAGCGCCATGACGCATAAACAAGGGTCTTCGCGTCAAGTCGGAGAAACCTAGGTCAGTGACCCGAACGTCTTGGTGCCATTATTAACGCTGAGTAATTTGCAGACGGAGGGCCAGCGCACGATAAATTTGCCAGATACGGTTACGGCGCCGCCTGCCCGTCAACACTGCATAGATGTAGGTACGGCTCCGGGCCATCAAGGACCTTGTTATGACAGACTGGATCAAAGCGAGCTCGAGCCTACCGTTTGTCGCGCGTTTTTTGAAATAGAGAAGGCCCCGCCGAAGCAGGGCCCTCCCGTTGTTGCGTCAAATTTTTCGTTAGTTTAGCGCCTTATCCGTGATCGCACTTGTCCACGCGCCTTCTGGTGCCTTCGTGATCACCGGATCCGACCCGCCCGACATCAGAGATTTTACCGTGCGCTCGTAGTCGCCTGCATCCAAAGCGCCATTCGATCCAGCGGTCAATTTAGCGACTTCGCTCATCATCCGCTTTTGATGCGCTTCGGTCTGAGCACCTGTTGCGTCATTTTCCAAAACAATGCCCGCGGCCTCATCAGGATTGGTCTCTGCGTATTTCCAACCCTTCATCGAAGCTCGCACGAAGCGCACCATCTTATCTTCGAATGCCGGATCTGAAAGCTTGTCTTCCAGCACATAAAGCCCGTCTTCCAAGGTGGCTACACCCTGATCTTCGTATTTGAACACCACGAGATCGTCAGCTGTCAGGCCCGCATCAATCACCTGCCAGTACTCGTTATAGGTCATGGTCGATACGCAGGCCGCCTGCTTTTGCAACAGCGGATCCACGTTGAAACCTTGCTTGAGCACCGTCACGCCATCTGCGCCACCTTCTGTCGAAAGACCCAATTGGCTCATCCATGACAAGAAGGGGAATTCATTCCCAAAAAACCACACGCCCAGCGTTTTGCCTTTGAAGTCCGCAGTGGTTTCCACACCTGAATCTTTGCGACATGTCAGCATCATGCCGGACGACTTGAATGGCTGTGCTATGTTGACGAGGGGCAGTCCCTTCTCTCGGGCTGCCAATGCAGCAGGCATCCATTCTACTGTGACATCAGCGCCGCCGCCGGCAATAACCTGTGTCGGTGCGATATCCGGACCGCCGGGCTTAATGGTTACATTGAGCCCTTCTTCATCGTAAAAGCCCTTTTCTAGTGCAACATAATAGCCCGCGAATTGGGCTTGAGTGACCCACTTTAGTTGCAGCGTCACATCATCAGCGGCCGCTGCCATTCCAGCCCAAAGTGCTAGCGCGGAAGTGCCGAGTGTCTTGGCAAACAGTTTCATCTTCATACTCTCCTTGTTGGTCGTGACCTTGTTTAAACGTTTATGCTCTGCCTCGTTGCGACGGGTGCCAAAAGGTCACTGCCTTTTCCAACAGTGCGACCCCGCCATAAAACATTGACCCCACCAGCGCAGCGACAACGATCTCGGCCCAGACAAGGTCCAATGCCAATTGCCCAACGCTTGTTGAAATTCGAAACCCCATCCCACGGATGGGCGACCCAAAAAACTCGGCCACAATCGCACCAATCAATGCCAGGGTGGTCGCAATCTTTAAGCCATTGAAAATGAAAGGCATCGCGGCAGGCAGGCGCAAATAGATAAGTGCCGCGCGGTCGCTTGCCCCATAGGTCCGCATCAAGTCTCGCTGCATGGCCGAGCTTTCCTGCAAGCCTTGCACGGTATTCACAAGCATTGGAAAGAACACCATCACAACGACAACAGCCGCCTTGGAATGCCAGTCAAACCCGAACCACATCACCAAAATCGGCGCCATCACGATGATAGGCAGGGCTGCCACAAAATTACCGACGGGCAACAGACCGCGTTTGAGAAACGGATAGCTATCCACAGCAATGGCCACCAAAAATGCAGAACCGCACCCAATCACATATCCCGAAAGTGCGCCCTTGAGGGCGGTCTGTACAAAATCCTCCCACAGGATGTGCGTCGAACTTGCAAAGCGCTCGGTGATCGCGCTTGGGGGGGGCAAGATCACTGAAGGCACTTGCAACCCATGGACAAAGCATTCCCATATTGCCAGCACCGTCACGCCAAAGACCACCGGGATGATCAGCGCAGTCGTTTGAGTCCGTGGTCGTCGTGCCAGCCAGACATTGAGCCAAATTCCCAAAGCCCAAGCTATTCCCCCTGCCATCATCCAGCCCATCACGCCATCCCCATCCGCTTGAGTGTGACCCGCTGCACAACACCAATCAACGCCACCATCACAGCAGCCAGTGCCGCTGCCATAATCAACGCGCTCCATATCTGGATTGTCTGGCCGTAATAACTTCCAGCCAAGAGCCGCGCGCCCAATCCCGCTACTGCTCCTGTCGGCAATTCTCCTACGATAGCGCCCACGAGGCTTGCCGCCATTGCAATTTTCATGGACGTGAAAAGGTAAGGCATCGAAGAGGGCAATCGAAGACGCCAAAAAGTTTGCGACCCACTCGCGTTCCATGTCCGCATCTGATCAAGTTGCATTTGCTCAGGGCTTCGCAGGCCTTTAACCATGCCGACCACGACCGGAAAAAAACTTAGATACATGCTGATAATCGCCTTGGGCAGCAGTCCCGAAATGCCCACCGCATTTAGCACCACGATAATCATTGGAGCTATGGCCAAGATTGGAATGGTCTGGCTTGCAATGACCCATGGCATCACGCTCATATCCATCACACGGTTGTAAACGATGCCAATCGCCAAACCGATGCCCAGCGCCGTCCCCAAACCAAACCCCAATAAGGTCGCGGAAAGAGTCACCCAGCTGTGGTAGATCAAGCTCCTCTTGGATGTGATGCTCTTCTGAACCGTTGTCTTCCAGATTTCTTCCACAACCTGATGCGGCGCAGGTAGCTTGGGCTTTTCCTGCGCCCAAGTGTCACTAACCAACTCAGAGAAACTCAAGGTCACCCCGGCGCGGCCCGCCCGATCATACGCCCAATCAGCATTCAACCAGACCGCTGCCATGTACCAAATTGTCATCAACGCGATGACAACTGTGACAACAGGCGCAAACGCGGAGACCACGCTTTTCATGCGCTCACCTCGTGACAAAGTGAACAGTTTTGCGCTTTATTCCTCATACGCGTGCCCCGCTCGCAACCCATCACGCACTCTATGAGCAATTTCCAAAAACTCTGGGCTATCGCGAATGTCTAATGGCCGCTCGCGCGGCAAGGGGCTCTCGATTATATCGGTAATCCGTCCTGGCCTTGGGCTCATCACAACGATCCTCGTTGAGAGATAGACAGCTTCCGGGATCGAGTGCGTGACAAAAGCAATGGTCTTGTTCGTGCGCGCCCAGAGCTGCAACAACTGCTCGTTCAAATGGTCGCGCACAATCTCATCAAGCGCACCAAAAGGCTCATCCATGAGCAAAATATCAGCATCAAACGACAGGGCACGAGCAATAGAGGCGCGCTGCTGCATCCCGCCCGAGAGCTGCCATGGGTATTTCTTGGCGAAACCCGATAGATCGACCAATTCAAGCACCCGGCTCACCCGTGCCTCGATATCCCGTTTTTCGTAGCCCATAATCTCGAGTGGCAGCGAAATATTGCGCCCAATCGTACGCCAAGGATAAAGCCCTGCCGCCTGAAACACATACCCATAGGCGCGCGATTGACGCGCTTCGGCCGGGCTAACCCCATTTACACGAATATCCCCTCCCGTTGGGTGCTCCAAATCAGCCATGCAACGCAAGAACGTGGTTTTCCCGCATCCCGACGGCCCTATAAAGCTGACGAAATCTCCCTTCTTGATATCCAGATTGACATCGCGAAGTGCGTGCACTGGCCCGTCATTCGTTTGAAAGACGAGGTCCAGCCCCTTAGCACTTATGACATTCTGCGTCGTCAAACCCGATATCTCCCCAGTTCGTTTCTAGCCGCGACCATCGCGCGGCGCTCTGTTATCTTGATCAATCCAATTTCCAAGGTTGCGATCTGCGGGCAGGCATTACTCAAATCCCTGCCGGAATATTCATCGGGTCGCGCTGGATCATTTTCGGAGCCGTCAGCTCTTTCCACTTCGACAAGGCAATATTTGCGCTTGGGAACGCTGGGCGTGGCACAAATCGCCCCCGACCTGGGTTCGGCTGGCTGTTTTGTCCCCAAGCCCAAACCACCTCACCGCGCGACAACGTAAATCGTGCCTGCGCTTTCACTTCGAAACCTTCAAACACGTTATAATCAAGGATACTGTGGTGGTTTGAAGCCGAAATAGTCTTGGTGATCTTTGGGTCCCATACAACGATGTCGGCATCTGCCCCTTCCACGATTGCTCCTTTCTTGGGGTAGATATTGAGGATCTTGGCCACATTGGTCGACGTTGCCGCCACAAACTCATTCGGGGTCAACCGACCAGTTTCAACGCCTTCAGTCCACAAGACCGCAAGTCGCTCTTCCAGACCATTCGAGCCGTTAGGAATAATCCGGAAATCCTTTTGTCCGGCGCGTTTTTGCGCCGTGGTGAAGGCCGCATGATCCGTTGCAACCACCTGCAATGAACCTGACTGCAATCCTGCCCAAAGGCTGTCTTGATGGTCCTTTGACCGAAACGGTGGCGACATTACACGCCGCGCAGCATGATCCCAATCCGTATTGAAATACTCGCTCTCATCCAAGGTCAGGAACTGAATGAGCGGTTCGCCATAAACGCGCATCCCCTTTTGGCGTGCCCGACGGATCGCTTCATGCGCCTGCTCACAAGAGACATGCACAATGTACAAAGGAACGCCCGCAGCATCGGCGATGCAAATCGCCCGGTTGGCAGCCTCGCCTTCAAACTCAGGGGGGCGCGAATACGCATGGCCTTCAGGCCCGGTAATTCCTTGATCAAAATACTTTTGCTGCATCTCGGCCACGAGATCACCGTTCTCAGCATGAACCATAGGCAAAGCGCCCAATTCTCGACAGCGTTTGAAAGAGGCAAACATCTCATCATCCTCAATCATCAATGCGCCCTTATAGGCCATGAAATGCTTGAAGGAATTGACACCCATATCTACGGCGTCTTTCATCTCGGTGAATACCTGCTCGTTCCAGCCCGTGATTGCCATGTGGTAGCCGATATCGGCACAGATCTGTGGCGCGGATTTGCGATGCCACTCATGAATGGCATTTTTGATACTGCCATCGGCCCCCGGCAGGCAGAAATCCACGATCATTGTCGTGCCACCGCAGGCCGCGGCCCAAGTGCCCGTTTCAAATGTCTCTGCAGCAGTCGTGCCCATAAACGGCATTTCCAAATGGGTGTGAGGATCAATGCCGCCGGGAATTACATAGGCACCTTCGGCATCGATATACTCGTCGCCCTTCAGGTTCTCGCCGATTTGCTTGATCGTCTCGTCCTCGATCAGCACATCGGCCTTCCACGTACGATCTGCAGTGCACACCATACCGCCCTTGATAACCTTTGTTGCCATCGTCCGTCTCCCTTTCTCGCGCAGTGCCCTCGCGAATTACTGTTCAGGCCACTACGCCTGCGGTCTCTAATACTGCGTGCAACAACACATCAGTGCCTGCCGTCGCCCAGTCTTTTGAAATTTCCTCGGCCTCATTATGTGACAAACCGCCCACGCAAGGGCACATGATCATCGCCGTCGGGGCCACTTGATTGATCCAGCACGCATCATGCCCCGCCCCCGAAATGATATCTCGATGCGAATAACCTAAACGCTCTGCCGCGCCCCGCACCGCTGCGACGCATCCGGCATCAAAGGTCACCGGATCGAAGCCACCCACCTTCTCGAAGGCGATCCCCAGACCCATCTCTTCGCAAATCTTCTGTGCACCGAGTTTAAGCTGCGCCTCCATATCCTGAATGACCGCCAGATCTGGCGAACGGAAATCCACTGTAAACACCACCCTGCCGGGGATCACGTTGCGCGAGTTGGGGAACACATCGATATGCCCCGCCGCCCCCACCGCATGCGGTGCGTGGCGCCATGCGATCTCGTCCACCAATTCCAATACCCGGGCCATGCCAAGTCCGGCATTCTTACGCAAAGGCATCGGCGTTGAACCTGTATGCGAGTCCTTGCCTGTGATCGACACTTGGGTCCAACTCAGGCCTTGGCCATGGGTGACCACTCCAATTTCCTTGCCTTCTGCTTCTAGGATCGGCCCTTGTTCGATGTGTAATTCAAACATCGCATGCAGCTTGCGCTCGCCTACTGGCTCGGCGCCTTCCCAACCAATACGCTTAAGTTCGCCACCAAAGGTCTTGCCCGCCGCATCTTTGCGATCTTTGGCCCAGGCCTCGGAATGAATACCTGCGAATACCCCACTCGAAAGCATGGCAGGCGCAAAGCGGGTGCCTTCTTCATTGGTCCAATTCGCAATGGCGATCGGATGGCGTGTGCGGATGCCCATGTCATTCAAGCTTCGCACCACTTCCAAAGCGCCCAGAACACCTAGGACCCCATCATATTTTCCGCCCGTCGGCTGCGTATCAAGATGGCTTCCCATATAGACTGGCAGCGCATCAGGCTCGGTTCCGGGCCGGATAGCGAACATATTGCCCATGCTGTCCAACCCCATCTCACAGCCCGCCGCTTCGCACCAGCGCTGAAACAAGGCCCGGCCTTCTGCGTCGGCATCGGTCAAGGTTTGACGGTTATTACCTCCTGCGACACCGGGCCCAATTTTGGCCATTTCCATAAGGCTGTCCCAAAGACGGTCCCCATTTACGCGCAGGTTTTCTCCCGGTGCAGGCATAGCACCCCCTTGATGTCTTGTTGCTTTTTTACCATTTGGTAAACTCACGATTGCCGTTGGCCCTCACCCTGTCAAGATTCGTCTTGGACAACTGACGCTCTGCGGGCTATCCCCGAGGTCAACATGATGAATTCTCAAGCATTCGGGAAGGTTTTATGGCCGAAACGGGCAGTGATACCACAAAACGCAAGCCGAGCCGCATTCAACAGAAAAACCGCAAACGCGTGTTGGAAGCCGCTCTCGAAGTCTTTTCCCAACACGGCTACCGCGGCAGCACGCTTGATCAAATTGCAGACACAGCAGGCCTCTCCAAACCCAATATTCTCTACTATTTCAGCGGTAAAGAAGAGATCCATGTTACATTGCTAAATCGGCTCATGGAGACTTGGCTCGATCCTCTCGCGCATCTGGACCCTTCAGGTGACCCGATGGAAGAGCTGTTGGCCTATACCCGTCGCAAGCTTGAAATGAGCCGCACCTATCCCCGCGAAAGCCGTCTCTTTGCTAACGAAATCCTCCAAGGTGCCCCCCGCATAGCACCTCATCTGGAAAGTGGGCTAAAGCCACTAGTCGATGAAAAATGTGACCTCATCCAGCAATGGGTAGATGCAGGACGTATTGCTGCGGTCAATCCGCGACACCTCATCATGTCGATCTGGTCGACCACACAGCATTACGCCGATTTCGAAGCCCAGGTCCGTGTATTGGAACCCGAAACAGACGCTTCATGGCGTGCGGCGGGCGCACATCTAGAAACCATGTTCCGTAAATTGCTTCAGCCCTAAGTTCTGAACCTGCATGGCTATTCCGCGGCAACCCGATTGGGATTGTTGGGATGCGTGGTCCATGTACCGGGTGCATCCTCCACTACCTTTCCCGTTCTCGCATCAATAGCCCCCGGCGCCAGCCGCTCCATTGTAATGCAATCCTGCACTGGGCAGACGTTGACGCAGAGGTTGCAAGCCACGCATTCGTCATCCTTGACTGTGAACACACGGTCGGGCGACATCGCAATCGCTTGATGACTGGTGTCTTCGCAAGCAGCGAAACACCGACCGCATTTAATGCAAAGATCCTCGTCTATCTTGGCTTTGGTGACAAAGTTCAAATTCAGATCCTGCCACTCAACAAAATTAGGCACTGCCCGACCAATCAATTGTGTCTGGGTCATGCCCTTCTCATCGAGATATTGAGACAGGCCCGAGATCATTTCTTCAACGATCTTGAAGCCGTAGGTCATCGCAGCCGTACAGACCTGAACATTGCCTGCGCCCATTGCGAGATACTCTGCCGCATCTCGCCACGTCGTCACCCCACCAATCCCCGAGATTGGCAGCCCGCGTGTCTCACCATGTCGCGCGATTTCGCCAACCATATTAAGCGCAATAGGCTTCACCGCTGGCCCGCAGTAACCCCCATGCGATCCCTGCCCATCAATCATAGGGAAGGGAGAAAAATGATCGAGATCGACATTCGTGACCGACTTCACTGTATTTATGAGGCTCACCGCGTCAGCTCCGCCGCGTTTGGCAGCAATCGCCGGAGGAAGGATGGAGGTTACATTCGGGGTCAGCTTCACGATGCAGGGCATTTTTGAATAATGCTTCACCCAAGCGGTGACCATTTCAATATATTCCGGCACTTGCCCCACAGCCGACCCCATGCCGCGCTCCGCCATACCGTGCGGGCAACCAAAATTTAGCTCCACCCCATCTGCGCCTGTATCCTCCACTCTGGTCAGAATATCCTTCCAGCTTTTTTCTTCACAAGGGACCATCAGGCTGATGACCAACGCTCGGTCGGGGTAGTCGCGTTTCACGCGACGAATTTCATCAAGGTTTACTTGCAACGGGCGATCAGTGATCAACTCTATATTGTTGAGGCCCAAGAGACGCCGATCAGCGCCCCAAATCGCCCCGTATCGTGGCCCGTTCACGTTCACGATCGGAGGACCGTCTTCACCCAAGGTCTTCCAAACCACGCCGCCCCAACCGGCATCAAAGGCACGGCGCACGTTATATTCTTTGTCCGTAGGAGGTGCGGATGCCAACCAGAACGGATTGGGCGATTTAATACCCGCGAAATGCGTTGTAAGGTCGGCCATGGATCAGCCCTCCGCCATCAATGTTGAGTGGATATCCTCTGCCGCATCCCGGCCTTCGGCCACTGCGGTCACCGTCAAGTCATCGCCACCAGTGGAGCAATCTCCTCCGGCCCAAACCCCCGAAACAGATGTGCGCCCAGCACCAGAGACAGCTATCTTGCGCCCATCGAGGCGCGGCAAGTCCGTTCCAACAAGGCTTTGCCCAATTGCTTTGAATACTTGATCCGCAACCAGTCGCAGCGTTTCTCCCGTGGGCGCCATTGCCGTATCGGTATATTCAAACTCGATCTCTCGCACCAACCCCACGCCGTTCACGCGGACCGGACGAGCATTCGTTACAATCCTTACACCTTTTGATGCCGCCAGATCCTGCTCAAAAACACTCGCGTTCATCCGATCGCGACCCCGGCGATAAACCAAAGTCACATTCAGCGCGCCCAAGAGCTTTGCCTGAACGGCCGCATCGATGGCTGTCATCCCGCCACCAATCACCACCACATCGCGCCCAATCGGCACTGCAGTCAAATCAGAAGCTTGCCGCAACTCTGCAATAAACCCAACGGCATCCACGACGCCTGCCAAATCTTCGCCGGGCACATCAAGTGCATTCACTCCGGCCAAGCCAATGCCAAGAAACACGGCGTCAAACTCTGCCTGCAAACTCGCGAGAGTGATCTCCGACCCCAAGGCTTTACCGGATTCGATACGAATTCCGCCGATCTTCAGCAGCCACGCCACCTCTGCCTGCGCGAACCCGTCAGTCGCCTTGTAAGCAGCAATCCCATATTCATTGAGGCCACCCGACTTGGGCCGCGCATCATAAATCACCACATCATGGCCCTTCATCGCCAAGCGATGCGCGCAGGCCAACCCTGCCGGACCGGCCCCGACAACAGCGACATGTCGCCCCGTCGAGGCCGCCCGGGAGAACGGATGAACCCCTTTTGCCATAAGGTGATCGGTCGCATAGCGCTGCAACTCACCAATCCGCACTGGCTTTCCCTCTGCTGCCTCACGCACACATGCCTGCTCGCAAAGTGCTTCTGTTGGGCAGACTCGTGCACACATCCCCCCAAGGATGTTCTGCGTCAAAATCGTTTTGGCCGCGGCATCGGGCGTGCCTGTGCTGATCTGGCGAATAAACAAGGGAATGTTAATATCGGTCGGACAGGCGGTGATGCAGGGAGCGTCATGGCAAAAATAGCAGCGATCCGCCGCGACCAATGCTTCATATGCGTTTAGTTGCGGATGGAGGTCCGAGAAGTTGTCGCTCAAATCTTGAGGCAACAGTCTCCCAGAAACGATACCAGGGGTCAGGGCATTCGCAGTCATAAACGCATCCTCTGTTGGCTAAGTCTCAAAGCCAAAGATGCCATGATTTTATTTTTTATCAATCGGTAAAATTATTTTGTGCAAAAATTCCGGAAACAATCCGCTCTTGCTGCAATAATGGCCTAAAATTCAAGCAAACGCCTCGGCAATCACCGCGTAAAAACGGAGCTGCCGCAGTAGAGTTTTCTCGGCAAGATGAACAAAGCGGTTTAGATCAAGAAAAACAAGGCACAGCCAATGCTAGGGTAAGGACCCGTTCTCGCGTTATAGTCAGAACATGACGGTTGCGGCGAGAGCGATGGCGCAGAGGAAGACCTGGAGTGCCCCCACTGAATT
>DOOI01000188.1 GCA_003512825.1 Paracoccaceae bacterium | reverse complement strand
CCCCGCCCGACGCTCCAACAAACCCCATCAAACCGCCCGAAACCACCGCGAAGCGACCCGAGCGGCGCCCGTCCGCCCCCGCGCCCACCCGCGGACGGGCGCGGACCTCACCCCCAAAGGCGCTTCACTTCTGCCACTTCTTCCACTGCGCCAAATACGAATGGCGTTCTCATGTGCAGGCGGTCCACCGATTGGTCCAGTACCCGCGCGTGGCCGTTGGTGGCTTGTCCCCCAGCCTGCTCGATCAAGAATGCAATCGGCGCGCATTCATAAAGCATCCGCAACCGCCCCTGCTCATAGCCTTTGCGCGCGTCACCCGGATACAGAAACACGCCCCCGCGTGACAAAATCCGGTGCGTCTCCGCCACAAGGCTGGCCACCCAGCGCATGTTGTAATTCTTCGCACGCGGCCCCGCATCGCCCGCCTCACAGCTTTGGATATAGCTATGCACAGGCGTGGTCCAATGGCGGCGGTTCGACGCGTTGATGGCATATTCCTTGGTCGCAGGTGGAATGGCGATTTCGCCCGGCACATGGGTGAACACACCCGTATCCGGGTCCATCACAAATATCGCTACGCCGTCGCCCCAGGTCACCACCAAAGCCACTTGCGGCCCAAAGATGATATATCCGCCCGCAATCTGCGCGCTCATCGGGCGCAGAAAACTTGCCGCCGCTGTCGCCTCAGCTGGCAACACCGAGAAAATCGTGCCGATCGAGACGTTGCAATCAATATTGGACGAGCCGTCCAGCGGATCGATTGCCAACGCCAGCCCGCCTGCCGGGTTCAACTCCAGCGCATCGTCTTGCTCTTCCGACGCATACCAGCGCACCCCAGCCGCCCCCAAAGCCACTGCAAACATCTCATCCGCGATCACATCGAGCGCCTTTTGGCCATCGCCGCCTGCATTCTCGCCCACGGCCTCGGCCAGCGATTGCTCCAGCGGCCCTTTGGCGATCACTTTGGCCACATCCCGCCCCACGGCACACAGCGCCGACAAAACCGGGCGCAGGCCCTCAGGGATCATTTCAAGCGGTGCAATGGACATTCACAAGCCTCCAAACGGTGTCGCTGCCCTTCTATCGCCATTCCACTCGGATGAGAACAGCCCAGCAGCGCGGGCCAATCGTCCCGCTTTGCGGAACTTTATTCCGAAACCGTTGATCCAGAACGCGCATCGTGTAACCTGAGCCCAAAAGGGGAGGACTTTCATGAAACACTGCCACGATCAGGGCCGCACCTGAGCCATGAGCGCGCCCCTCCACCATAAACACTGGCCCCCCGGCGTGCCGCACCATCTCGAAATGGTGCCCCAGACCTTGACCGAGGCCGTCGCGCAAACTGTCGCCCGCGTGCCCGATCACCCCGCGATGATCTATCATGGCCGCGT
This sequence comes from Paracoccaceae bacterium, assembly GCA_003512825.1. GTDB lineage: Bacteria > Pseudomonadota > Alphaproteobacteria > Rhodobacterales > Rhodobacteraceae > UBA9554. Next base: position 13,941 of record DOOI01000188.1, on the reverse strand, counting down.
CACCACCTATGCCACCCTGTGGGCACGGATCGAAGCTTTGGCGGGCTGGCTCCAGAACCAAGGCGTGACCAAAGGCGACCGCGTTTTGCTTTTAGCGCAGAACAGCCCGCAATTTGTCGAAGGCTACCACGCCATTCTGCGCGCCGATGCCGTTGTCGTCCCGGTCAATCCAATGAGCCGCGAGGCCGAGTTGACCCACCTCGCCCAAGACACAGGCGCAAATGTCATGCTGGCCGGGCAAGAACTTCTGCCCTTCGCACTGCCCCTGCTTGATGCGGGCCTCCTGACCACGCTTTTGGTGGCCACCTATGCCGAAGCCGTAGACCCGGCCGATCCCGACCCCCTGCCCGCAGGTCTCGACACGCTCCGCGCCGCCGATCTGACTGATCCGCGCCTGACGCCATGGGAAACCGCGATCCACGCGGGCTGCGCCCCGCGCCCCGCACAGGCCCAGCCCAATGATCTTGCCGTTTTGCCCTATTCCTCAGGCACCACAGGCGCACCCAAGGGCTGCATGCATAGCCATTACACCACGATGGCGGTGCTGATTGGCGGGCTGCAATGGCAGGCCGTGGATGAAGCCGACGTGCATCTGGCCACCCTGCCCATGTTTCATGTGACAGGCATGCAGGTGGGAATGAACGGCTCACTGATTTCTGGCGGCACCATCGTCATCATGACCCGCTGGGACCGCCGCCGCGCCGCCGATCTGATCCGCCGCCACGGCGTAACCCGCTGGCGCTCGATTGCCACCATGGCGATCGACATGGTCAACGACCCCGATGTCGCCAGCTATGATTTCTCTTCGCTCAAGGCCATCGGTGGCGGCGGCGCGGCTATGCCCGAAGCGATTGCCGCCAAACTGCACCTCTACACTGGCCTCGACTATATCGAGGGCTACGGTCTCTCCGAAACCATCGCGGGCACCCATGTGAACCCAGTCCACCGCCCCAAGCGGCAATGCCTTGGCATCCCGGTGCAAGGGGTGGATAGCCGCATCGTCAATCCCGACACACTCGCAGAACTCCCCCAAGGCGACATCGGCGAGATCGTCACAGCCGCCCCACAGCTTTTCCTAGGCTATTGGAACCGCCCCGAAGCCACCGCCGAAGTGTTTTTCGAGCGTGACGGGCGCCAATTCTTTCGCACAGGCGATTTGGGCTATGTCGATGAAGACGGCTATTTCTTCATGGTTGACCGCCTCAAGCGGATGATCAATGCCTCCGGCTACAAGGTCTGGCCCGCCGAAGTCGAAGCCTTGATGTTTCGCCATCCCGATATCGCCGAAGCCTGCGTCATCTCCACTGCCGACGCCCGCCGTGGCGAAAGCGTGCGCGCCTATGTCGTGCCCACGCCCAGCGCCAAAGGCCACCTCACCGAAGCGGCGATCATTGCGTGGTGCCAAACGCAAATGAGCGCCTATAAGTGCCCCCGCTCCATCGTCTTTACCGATGCACTGCCCAAATCCGGGGCTGGCAAGGTGCTCTGGCGAATGCTCCAAGAGCAAGACAGTGCCACAGCCGCCACAAAGAAAGGCGCCCAAGCTTGACCAACGCCCCCCTCTCCCCGTATCCCACGCACGTTTATCCCAAGGAACCGTGAGATGAGAAAACGCGCCTCCGACCCTGCCGTTGATGCCTTGCTGGAAGGCGAGGATGGCGACCGCCAGTTCGTCACCGCCCTTCATCGCGGCCTCGAAATCCTGCGCGCCTTCACATTGACCGACAAGGCGGGCTTGGGAAACCGCGAATTGGCCGAGCGCACAGGCCTGCCAAATTCCACGGTCTCCCGCCTGACCTATACGCTCCTGAAACTGGGCTACCTCGTCTATGACGAAGGCACGGGCCGTTACCGCATGGGCGTGCCTGTGCTGTCGTTGGGTTATGCCTGTTTGGGCGGCATGCGCGTGCGGGACACGGCGCAGATCCACATGCAGCATCTCGCTGATGAATGCGGCGACGGGGTGCTGGTGGCCTTGGGCGGACGTGATGACATGACCATGACCTATGTCGCCGCCGCGCGCGCCAAACAGGGCATGATCTCGCTGCAACTCGACGTCGGCTCGCGCATCTCCCTCGCGCGCTCTGCCATGGGGCGCGCCTATATCGCCGCCTGCCCCGAAGCCGAGCGCAGCCTCATAATGGAACGTATCGAAGAACGCGCGACCCCCGAGGAATGGCCCATCATGAAAGACGCCATCGCCGAGGCCGCCGAACAAATCGCAAAACGGGGCTTTTACGCCAACATGGGCCAGTGGCAAACCCATGTGAACTCTATCGCCGTGCCCTATCGCAGCCCCCAAAGCGATACGCCGCTCTTGGTGTTCAACCTTGGTGGTCCGTCCTATGTGCTGCCCAAAGAGCGGCTGGAAAACGACCTTGGGCCAAAACTGGTGCAAGTGGTCAACACCGTCGCGCGGGTGAGCTGACCGCTCACACCGCCGCCATATCCTCACCGTCGTTTTGCCGCCGCACCGTAGCTTCGGCCCGCACAGCGGTCACAATCAACGCGGGCACAGGCGTGCCCCTATCTTGGCGCAATTGCGTAGAGACAACGCGTGGCGTTGCAAAACCCGCCTCACCCAAGAGCCGTGTCAAATAGCCCGCCGAATGGGCAAAACGGCACGATGGCATCAATCGAAACTCGCCCAAGCCCTCTGCCAATTCCTCGACCGAGAACGCCAGCACGCCCCCCGGAACTAGGCTCGCAGCCGCCCAGCCAACCACGCGCTCCAAGGCGCCGATATAAATAAACACATCCGCCGCCGTCACGAGGTCATAGCCACCCTGCGCCGCCTGCAACGTCGCGATATTGGCCTCGCTCAAAGCGTCATAAACGCCCTTCTCTGCTGCCCGTTTGAGCATCTCGGGCGACAGATCGCACCCCTCCAGCCATCCCGCATGCGGGCGCATGACCGCCCCCAAAAGCCCCGTCCCACAGCCCAAATCCATCACGCGTGCGAACTGGCTGCGCCCCTCCGCCAAAAGCACATCGCGGATCATCTCTGGCCCGCGATACCCCAAGGCCTCCACAAGCGAGACTTCAAACTTCGGAGCATATTGATCGTAGAGCGCGCGCACAAAAGCGGGCGGCATCGTTTCGGCCACAGGCACCGGGCGCAGCAACTCCAACCGCACACTGGCACCGAAATGATCCTCCGGATCGCGCCGCAGCACCTCATCCCACGCCGCAATCGCCGCATCGCGGTCCCCCGCCGCCAAGGCCCATTCCGCCCGACGAAACCAGCCCGGCACCCAGTCAGGCACCATCTCCAATGACTGTGCCATCAAATCGGCCGCCGCCGCAAATTCCCCTGCTTCGGCCAGCCCTTCGGCATAGTCGGCGCGTCGGTCAACCACAGGATTTCCAGAACCCAGTCGCACAGGCGGCAACATCATCATGCACCACAAAAAACCCCGCAAAATAACGGGGCGCCGCCATCTCACCCAATGCCGTGAAACTGTCAATGGGGCGCGTGGGCAGGCGCGGCGGGGCGCGGGAACAGGTCATCGCCCGCGCACCTGCCAAGGCGGCCTGCCCCCTGATCCCTTTGGGCCTGCGAACAGATGCGTTCACGGGTTGCACAATCTTTCAGCATAAGGCACCCATTTGTGGCGTTACGGAGTTTCCCAAATGATCCTTGGCCTCGTCTTCCTCTGCGGCACTTATGTGTTCAGCCAGTTTTTCCGCGCATTTCTTGCCGTTCTGGCCGAAGCGCTGAAGGCGGATCTTGGCGCAGGCGCCGATGACTTGGCCTTCGCATCGGGTCTGTGGTTTCTCACCTTCGCCCTTATGCAATTGCCAGTTGGCGAAGCACTCGACCGGATCGGCCCACGCCGCACGGCAACCACGCTCTTTCTTTTCGGCGGCGCAGGCGGCGCAGCGCTTTTTGCAATGGCCTCAGCGCCATGGCATATCGCGGCGGCGATGGTGTTGATTGGCATGGGGTGCTCTCCTGTCTTGATGGCGTCCTTCTTCATCTTTTCGCGGATGTATCCCGCTGCCATGTTCGCCACGCTGGGATCTGTGATGATCGGCGTCGGGTCTTTGGGCAATATTGCGGGCACCTTGCCGCTGGCCATGGCAATCGACGCCTTTGGCTGGCGCGAAACGCTCTGGGTGCTTTCGGGCTTTTCTGCGCTTCTGGCCGTGGGCGTCTATGTCACTGTGCAAGACCCCGAGCGCACACCGGGGCCGCAAACCGGCTCGGTGCTCGACTTGTTAAAACTGCGCGCGCTCTGGCCGATCTTCCCGATGCTGCTCGTCAATTACCTCGCCGCAGGTGGCTTGCGCGGGCTTTGGGTGGGCCCCTATCTGGCCGATGTCTACGGCGCGACCAATGCCGTCGTGGGCCAAGCCACGCTTTACATGGGTCTTGCCATGATCGTGGGCACCTTTGTCTATGGCCCGCTTGACCGTTGGCTCGGCACCCGGAAATGGGTGATTTTTGGCGGCAACTTGTTGGGCCTCTTGGCCATTGCGGCCCTCGCCTATCAGCCGCTCGCGGGCTATTGGCCCTCTGTGTTGCTCATCGCGGCTATCGGGTTTTTCGGCATGTCCTTCCCGGTCATCATGGCGCATGCCCGGGCCTTTGTGCCACCACATCTTGCCGGGCGCGGGGTCACCTTGATGAACCTCTTTGGTATTGGCGGTGTCGGCCTCTTTCAAGTCGCCACCTCCCGAGTCTTCCGCGCCACCGAAGGCCCTGACGTCGCGGTCCATCTGCCCTATCAGGCGGTGTTCACACTCTTTGCCGTTTCCACGGCGATCGGCTTGGCACTCTATCTCTTCGCCCAAGACCGCACAGATTGACGGCCACATCTGCCACCGTTCCGTCCCGCTGTGACAAACAAGCTGTTTCCTTGCCGCCGCAAAGGTTCTAGAACGCGCGCGGATCAAAGGAGTCGCCACTATGGGTTACAAAATCGTCGTCGCAGGTGCCACGGGCAACGTGGGTCGCGAAATGCTCAACATTCTGGCCGAACGTCAGTTCCCGGTAGACGAAATCGCCGCACTGGCCAGCCGCCGTTCATTGGGCACTGAGGTTTCATTTGGCGATAAAACCATCGTCACCAAAGACATCGAAACCTTCGACTGGACTGGCTGGGATATGGCGCTGTTCGCCATCGGCTCCGACGCTACCAAAATCCATGCCCCCAAGGCCGCCGCTGCCGGATGCGTTGTGATCGACAACTCGTCGCTCTACCGCTACGACCCCGCGGTCCCCCTGATCGTGCCGGAAGTCAACGCCGACGCGATCCACATGTATAAAAACAAGAATATCATCGCCAACCCCAACTGCTCCACCGCGCAGATGGTCGTTGCCCTCAAGCCCCTGCACGACCGCGCCCGCATCAAGCGCGTCGTCGTGTCGACATATCAGTCGGTCTCGGGCGCAGGCAAAGAAGGCATCGACGAGCTTTGGGACCAGACCAAAGGCATCTACGTGCCGGGTCAGGAAAAAGAACCCAAGAAATTCACCAAGCAGATCGCGTTCAACGTGATCCCGCATATCGACGTGTTCCTTGATGACGGCTCAACCAAAGAAGAATGGAAAATGGTCGCCGAAACCAAGAAGATCCTCGACACCAAGATCAAGGTAACGGCCACCTGTGTGCGCGTCCCGGTCTTCGTCGGCCACTCGGAATCGATCAATATCGAATTCGAAGACTTCCTTGACGAAGACGAGGCCCGCGACATCCTGCGCGAAGCGCCCGGCATTCTTGTCGTCGATAAGCGCGAGCCGGGCGGTTACATCACCCCCATCGAATGCGTAGGCGATTATGCCACCTATATCTCGCGTATCCGTCAGGACTCGACAGTCGAAAACGGCATCAACCTCTGGTGCGTCTCCGACAACCTTCGCAAGGGCGCTGCTCTCAACGCAGTGCAAATCGCCGAAGTCCTGGGCAACAAAGTCCTGAAAAAAGGCTGATCCAGCCCCTATCACGGTTTTCAAGGGGCACCTCCGGGTGCCCCTTTTGCATAGATCTTACGGCAAAAATCCTGTCAGCGACAGCATCGCACCGCCAAAGGCATAGCCCGCCAGCACATGCAACAGCTTCCATTCCGTGCGCGGCTTGGCAGGCCCATCAAAAAACACCGCCGAAATCGCCGACATCAGCCCGACGTGAAACAGCACAATCGCAGCCCATAAAATATGCGCGAAATTTCCCGCCAGCGCACCGCCCATATCCTGATAGGCGCGCACAAGGAAAATCCCCACAACACCCACAGGCATCCAAAACGGCGCCAGCCGCACTTGCTGACCCACTGTCAATGGCGGCAAAATCGGGCGCTTTGGTTTTGGCTGTGGCGCAGGAAACGCCCAAGCCTCCACTTCCATCCGATCCCCACGCTTCAATCGCTCAATCCGCTCAGAAAAACTCTGCGCTGTCATGGCTCGATCCTCCTAACCCAACACGCTTGCGGTCCTGCTTCCGCTGTTTCTGATTCAAACTTTATCGAAACAATCTGGCAGAATTATGCACGAAACGTGACCAATGGAGGGTATTTCAAAGCAGGTTCAGCACCAATCCCACGCAGGCAATGCCATAACCCAACACCGCCGCAAGCAGCACCAAGGTTAACCGTGGCGCGCGAAACCGTTTCGCCACCAGCCGCAACGCCCCGCCCAACAGCGCCGCATGCGCCACCAAAACCGCCAATGTCACAGGCGCTTGATGAACTGCCTCCCAGACAATTCCACCATTCAAGATCGGCCGCGCGCCCAACGAGGCACCAAAGCCAATCACCAGCCCCAACATCGCAATCACAAATAGCCCCAGCCGCCCCGGCCGTGCCGCAAAGCCGTCAGGCTCATCAATAAAGGCCGACATCTCACGGTGCGTCGTCCGCATCACTCTCACATGACTCGGGTCGGCCTGCAGCCGGGCCACACGGTCTTCAAAACTCTTCTGAACCATTCAAGGGCTCCCTCGCGTTGCCGCCTGCTTATAAAAAGCAAATCCGGCGCAACCGTGGCGCGCGCGAGGAAAACTCTGGTCTAAAACCGCTCCGCGCGCAGCACATCACAATCGGTGACACTGACCACGCCGATATGACGCTCAACCACAGCAAACGCAGCCGTGAGCAACCCATCCAACCGCTCTGGCCGGATCAAGCAGACCACCTGCACCATGCCACCCGCCCGGCTCACCTGCCCTTCGCGGCTCCATGCTCCAGATCGGCCCGAGCCACCCAAAACAGGCAGCACCGTCCATCCCGTCACCCCGGCCTTGGTCAGCGCAGCTGTCAGCCGCCCCTCCATCACCGCTTCAATAGTAATCTCTACGCGCTTGGCTTTATGGGTCAGCATCGTTCAGCCTCCGCTCACAGTCTGGGCCATCCACAAATATATCGGCAAGCCAATCGTCAGGTTGAACGGAAACGTCACACCCAAGGACAGCGTCAGGTAAATCGAAGGATTCGCTTCTGGCATCGCCACCCGCATCGCTGCGGGCACCGCAATATAGCTTCCCGAAGCGCCCAGAATCGCCAAAAGCGCGATCCCCCCTGTCGAAAGCCCGATACCTGCCCCCAAAATCGCCCCCGCCGCACCACCAATCAAGGGCATCACCAAGGCAAAGACAATCGCTCCCCGATCCAATACCTTGCCGCCCCCGCGCAATCCGCGCCCCGCGACCAGCCCCATATCCAACAGGAACAGGCACAGCACCCCCTTGAACGGTGCCACCAGCAAGGGGGCCACTTCGCTCAGCCCTTTTGGCCCGGTGATCCAGCCAATCGCAAATGCTCCAATCAGCAATACGATCGAACCGTTAAGCATGATCTCGCGCCACAGCCCCGGCTCCACACCGCCTGCCTTGCCGGTGCGTGCCGCCAACCATAGCGCAGAAAGGATCGCAGGCGCTTCCATCGCTGCGGCGACAGCCACCATGAAGCCCTCGGGCTTGAACCCCGCAGCTTCCACGACAGACGTGCCCGCCACAAAGGTCACGATCGAAATCGAGCCGTAATGCGCTGCAACCGCCGCCGCATCGAGCGGTCCCATCCGTGACATGCCGCGCAATAGCCCAAAGGCGATGAACGGCAACACAAACGACATCGCCACACCTGCGCCAATCGCAAGCCCAAGGCTCAGCCCCACCCCATGTTCCGCCACCGCGACCCCGCCTTTGAAGCCGATGGCAAACAGCAGGTAAATTGACAAACCTTTGGCCACCGCTTCCGGCACCGAAAGATCGGACCGCGCCAATGCCGCGATCAGCCCGAGCGCAAAGCTCAAAACGATAGGCGACAGCAGGTTTGCGGCGGCAAGGTCGAGCATGGGCTCTCTCCCGATTTATTTCCGATGATTTAAATCGGGGTTGTGGGGGCGCAAGGGCACATGCGACTTTTCTCAGGTCTTGGACGCGATATTTTAGGTGAGTCGTGCGAACAGGCGCTTGAAAGGTTAATTTTGCCAGAGCGCATGACGCAAGCCAGACGCCAACCATACGTAAATCATACGTGGTTTTTGCCGGATGAACGCGGCGCGCGGCTCACACCTTGCGAAACGCCGAAAGGCTTGGGTCGAACCACTCCAAAGAGCCTTCTCCAATGTCGGTCCAAAGCCCGTGAATGGTCAAAAGACCATCGTCAATCGCCTGCTTTACAAAAGGGAAAGTCATTAGATTCTCTAGGCTTACCAAAACAGCTTGCCGCTCCAAAGCGCCTCTGCGCTCCGGTTCCGGCAGATCCTTGACCCGCTCGAATCCGGGCCGCAAGATGTCCATCCAGCGCCCGACAAAAGAGGTTTTCTCCTCCAACTCCGGCGCATGCCCAGTGCACATATCGTGGCAGCCATTGACCCCACCACAATTACTATGCCCCAGCACAATAACATGCGCCACTTTCAGCGCCGTCACTGCATATTCCACTGCCGCCGAGGTGCCGTGCTGCAAACCATCCGGTTTATAAGGCGGAACCAGATTCGCGATATTGCGGTGAATAAAAAATTCCCCCTGATCCGCCCCAAAAATCGACGTGACATGAACCCGCGAGTCACAACAGGAAATCATCATCGCCCGAGGGTGCTGACCCTGATCCGCCAAGCGCCGATACCAAGCTTGATTCTCCTGATAAGTCGTTGCTTTCCAACCTTGATATCGTTGGACGAGATAGCTGGGGAGGGGCTTTGCATCTTGCATGTCGTGATCTCCAGGTCTGGGCGGTAGGCCTTCAGATACGTGGTATTCGCGGAAAGTTCGATGGAAAACAAGGCTTGGAAGCAAGGTTTTAGGAAGGGTTTTGCCGCAATACAGAAAAAGCCGTGGGGGCGAGTAGAAGGGTGAGAACGTGGAACGGGTCACATTGTTACAGTTGAAAGAGCAAGTCCGTGTCGATGCCGACCGACTGGGCCAGATCTATGCCCAATTGGGCGAGCGCAGCGCCGAAGACACCGTCTGCCGCGCCATGGAAGAACTCGCCGCGCGCTTGGCGCATATCGAAAAACTGCACCGAAAATCCGAGCTGGCGGGTTTGCAAAAACAGGTGCAAGCCCTTGTTCCGATTGCGGAACAAATCGGCATGCCACTCCTGGCCCATGTTGCCTTTGACGTGGAACATGCTGCCAGCTGCGGCGATGCGGTGGCGCTCGCGGCAACGCTGGCGCGGTTGTTGCGGGTCGGCGAACGGTCTCTCTACGCGGTGTGGGACCTGCAAGACCTCTCCGTTTAGACGCATGACGAGCCCTTGCAGGTGCCGCGCACTTCACTAGGCTAGCCTTCAAATGCGACACCACGGAGGGCAGCATGGCCAAGGTTCCCGGATTTGCAACAAACCCAGATAACGCCATACCACTGCACTTCATTGCGCCAGACACTTGGGAAGATTTCCTTGCAGGCGAAGGGGCCGCGGCCAAGGCATGGGCTGAAACCACAGGCTTTAAGCCCATGATTGGCAAGGCCCTTTTGGTTCCCAATGCCAAAGGGCTACCGCAAATGGCTATCGTCGGGCGCGGCACAGAAAGCCAACGCCGCCGCACGCGGTTTGCCTTGGCGGCAGGTTTTTCCCAACTCGCCGCAGGAACCTACAGACTGGCACGCCCCTTGCCCGATGACGAGGCGGAAGCCGAAACACTAGGCTGCCTGCTCGCGGGCTACGCCTTCGACCGTTACCGCGCACAATCGGGCTGCCCCGCCCGCCTGCTCGCCCCTGAAGGCCTTGATACCAATCGCGTCGAAATCCTCGCGGCCGGCGAGGCTCTCACGCGCGACCTGATCAACACCCCAACGTCTGACATGGGCCCGGCTGATTTGCAAAATGCCGCCGAAGTCTTGGCACGCACCCATGGCGCTGCGTGCTCCACCATTATCGGCGATGACCTCTTGGCGCAGAATTTTCCCATGATTCACGCCGTCGGCCGCGCCGCCGCACCCGAAAACGCCCCACGCCTCATCGAATTGCGCTGGGGCGACGCTGGCCCAACTTTGACACTCGTCGGCAAGGGCGTCTGCTTTGACACGGGCGGTCTCGACATCAAACCAGCCGCATCAATGGGGCTGATGAAAAAAGACATGGGCGGCGCGGCCACTGTGTTGGGGCTGGCGCATATTCTAATGGCGCTAAAACTGCCGCTTCGGCTGCGCGTTCTGATCCCGGCTGTGGAAAACTCCATTTCTGGCAATGCCTTCCGACCACAAGATATCTTGACCAGTCGTAAGGGCCTGACTGTTGAGATCAACAATACCGACGCCGAAGGCCGCCTCGTTCTGGCCGATGCCTTGGCCTATGGCGCGGAAGATGCCCCCGATATGATGCTTTCCATGGCAACCCTCACGGGCGCCGCCCGTGTGGCAGTAGGCCCGGATCTGGCACCCTTCTTCACAGACGACGACCAAGTGGCACATGCCCTGTCTGCTGCTGCGCCACAGATGGCCGATCCGGTGTGGCGGATGCCGTTTTGGGAACCCTACGAAGCCGATATCGAACCGGGGATTGCAGACCTAGACAATGCCCCCAAAGGCGGGTTTGGCGGGGCGATCACTGCCGCGCTCTTCCTGCGCCGCTTTACCGAAGGGGCGGGTCGCTACACCCATTTCGATATCTACGGCTGGCAACCAAGCCCCGCCCCCGCGCGCTCGAAAGGCGGCACTATGCAAGGTGCCCGAGCAATTCTGGGTGCGTTGCCCAAGATCCTCGGACTATGACCATGGATCGTCGCCTGACCCCGGCCAATGGCCGTGTCGCCGCTCAACATCTGCGCGGTCAGGTCACCGCAGATCGCTTCGTAAAAGGGGAAGATCGCCGCCTGAATGTGCCCCTCGCAGACCTGCTGCACGAGCCACATGGGCGACGAGAGCGGCAATTGGTATTAGGCGATCCTGTGATCGTCTATGAACGCCGCGAAGGCTGGAGTTTCGTTCAATCGCAAAAAGATGGCTACGTCGGCTACCTTCGGACCGACACCTTTGACGAGCGCGCGACCCCGACACATTGGGTGGCCGCCCCCGCAACGCATCTTTACCCCGAGGCAAATTTCAAGGTGAGCGAGCGCGCGCACCTGCCTTTTGGCGCGCGCCTTAAGGTCATCGCCGAAGTTGGCTCGCGGTTCTTGGAAACCGAAGATGGGTTTGTGCCGCGCCAGCACCTTGCCCCAGTCGACTGGCACTACCGCGACCCTGTTGGCGTTGCTGCGCTTTTTTTGGGCACGCCCTATCTCTGGGGTGGCAATAGCCGCGAGGGCATCGATTGCTCCGGTCTTGTGCAAGCGGCCTGTCTCGCCTGTGACTTGTCTTGCCCGGCAGACAGCGATCAACAGGCACTATCGGCCGGGCAAGCATTGCCCCTAGACAGCCCGCGAAAGCGGGGGGATTTGCTGTTTTGGAAAGGGCATGTTGCCCTTGTGGTCGATGAGGCGCGCCTCTTGCATGCGAATGCTCATAGCATGTCTGTGGCATTCGAAGGGATCGCCGAGGCCGAGACCCGCATAGAACAGCAAGGCGATGGCCCCGTAACCGCCCATCGACGGCTGATCAAAGTCTAGGCCACATTGCAGCCCGCCCCCCCACAGCTTATACCCAAAGCAAGTGGAAAAAGGGCAAACCGTGATGGCAACGCATCCGCAGCTTTTGGCAGATAGGGCCATGGGACAGTTCCGTCAGGGGCAGTTCAACGCCGCCTTCAAAACCGCGCGCGCAGGCGCAAAAGAACACCCAAGAGAGAGCTTTTTCTTCAATCTGGCGGGGCTTGCACAAGTGCAAGGGGGCAATCCACGTGACGCGATTGACTGGTTTCGCAAAGCAATCCGCGTCAACCCAAGCAATGTGGAAGCGCAGAACAATCTGGCACAAACCCTAACGTCGCTTGGCGAAACGAAAACCGCGCTCGACCTGATCGAAAAGTTCTTGCTAAAGCGCAAGGACAACGATGTGCTGTTGTATCTCAAGGCCATGGCTCTGAATGTAGCCGGACAAAATGCAGCTGCCAAAGAAGCGCTGGACACGCTTCTGGCAGCCTATCCCAATGATGCGCGCGCCCTGAATTTGCGCGGCACGATCCGCTACGCCTTGGGCGAAGAAAATGAAGCATCTCAAGATTATCAGGCCTCCCTTTCTCTCCGCCCAAACTCGCCAGATGTGCTCGCGAATTTCGCGCTCTTGCTGTCGCGCGCGGGGCGAATGGACGACGCCCTCGCCTCCGCCCAAAAAAGTGTAGAGCTTGCGCCAAATTATGGTCTTGGATTAAATCGCCTCGCGATGATCCAGAACGAAATGGGCGATCAAACGGCTTCCTTGGCGACTTACTTGAGGGCATTGGAACTGGCGCCTTATGACGCGGAATTACTCCTTGATACCGCGTCTATTGCCACACGCGAAACAGCCGCCAAAATTGAAGCTTTGACGGATGCCGCGCTGAAAAAGGAAAAACCTAGTACGCTCAGCCGCGCCTATCTCTTCCTTGCCAAAGCAAAACTGGCACTTGCAAAGGGCGATATTGCAGGGTCGGACGCGTATTTTGTGCAAGGAAACGCATTGCACCATCAAAATCGCCCGTTCGACCGGGCGCGCGTGATCCGTGAACAGGCCCAAACACTTGCCCTCTTCGCCAGCAAGCCTCCCGAGATGTCAGACGTGCCACCAACACGCCCACGCCCGATCTTTGTTCTTGGCTTGCCACGATCCGGCACAACATTGATCGAACAAGTAATTTCCGCGCATCCCGATGTTTATGGCGCTGGCGAGTTGCCATGGATGGAGCGTGTTGCGCGGCGGATTCTTGAAGCGGAAACACCGTTGGACGACGCTTCCTGCCGCGACTTGCGTGACTATTACCTTTCCAACTTACCCCGCATGCCAGACAACACAACGGCATTTGTCGACAAGATGCCGGGCAATTACAAACGGATAGGCTTCATCCTTGCGGGCTTTCCCGATGCAATCATCCTCTCAATCCGCCGCGATCCGCGCGATGTCGCTCTATCGATGTGGCAAACGACTTTCGGCTCACAAGGGATGTATTTCACGTTCGATCAACGGGAAATGGCTTTTGAGTTGAATGCCTATCGGCAATATATGCTGGCGTGGGAGCAAATCTTCCCCGGTCGCATCCACGAAATCGACTATGAAACTCTGGTTGGGGATGTTTCAGCAGAGAGCAGACGGATCGCGGATATCTGTGGGCTTGAATGGGTCGATGCGATGGAACGACCCCATGAAAATGTCAAAGCAGTCCGTACGGCGAGCATTACGCAAGTACGATCACCCGTATCGACGAAATCTGTTGGCAGATGGAAAAAGCACGCAGGGGCGTTGAAAGAATTTATCGCGGGCCTCGAACCAACCCTCTGGCCAGACCTCTGACATCACAGCGCCGCTAGAAGCACTTTTTTCTCGAGCCTGTCAAAATCTGAACTGGTCAAAAGAAAAGGCAGGGCCGAAACCCTGCCTCTCTTTGACTGGTGCCAAACTTCTAAGATTAGAAGTTGAACTGAACGCC
>DOOI01000069.1 GCA_003512825.1 Paracoccaceae bacterium | reverse complement strand
GCTCCCCGGGATATTTTCAGCAAGAAGACAGAGGATGCCATGCGGTTTGCCACGATAAATACTCAGGGCCTGCGGCTTTGGGGCGCGATTGTGCCTGGTGGGTTTTGCGATTTGAGTGCTGCCTATCCGGAGTTTGACGGGTTGAAAGAGGTGATCGCCGCACAGGCTTTGTCGCGGCTCGAGGTGGGGGGCGTTACCCATGCAGAGGGACATTTCAGCTATGAGCCGCCGCTGGTGAACCCCGGCAAGATCCTTTGCGTCGGGGTCAATTTTCCCGATCGGAATGCGGAATATAAGGATGGGCAGGACGCGCCGCCGCATATGTCCTTGTTTCCACGGTTTGCCAGTTCTTTCACCGGGCATGGGCAGGCCTTGATCCGGCCGCCAGAGAGCCCACAACTCGACTATGAAGGCGAAATTGCTGTCTTGATTGGCAAAGGTGGGCGGCGAATTGCGCGTGCAGATGCGCTCTCGCATATCGCGGCGCTGACCATGTGCAATGAGGGCACCCTGCGAGACTGGGTGCGGCATGCGAAGTTCAATGTGACGCAGGGCAAAAATTGGGATCGTTCCGGGGCAATCGGGCCGTGGATTGTACCTTTCAACGACCCGGATCAGATTGTGGATATTCGATTGCAAACGCGGGTGAATGGAGAGTTGCGGCAAGATGATCGCACGGGACGGATGCTGTTTCCGGTCGCAGAGCAGATTGCCTATATCTCGACATTCACCACCTTGGAGCCCGGTGACATCATCGTAACGGGCACTCCGACAGGGGCCGGAGCCCGGTTTGATCCACCACGTTATTTGGTGCCGGGGGATATTGTAGAGGTTGAGGCCGAGGGTATTGGCACTTTGATCAACACGGTGGAGGACGAGAGATGACGCCCGGCGAGATTGAGAGCGCGGCGGAGGCGCTGTGGCAGGCAGAACGCACGGGCCAGCAGACCGGGCTTTTGTCGCGCGCCTATCCCGGCATGACCATGGATGAGGCCTATGCGGTGCAGGCGGCCTTGATCCGCCGGCGCTGCGCGGCGGGGCACCGGGTGACGGGCTGGAAGATCGGGCTGACCTCGAAGGCTATGCAATATGCGCTCAACATCGACACCCCGGATTCGGGCGTATTGATGGAGGACATGCATTTTGCGAGCGGCGCCGTGGTGCCCAAGGGGCGGTTTATTCAACCCCGCGTGGAGGCAGAGATTGCCTTTGTCATGAAGACAGATTTGCGCGGCGCGGTGACGCGGGACTCGGTCCTGGCGGCCACCGAATATGTGGCGCCTGCTTTGGAGATTTTGGACACGCGGGTGACGCGGGTGGACCCGGAAACAGGGCAGGCACGGGTCATTGTCGACACGATTTCAGACAATGCCGCCAATGCAGGCATCGTGATGGGCACAGCACGCCATGCGCCTGAGGCGTTTGACCTTCGCTGGGTAGGCGCGATTGTGACCCGTGATGGCGCGGTTGAGGAGACAGGGCTTGGGGCGGGTGTGCTCAATGATCCCGTGGAGTCGGTGGTATGGCTCGCGCGGCGCATGGAGCAATACGGGCAGCAGATTGCAGCCGGGCAGGTGATTTTGTCGGGCTCATTCATTCGCCCGGTCGAATGCCCGCCGGGCTGTGAAATTGATGCAGACTTTGGTGCCTTTGGCGAGGTTTCGATCCGGTTTGGTTGAGTTTCAGGGAGGCGGGGCCGGGTTTGGTGTCGATCTTCCAGGAAACGCGCGAACAGGACGGAAGATCGACACCTTTTCCGGGGGAGTAACCTCCTCCGGTTTCTCCGGCCGCCCCGTAAGGGAAGGAGCACGCGGCGACCGTAGACCTGAGCGAGCGGGAGGCCCGATTCGTGTCTTATGAGTTGATCATGTCTGTGTTTGGCGGGGGTGGCTTTGATCTGGGTCAAAGGACGGCGCTCCAGCCAGAGATTGCCGCGCAAATGAAAAAGAGCGGGCCAAAGCCCGCTCTTTGCAGTGTGTCCCGCAAGACAGCAGCGGGTTATTCGCCGCCGCCCAGAGCGTGGACATAGGTTGCCACAGCGCGAATCTGCGCTTCTGACAGGCCTTGGGCCGGGCGGAAATCGCGGCTCCAGGCCGGCATTACGCCTGCACGGGAGTTGGTCACGGTTTCCATCAGCGCCGCATAATCGCCGCCAAAGAGCCAGATCGCATCCGAGAGCTTTGGCGCTCCCAAGTCTCGCATGCCTTCGCCTTGGTCCCCATGGCAAGACGCACAGTTATCGGCGAAGACAACAGCGCCCTCTTCGACTTTGCCAGCATCTTGTGGCGTGCCCGACAGAGACATCACGTAGTTGACCACGGCCTCAAGCTGCGGTTTTTCCAGCAATTCATCACGGCCGAATGCAGGCATCTCTGTCGCACGGGCCTCATCGCTGTCGGTGTTCCGAATGCCATGCGTGATGGTGTAATGGATCGCTTCCATATCGCCACCCCAAAGCCAATCGTCATCCAGCAGGTTCGGGTAGCCCTTGGCCCCGGCCGCGCCCGAGCCGTGGCACTGCGCGCACCAGGTTTTGAACACAGCCGCACCGGATGAAATCGCATAGCTTTTCAGCTCTTCATCCGAGGCGATGGAGGCAAGCTCGACCGAGGCCAGCTTGTCGTTCATCGGTGCCAGCTTGGTTTCAACTTCGGCAATCGCTTCGGCAACCTGCCCACGGGTCGAGAACCCAAGGTAGCCTGCAGTCGCGCTGCTGATGCCGGGCCACGCCGGATAGGCGATCGTATAGCCGATGGCCCAAACGATACAGGCATAGAACGTCCACAGCCACCAGCGTGGCATCGGATTATCGAATTCCTGAATACCGTCCCAGGAATGGCCAGTTGTTGGCACATCTTCTTTCTTGATGGGTCGCTTAGCCATGTCTCAGGCCTCCTTTGCGTCGCGCCCGACCGGGGCGGGCTTGTCGTCATGACGGAACGGGATGTCAGCCACGTCGCGATATACCTTCGAGGAGCCGGGACGGAGCACGAAGAGCACCACCCCAACAAAGAAGGCAAAGAGCGCGAGTAACATCCAGCTGTCGGCGAATTCGCGGAGAAGGGAATAGGTTTCCATGATCACTCCTCAGCGGCTCGCGTCAGGCGTGAAGGTAGAGAAATCTACCAGCGTCCCGAGCATTTGCAGGTAAGCGATGAGCGCATCAGCCTCCGATATGCCCGCTTGGCCATCAAAGTTGCGGATTTGCACCTTGTCGCCGTAGCGTTCCAGAAGGCCGTCGGTATCGGCATCCGGGTCGGCCTGTGCGGCGAAGTCGGCTTTCGCGTTCTCCAGCATCTCTTCGGAGTAAGGCACCCCTACAAGACGGTGCGTTGCCATCACGTCCTGGATATACTTGCCGTCGATCATCCGGTCTTCGAGGAAGCCATATTTCGGCATCACCGATTCCGGCACCACCGATTGCGGGCTCCGCAGGTGGTCCACATGCCACTCATCCGAATAGCGGCCACCCACGCGGGCGAGGTCTGGCCCGGTCCGCTTGGAGCCCCATTGGAACGGATGGTCATACTGGCTCTCCGCCGCGAGGCTGTAGTGGCCATAGCGCTCCACCTCATCGCGCATCGGACGGATCATCTGGCTATGACAGACGTAGCAGCCTTCGCGGACATAGATGTCGCGCCCGGTCAATTCGAGGGGCGTGTAGGGCCGCATGCCCTCCACATCCTCGATGGTGTTTTCCAGCCAGAAAAGCGGTGCGATCTGAACGATGCCCCCGATTGTCACCACGAGGAAGGCAAAGATTGCCAACAGCGTGACGTTTTTCTCGAGGATTGCGTGTTTGTCGAGAATTGCCATTTTCTGGGTCCTCCTTATTCAGCCGGGACCGCATTGTTCGCGGATTCCACGCGGGGCGCGGCACGAACGGTCATCCAGAGGTTGTAGCACATGATCAATGCGCCGGTGAGGAACATGAGGCCGCCTGTGCCGCGCACGACATACATCGGGAACTTGGCCGCCACAGTGTCGGCGAAGGAGTTCACGAGGAAGCCGTTTGCATCCACTTCACGCCACATCAGGCCTTCCATGATCCCCGTCACCCACATGGAGGCGGCGTAGAGAATGATGCCAATCGTGGCGAGCCAGAAGTGCCAGCTCACGAGCGAGAGCGAATAAAGCCGCTCACGGTTCCAGAGTTTCGGCACGAGGAAATAGAGCGCGCCGAAGGTGATCATGCCGTTCCAGCCAAGGGCGCCGGAATGGACGTGACCAATGGTCCAGTCCGTATAGTGCGACAGCGAGTTCACCGCCCGGATCGACATCATCGGACCTTCAAAGGTGGACATGCCGTAGAAGCCAACGGAAATCACCATCATCCGAATGATCGGATCAGTGCGAAGCTTGTCCCATGCGCCCGAGAGCGTCATCAAACCGTTGATCATCCCCCCCCAAGACGGCATCCAGAGCACGATCGAGAACACCATGCCAAGGGTCGAGGCCCAGTCCGGCAATGCGGTGTAATGAAGGTGGTGGGGGCCTGCCCAGATATAGATGAAGATCAGGGCCCAAAAGTGAATGATCGACAGCTTGTAAGAAAAGACCGGGCGCTCAGCCTGTTTGGGCACGAAGTAATACATCATCCCAAGGAAGCCCGCCGTCAGGAAGAAGCCCACCGCATTGTGGCCATACCACCACTGCGTCATGGCATCTTGAACCCCCGAGAACACCTGCACCGACTTGGAGCCATAGATCGACACCGGGATCGACAGGTTGTTGAACAGGTGCAAGAGCGCCACAGTCAGGATGAAGGACAGGTAGAACCAGTTGGCCACATAGATATGCGGCTCACGGCGCTTCATCAGCGTGCCCATGAAGACCGCAAGATAAGCGACCCAAACGATGGTCAGCCAGATATCCACATACCATTCCGGTTCGGCATATTCTTTCGACTGGGTTGCCCCCAGCAGATAGCCCGTTGCCGCCAGAACGATCACCAATTGATATCCCCAGAAGACGAACCAAGCGAGATTGCCACCCCATAGCCGCGCCGCCGACGTGCGTTGCACCACATAAAGTGAGGTTGCGATCAGCGCGTTCCCCCCGAAGGCGAAAATCACTGCCGACGTGTGCAGCGGCCGCAGCTTGCCAAAGTTGAGGTAGCCCTCCGCCCACTCAAAGTTGAGCACCGGAAAGGCCAACTGGAAGGCGATGATCACACCCACAAGAAAGCCCACAACGCCCCAAGCGGCTGTCGCAATGACGCCTGCGCGCACGACACCGTCCAGATATCGGGTCTGATCGGTGGGTATTTCCGGCTCTCCTGTACGGCGCAGCACGAAAATAAATGTGATGATGGCAGCAAGCGCGACGGTGATCGCGTTTACCTGATAGGCCAAATCGCGCCCATAGTTGGCCGCGATCATGGCCATGACCGCCACCAAGCCGAGCACTATCAGCTTGATATAGTTAAACATTTGTCGTCCCTTCGTCTCTGGTCCGCATGATTCGAGTTAAGCCTGCGGCGTGTTTTAGACTGGCGATGTGATGCGCTGCGGCGCAAAAAGCTTCCTTGATCTGCATCAAGCGAAGCGGCCTGCGGGCTTGACGCGTGTCAAAGCGGAATGCGCCTCGGGTTTGTAAACTCTCCTCAGAAGCCTTTTCTCGGAGGAGACCGATCATGAGCTACAAAACCATACTGACCGTGCTGACCGATCCCGCCCTCATCCCCGCGACCCTCGATCAAGCCGAAATTCTGGCGCGCACGCATGACGCGCATCTCGATGTGCTGTGCTTGGGCGTCGATCGCACACAGACCGGATATTATTATGCCGGCGCAAATGCCTTGATCTTGCAAGAAACAATCGCGCGCGCTGAAACCAAAGCCAATGAGATCGAAGCCCAGGTCAAGGCCCGCCTCGAACGAAGTGGCGTGCGGTGGTCCACCGATGCAGGTGTCTCGCAAATGGCGGATATCGCCCGTCATGTCGCAGCACGCGCGCGCTTTGCCGATCTGGC
>DOOI01000082.1:10164-10321 GCA_003512825.1 Paracoccaceae bacterium | reverse complement strand
GCCTGCCCGCACAGCCTCTTCGCAATAAGCGGCAAGGCTTTTGCGGTTGGGGAAGTCATCGACCCGCACCGGGGGATGATAGGTGATATGCACAGACCCTTGTCGGCGTGCAGCCAGCACCTTTAACAGGTGCGGGCCAAAGTCCATATCGCCCCAC
>DOOI01000082.1:977-9899 GCA_003512825.1 Paracoccaceae bacterium | reverse complement strand
TATCGCCCCACCAGCCATAGAAGCGCTGATCCGCGCCGTCAGGTGCGTTATATAGCACCGAGACGGGCTGGATGTGCATCTCGTGGCGCAGGCCATCGGTAAAGAAGGCCTCAAACAGAGTCGATTTGAAGGGCAGCACGCGGCGCGCGTCGGTGGAGGTGCCTTCGGGAAAGAAGAGCAATTTGTGCCCCGCCAAAAGGCGCGCCTCAAAAATGGCTTGTTGCACCTTGGCCTCACTCGGGTCGCGGGTGATGAAAACAGTGCCCGTCGCGCGTGCAAGCCAGCCGATGCCGGGCCATTTGGCCACTTCGGCCTTCGAGACAAAATAGATCCGTTTGCGGGCATTCAGCGCAAAGATGTCGAGCCATGATCCATGATTGGCCACAACAGCGCCGCGCTCGGTCATGCGGGTGCCTGTGGTGGAAAAGCCGATACCAAGAATACGGAACGCATTTCGGCAGACGAATTGTGTGAGAAAGGGTGTCCAGGGGCGATGAAGACCATGAATGGGCCGTTCGATCAGACGCAAGAGCAGCAAGAGGCCAAGGCCGCCGAAGGTAAGTGTTGCGAGAACAAGGCCGCGACCAAGCACACGGGCCCAATCGGCAGGCGTCAGGGCCGGATCGGGGGGATAAAGCGACAGGTCATCCCAGCGGGTCATGTTTGTGCCCGAGAATAGAGGCCGCGCTGGCGTTCGTTGAGGCGCAGCGTGTCAAGGATCAGGCAGACATCGATGGTATTGAAGGCGTGGTCGATAAAGGCCCCCTCGCCCACTGTGCCGCCCAGACGGAGGTAGGCCTTGATCAGCGGCGGCATTTCACGCATCGCGGAGGGTCGATCAACCGCATTTGCCGCGATCAAATCCATGGCCTCAAAAGCACGCGAGCGGACGCGCAGCTCGGAGGGGGCAAGGTGGGCCGCATGCAAGAGCGACAAGGCTGGCGCATGCGCTGTCAAATCTGTGCCGTGAAATGAGGCCGTGCCAAAGAGCACGTCAATGGCGCGTTCTTCGACATAGGCGGCAAGCGCCGTCCAGAGGTGGAACATGGCTGGCCCGCCGCGATAATCGCGGTGCACACAGGAGCGGCCAAGTTCGAGCAATTTCCGTCCCGACGCGAGCAGCGGCGCCAGATCATATTCATCGTCTGTGTAAAAACGCCCTGCGGCTTTGGCCTGTTCTTGGGTGGCCAAGCGGTAGACGCCGACGACGGAACCGCCCTGTTCCTCGTCGGTCAGCAGAAGATGGTCAAAATGCGGATCGAACTCGTCTGTCTCGAGGCGCTTGTCATGCCAGACCCCTGCCCCGGTGCCGCCCAATTCCTCGACAAAGACCGTATAGCGCAAAGCCTGCGCGGCGCGCAGTTCTTCGGCGGTGCGGGCGAGCCGGGTTTTGAATTTGGGGTGCTTACGTTCGGTCATCATGGCCTCGGGTGGGTCCCGTCGGATTTAGGCAGGCGCGCGGGCAATAGCAACCCGTTTGGCGTCCGACGCGAGGATGCGACTGGGCTGTCACAATTTCGGTAACGACTTCTTAACCTTCATAATGCATCAAATACGGGAGTTAGAGTTATGCGACTACCGTCAAACACGACTTTTCCTTCATCTGGAAAATTGACGGTGATGCGCCCGGCCACGTTCGACTGCACCTGACCTATCCCCCATTCCGGGTGGTGAGGATGGCGGACAAACATTCCGGGGGCGAGGATCGCGTTGAGATCAGACATGCTGTCACCTTATGGGGAGTTCATTTTGCACCTAGCTAACGCCAATCTCGCCGCCTTGATAGGCTCTCGTATTTGCCATGACCTGATCAGCCCGGTGGGAGCAGTGGGAAATGGGCTTGAATTGATGCAGATGGCGGGTGGCAAGCTGTTGCCCGAGATGGCGCTGATTGAGGAGAGCGTGGAGGCGGCACGGCTGCGGATCTTGTTTTTCCGCATTGCCTACGGGATGGCCACACCGGGACAGATGGTGGGGCATTCGGAGGTGCGCGCGCTCTTGGCAGGATTGGCAAAAGGCGGGCGGGTGACGTTTGATTGGCAATTCGAGGGAGATTGCCCCCGCAGCGAAGTCCGGCTGGCATTCCTCGCGCTGCAATGTCTGGAGACGGCAATGCCCTATGGTGGAACCATTACGGCACAGCACCAATCCGGCATATGGACCATAAAGGGCGTGGGTGAACGGCTGCGCGTTGAACCCGCGCTTTGGGGGAATTTGTCACTGGAGCGGCCCGACACGAAGATCGCCCCTTCTGAAGTGCAATTTGCGCTGTTGCCTGTGCTTTTGGCGGATGAGGCGCGGCGGCTGAAAGCAGAGATGGGGACAGCTGAGATTGTGCTGCGGTTTTGAGCCGTGTCAGCTGCGGATGGTGCCGTCTCCCTCGACGAGGTATTTGAACGAGGTCAGTTGCTCGGCACCCACAGGCCCACGGGCGTGCAATTTGCCCGTAGCGATGCCGATCTCGGCCCCCATGCCAAATTCGCCCCCATCTGCGAATTGCGTCGACGCGTTCCGCATCAAAATGGCGCTATCGAGACGCTCAAAGAAGCGTGCAGCAGTCGCGTCATTTTCGGTCAGGATCGCATCTGTGTGGTTTGATCCATAGGTGCGAATATGAGAAATCGCTGCATCGATTCCATCGACAAGTTTGACTGCGATGATCTTGTCGAGAAATTCATGGCCGAAATCCTCGGGTTGGGCCCGAACCGTGCCGGGGATCTTGGCCAATTCGCCTTCGGCGCGCACTTCGCACCCCGCGGCAAGCAGGTCTTCGATGAGGACCGCGCCGTGTTTGGTGTAGAATTGCCAATCAATCAGCAAGCATTCCGCGGCACCGCAAATGCCTGTGCGGCGGGTTTTGGAATTCAGGACAATGCGGCGGGCCTTGTCGAGATCGGCATCGCGATCTGCGTAGACATGCACAATCCCTTCGAGATGGGCGAAAACCGGCACCCGGGCTTCGCGTTGGACCAGACCGACAAGTCCTTTGCCCCCACGCGGCACAATCACGTCGATATGGTTCACCATGGTGAGCATTTCGGAGACGGCGGCGCGGTCACGGGTGGGGACGAGTTGGATGGCGGCTTCTGGAAGGTTGGCGGCGCGCAGACCCTCAACCAAACACGCGTGAATGGCTGTTGAGGAGTGAAAACTTTCCGAGCCGCCGCGCAGAATAACCGCATTGCCCGCTTTGAGGCATAATGCGCCCGCGTCGGCGGTGACATTGGGGCGGCTTTCATAAATGACGCCGATCACTCCGAGAGGCGTGCGAACGCGGCGAATTTTGAGGCCAGAGGGTTGGGCCCATTCTGAAATGACCTCGCCGACGGGATCTTTTTGCGCGGCCACGGCGCGCAAGCCATCCACGATGCCGCGAATGCGGGCCTCGTTGAGCAGCAAGCGGTCCATCATGGCGGGGCTGAGACCCTTTTCCTCGCCGTAAACCAGATCTTCACAATTCGCATCGATGATGGCCTCACGGCGCGCCCAAACGGCATCAGCAGCGCTGATCAGGGCGGCATATTTCCGCTCTGAGGACGCGAAGGCCAGTTCGGCGGCGGCATTGCGGGCCGCGTCACCGAGTGCGGCCATTTGAGAGGAGAGCGAAGTGGTCATGATCTGGTCCTGTCTGAGAGCGCTTGGATCAGAGCGCCATGTCGTCACGGTGGATAAGAGCAGCGCGGCCCGGATAGCCAAGAAGGGCTTCGATGCGGTCCGAACGGTGGCCTTTGATCGCTTGCGCTTCGTCGGCGGTGTAACGGCACAGACCTTGACCAAGCTTGTGGCCTTCTGGCGCATGGATCGCCACAGGATCGCCACGGCCAAAGCGCCCCTTGATGGCCGTGATCCCGGCCGGAAGCAGGCTCTTGCCATCTTGCAGAGCACGCGCGGCACCTGCGTCGATGGTGATCTCGCCTTTGGGTTTCATCGCCGCAATCCAACGTTTCCGGGCCAGTTGCGGATCGAGTTGCGCCAAGAACCATGTGGCGGCGGCCCCGTTTTGCAAAGCAGAAAGCGGTCGCTGCGTCGACCCCTCAGTAATGCAGAGCGCGCAGCCGCCTGCCGTGGCGGTCTTGGCAGCCATCAGTTTGGTGATCATGCCGCCCTTGGAGAGACCAGAGACACCGTCGCCGGCCATGGCTTCGATCTCGGGTGTGATTTTCTCCACGATATCATAGCGTTGCGCCGAAGTGTCGGTATGAGGATTGGCAGTATAGAAACCATCCACATCCGACAACAACACCAGTTGATCCGCACCAATCGTGACTGCAACTTGCGCGGCGAGACGGTCATTGTCGCCAAACCGAATTTCATCCGTGGCGACGGTGTCGTTTTCATTGACGATCGGCACAACGCCCAACGACAGCAGCGTTTCCATCGTCGCGCGGGAATTCAGGTAGCGCCGACGGTTGGTGGAGTCTTCCAGGGTGACAAGGATTTGACCTGTCGGGATTGCATGTGGTGCGAGGACTTCCTCATAGGCGCGGGCCAGTCTGATTTGGCCCACCGCCGCAGCAGCTTGGCTTTGCTCCAGTGCCAATGCCCCCTTGGGCAAGTGCAGGACTTCGCGCCCAAGCGCGATGGAACCGGAGGACACAAGGATCACGTCCGTGCCGCCTGCGCGCAGCTGCGCCACATCGAGGGCGAGGCCCTTGAGCCAGTCCTCTTTCAGACTGCCCGTCGCCCGGTCCACCAAAAGGGCCGAGCCAATTTTAACCACCAATCGTTTTGCGGCGGTCAGGGACGCCATGCTTCATCCTCGCCTTGCGCGCCGGGTTTGGCGCGGTCGATGCGCCGCTTGAGCGCACGCAGCACATCATCGACGCCTTCTCGGCTTACACCGGAACAGATCATCACCGGACGCCCCGTCACAGCCTCTAATTCGTCACGCAAGAACGCGCGCTCTTCGGCGTCAAGCGCATCAATTTTATTCATCGCAATGATGCGCGGCTTCTCGGACAGACCTGCGCCATATGCTTCCAGTTCGGTGAGGATCGTTTGATAATCCTCCAAGAGAGAGCCAGAGGTGCCATCGACGAGGTGCAAAAGCACAGCGCAGCGTTCGATATGGCCCAAAAAGAGATCCCCCAAACCCCGGCCCTCGGAGGCGCCTTCAATCAGGCCCGGGATATCGGCCAACACAAATTCGGTGTTGTCGATCCCCACTACACCGAGGTTCGGATGCAGCGTGGTGAAGGGATAATCGGCGATTTTCGGTTTGGCATTGGAAGTGGCCGCGAGGAAGGTAGATTTGCCCGCGTTGGGCAAGCCCACAAGGCCGGCATCCGCGATCAGTTTGAGGCGCAACCAAATCGTGCGTTCCACACCGGGCTGACCCGGATTCGCATTGCGCGGGGCTTGGTTGGTGGAGGTCTTGAAGCGCAGGTTGCCCCAGCCCCCGTTGCCCCCTTTGGCCAAGAGCACGCGCTGGCCGATCTCGGTCAAATCCGCGATCACGGTTTCACCGTCATCTTCGAGAATTTCCGTACCGACAGGCACTTTCAAGGTGATGTCATCACCGCGCGCGCCTGTCATTTGTCGGCCCTGACCGCCGCGCCCGTTATCGGCGAAGAAGTGCTGTTGGTAGCGGAAATCGATCAAGGTGTTGAGCCCGTCGACGGCTTCGGCATAGACCGAACCGCCATTGCCGCCATCGCCACCATCGGGACCACCGAATTCCACGAATTTCTCGCGATGGAAGCTGGCAGAGCCGCCGCCGCCTGCGCCAGAGCGGATGTAGACCTTTGCGAGATCGAGGAATTTCATGTGGCAGCCTTTTGTTTATGCCCCCCTCCGATACCGCAGGGTCGAAGGGGGCTCAATTCTGTTCTTTGTCGAGTTTGCGCGTATAGGTCCAGGTTGGCACCGTTGCACCCCGTGCGACGGAGTAGGCTTCGGCATCGCCCAAATATTGGAAGCCGCAATTGGTCATCACGCGCGCCGAGGCGGGGTTGTCTTGCATCACGACGGCAAAAAGGGTGACGGCGCGATGGGGATTGGCCGCAATCAGGGCTTGGATGGCCTCGGACGCGAGGCCTGCGTTCCAAAACGCCGGCGCGATCCAAAAGCTGAGTTCGGAGCGCCCTGCATCGACGCGGGTGAGGCTGACCATGCCCATAACCTCTGGGCGGCCAGCCCGGCTACCATCAAGTGCCCAGATATCCTCGTCGCGCCCAGAAGCTTGAGTGCGGGCAATCATCGCATCCACGGCACCGGGGGGCAGCGGATGGGGGATGGACCGGGTATTTTTGGCGACACGCGGGTCGGCAGCATAAAGCCCGACGAGCCCCGCATCCGAGGCGCGCAGCGGGCGCAGGTCAAAGCGCTCGGTTGCAATGATCGGTTGGTCAACCATGACCACATTCGTATTCATGCGTCTTCTCCTCCAGATGACGCGGCGCGAAAGGGCGCCTCAAGGCTGATCGTGCAGGTCTTTGTCGGACGTTGGCCTCCTCTTCCGCGATCCGAAAAAGCTGCGGGGGACCGGATGAACCGATCCCCCGCAAATGTCTTGCCTGAAGATCGCTTTACTCAGCAGCCTCGGCAACCGGCAGCACGGAGATGAAGGTACGACCCTTCAAACCCTTGGAGAACGTGACGCGGCCTTCGACGGTTGCGAAGATCGTGTGGTCACGGCCCATGCCGACGCCCTCGCCCGGCCACCATTTGGTGCCGCGCTGGCGCACGATAATATTGCCGGAGATAGCCGCTTGGCCACCAAACAGCTTGACGCCGAGGCGGCGGCCGTCGGAGTCGCGGCCGTTACGGGATGAACCGCCTGCTTTCTTGTGTGCCATGAGGAATTACTCCTTTGCTGTCGCGGCTTTTTTGGCCGCGCGCTTGGGTTTTGCCGGAGCTTCGGCGACGGGAGCAGCGGCGGCGGGCGCTTTGCCTGTGCCGATTGCCGCTTTGACGCCCGAGGCTTCGCCGCCATTGGCGAGGATTTCGGTGATCCGAACCAGCGTCAGTTGCTGACGGTGGCCACGGGTCCGCTGCGACGAGTGCTTACGACGGCGCTTCCAATAGGCGATGGTTTTCTCGCCCTTGATCTGGTCGATCACTTCGGCCTGCACTGCAGCACCGCCCACGAAGGGCGCGCCAACGGTGAGGCTGTCGCCGCCGAGCATCAGAATATCGTTGAACTGGATTGTTTCACCAGCGTCAGCTGCAAGCTTTTCCACCCGGAGCACATCGCCCGACTGAACTTTATATTGCTTGCCGCCTGTCTTGAGGACCGCGAACATGGGTCTTTTCCTTTGTCTACCGCGTTCTATGGCCCCTGCCCGCTTTGGTTTCCCGCGTCGGATCAGGCGTTTTGGGTTGCCCCGCCTCGAACAGCGCGCCCTTGTGGGGCGTCGTGTGAACATTAAACCCGGGCAGAGAGACCCTGCCCGGGATGGGCGCTTCTCTCGCAGGCGGGGAAGAAAGTCAAGCGCCTGCAAAGCGAAATTACATGGATTTTTGCCGAGTCTTTGCGGTTAGAGCGTTTCTCCGCGCATCTTATTCGCAAGCGCCAGCCCCAAGGAATAGCTGTGCTCGCCATACATCTGATCGAAGCCGGCGAAAAGCGCTGCATTAAGTGCCTTGCCGGCTTTGGTCTCCGATAAAGCGGTATATTGCGCGACTTCTTCTGTTGTCAGGTCACGATAGGCCAGCCCAAGGAACGCATGCACCCATTCTTTGGTGTCGGAGCGCGTTTCCTCTTCGCCTGCCCAGACATCTTGGACCATTTCCGCTTCTGTCATGGTTAGCGCCCCCCCCTCGGCCAGACCTTGGTAGAACCGTAGGCTGGCGGTGAGCCCCCCCGAAACGTTCATTTCCACCAAATCATTGGCGCGGACATAGGCGGATATGGCCTCGAATTTCGCATTGGCCTCGGTCAGCGCGGCCAGTTCTTCTTGGCGGTAGTGCGCGCGCGCGGCCTCTTCGGCGCCATCTGTGAGAAAGGCGCGGCGGGCGTTCAACTCAAGGCCAAGGATGAGCTGACCGAGATCGGAGGCAAAGAAGGCGAGCAATGGCGCCCCGTCGGTGCTGCCGAAACTTTGGTCAAACTCCGCTTCGACAACAGCGGCCATCCGGGTGGGGTCATAGAGGCGTTCGAGCAAGGCGCGCCATTCAGAGCTGCTGTCGCTGGGAAGCATCTCTGCGCCGAGTGTCATTCCATGCGCCAAACCTTCTTCGCGCATCACGGCGATCATTTCGCTCATCCGCAGCGCATCAAAGAGCGGACGCAGAGGGGCCTGTTGCGCCTGCCCCATCACAGACAGGAAGGGCATCAGCAAAAGGGCGAAGACAAAGGAGCGCAGCGCGGTCACAGATCTTGCCCCGGGTGCAATTCATTCATGCGGACTGCCAAGGTCTCGAAACGGTTGGCCATGATTTCATATTGCACTGCATTCATCAGTTCGTAGATTTTTTGCATGGTTGGATGTTCCAGTGCCTCGGCGTATTGCGTGATTTCAGCGTCGGTAAAGGATTGATAGGTCCAAGCCGCCCCCGCGATGGCCCCTTCGGCCATTTGCTCGGTGAGGGCTTCGCGGCCTTCAGCAATGAGGGCACGCAACTGGGCCTCATCGACCTTGAGCTGGATCACATCGGCGGCGGCTGCGGCCGAGAGGAAACGCAATTGGATTTCTTCCATCGCGCGCACACTCATGTTGCCTGCATCAATCGCTTTATTCATCCGCTCAAACAGCGCGAGACGCCCGGGATTTTCGGTTTGGAGAGTTGCAACGATGGATTTTCCTTGCGCGACACGCTCGGCCCCATCGGAGGAATGCGAGGCATTTTCCGCCACAACAAGTCGCGCGCCCAAGTCAGAGGCGTAAAATTCCGCCCCATGCGCCAGCATCTCATCATCCATGGCTTGGGCCAAGATATCGGCGGCGGTGCGCGTCATGGCTTTGGGTTCAAAGACCGTAT
>DOOI01000082.1:463-711 GCA_003512825.1 Paracoccaceae bacterium | reverse complement strand
CTTTGGGTTCAAAGACCGTATCGGCCAGCCTCGACCAGTCAGCCCCAAAATCCGCCGCTTCCAGCCCGAGCATCGCAGGTGCATGGCTGGCGGATTGAGAAATTGAGGCCACGGCCACGTCAAACCCCGTGGTGGTTAGGAAAGCTTGCACACGCTCTCGATCTGCTGCCGCGTGCAGCGGCAAAGCGAAAGCAACGCAAATGAAAGCAGAGATAAAAAGGCGCTGAAGCATGGTGATCCCTATCGCA
>DOOI01000082.1:0-157 GCA_003512825.1 Paracoccaceae bacterium | reverse complement strand
AAGAGCCACACTTACCCTAGTGTGGTAGAGATGATCTTGCAATTTGCACCGGGGGTTTCCGCCGATCAAATTACAGTGCTTTTGCCCCTTGCCACCGGGAGGAGGCTTCGCTAATACCCACGCCACCACGACCGCGGAGAGGTGGCAGAGTGGTCGA
>DOOI01000164.1:10217-14223 GCA_003512825.1 Paracoccaceae bacterium | reverse complement strand
TGCAAGATATCTTGGTGCGCTGGCACCGGATGCAGGGCCATGACACGCTCTGGCAGCCCGGCACCGATCACGCAGGCATCGCCACGCAAATGGTCACCGAGCGCGAAATGGCCAAACAAGGCGCTCCATCGCGCCGCGAAATGGGCCGCGATGCGTTCACCCTGCGCGTCTGGGAGCAAAAGAAAAACTCGCGCGGCACCATCATCGGCCAGCTCAAGCGCCTTGGCGCCTCTGCCGATTGGTCTCGCGAAGCCTTCACCATGTCAGGAGCGCCCAACGCGCCCGCTGGCGAAGAAGGCAACTTCCACGACGCCGTCATCAAGGTCTTTGTCGACCTCTACGCCAAGGGCTTCATCTATCGTGGCAAGCGATTGGTGAACTGGGACCCCCATTTCGAAACCGCCATCTCCGATCTCGAAGTCGAGAATATCGAAACCGATGGGGCGATGTGGCATTTCAAATACCCGCTCGCAGGCGGCGCGACCTATGAATATGTCGAGAAGGACGCAGAGGGCACCGTCACCCTGCGCGAAACCCGCGACTATATCTCCATTGCCACCACACGCCCGGAAACCATGCTGGGCGATGGCGCAGTGGCCGTGCACCCCTCCGATGAACGCTATGCGCCCATCGTGGGTATGCTGTGCGAAATTCCCGTGGGCCCGAAAGAGCATCGCCGCCTGATCCCGATCATCACCGATGAATACCCCGACGCCAGCTTCGGCTCTGGTGCCGTCAAGATCACTGGTGCCCATGATTTCAATGACTATGGCGTGGCCAAACGCAATGGCATCCCCTGCTACCGCCTGATGGACACCCGCGCCCAGATGCGCGCCGATGGCCCCTCCTATAGCGAGAGCGCGACGATTGCAGGCGAAGTAGCGCGCGGCTAACGCACGCTCTACGAGGCCGAAACCGACACGCTCAACCTCGTGCCCGAACACCTGCGCGGCCTTGACCGGATGGAGGCCCGCGCCCGCGTGGTCTCTGAGATCACCGCCGAAGGCCTCGCTGTGATGACAATGGCCGCCGACCCTCGCTTGGGCAAAGCCGCGCTGAAACCCGACGCCGAAGGGGCCGATGCACCGGCCGCCTTGGTCGAAGCCAAGAAAATCATGCAGCCCTTCGGCGACCGCTCCAAAGTCGTGATCGAACCCATGCTCACCGACCAATGGTTCGTCGACACCGCCAGGATTGTCGGCCCAGCCCTCGATGCGGTGAAATCGGGCAAGGTGAAAATCATTCCCGAAAGCGGCGAGAAAACCTATTACCACTGGCTCGAAAACATCGAGCCATGGTGCATCTCGCGCCAACTCTGGTGGGGCCACCAAATCCCCGTGTGGTATGATGCCGATGGCAACAGCTATTGCGCGTCCACCGAAGCCGAGGCTCAAGCTTTGGCGGGCGGCAAGGCGCTAACCCGCGACCCCGACGTGCTCGACACGTGGTTCTCGTCCGGCCTCTGGCCCATCGGCACACTCGGCTGGCCGGAGCAAACCCCGGAACTGGCCAAGTATTTCCCCACCTCCGTGCTCATCACCGGGGCCGACATCCTCTTCTTCTGGGTGGCGCGCATGATGATGATGCAACTCGCCGTCGTCGATCAAGTGCCCTTCCACACCGTCTACCTGCACGGCCTTGTACGCGACGCGAAGGGCAAGAAGATGTCCAAATCTTTGGGCAATGTCATCGATCCGCTGGAAATCATCGACGAATACGGCGCCGACGCTCTGCGCTTTACCAATGCTGCCATGGCCAGCTTGGGTGGCGTCCTCAAACTCGACACCCAGCGCATCGCAGGGTACCGCAACTTCGGCACCAAACTCTGGAATGCCTGCCGCTTTGCCGAGATGAATGGCGTCTGGGAAGGCCATAGCACCCACGCCACCCCGCCCAAAGCCACTGCCACTGTCAACCGCTGGATCATGGGCGAAACCGCCCGCGTGCGCGAAGCAGTCGACACAGCTCTGGCCGATTACCGCTATAACGACGCCGCCGACGCGCTCTATAAATTCATCTGGGGCAAAGTCTGCGACTGGTATGTCGAGTTCTCCAAACCGCTTTTGATGGATGGGGCCGAGGCAGAACGTGCCGAAACCCGCGCTGTCATGGCATGGGTCTTGGATCAATGCATGATCCTTCTGCACCCGATGATGCCGTTTATCACCGAAGAGCTGTGGGCCGCCACGGGGACACGGGCGAAAATGCTGGTCCATGCCGACTGGCCGACCCTCGCCGCAGCCGATCTCGCCGAGCCGGACGCCGACCGCGAAATGGGCTGGGTCACTGGCCTGATCGACGAAGTCCGCTCCACCCGCGCGCAAATGCACGTGCCCGCGGGCCTGCATGTGCCCCTCGCGGTGACAGAGTTCAGCCCCGAAGCCCGCGCCGCTTGGGCGCGCAATGAAGTGCTGATCAAACGCCTCGCCCGTATCGAGAGCCTTACCGAAGTCTCTGAATTCCCCAAAGGCACGGCGACAATCGCCGCCGATGGCACCACCTTCGGCTTGCCGCTGGCAGGTATCATTGACGTGGCCGAGGAACGCGCGCGCTTGGAAAAGTCGCTCGAAAAACTCGCCAAGGAAATCGGCGGCATGGAAGGGCGGTTGAAAAACCCCAAATTCGTCGAAAGCGCCCCGGAAGAAGTCGTCGAGGAAACCCGCGAATTGGCCGCGCAGAAATCCGAAGAAGCCGCGATCCTGAAAGCCGCCCTCCAGCGGCTGGCTGAAATCGGCTAAGCTTGCGTCGCTGACAACAAAGGGGGGCGCTTTCCGCCCCCCTCACTAAATTCTCAAAAGCGACAGAGCGGCTCAAAGCCGCCAGTCACCCCGCGCCAGAGCTTCCACCAAAGGTTTGCCACATGACCTCTGTCGCGATGCCTTCGATCATGAAATCCCGCTCAGGCTCGGCTTTTTCCCCGCATCCACTGCGGGGCCATCACTCACTCATCGCGCTTTGAACGCGGGCGCGCGGTTTTGCAGGTTTGCCGCGATCTGTTCCATCTGGTCGGGTTTGCCAATCAGATCCGTCTGTTCGCGGCTTTCCGCATAGAGGACGTCGGCTTGAGAAGCCCCGCTTTCCGCCAGTTGCAAAAGGCGTTTGGCCGCCCGCATCGCCGAAGGGGACTTCGTGGCGATGGTTTTGGCCAGTGCCGTTGCCGCCTCCAAAGGCGTGTCAGAGAGTTCGGTCACCATGCCCCACTCCAGCGCTTGGGGCGCAAGGATCGGTTCGGCGGTAAAGGTCATGCGACGGATCACATCGGCCCGCGCCAGTTTCGGCAGCAGCACCATTCCTCCCATATCCGGCACCAAACCCCATTTCATTTCCATGATTGCCAGTTTCGTCTCGGGGTGCGCGATGCGAATATCCGCGCCCAAGGCCAGCTGAAAGCCTGCCCCATAGGCCACCCCATGCACAGCCGCGATGACCGGCACCGGCACGCGCTGCCAAACCATCGCCACCTCTTGCATCAGGTTCGCGTCATCATGGGTGCGCGGCATGATCCGCCCCTCGGGGTCGCTTGAGGCAAACCGCGCAAAAGAGGCAACATCCAGACCGACGCAAAATCACCGGCCTTCGCCAGCAATCACCACAGCGCGCAAGTCGCCCAGCCCCATCAGGTGCCGCCCCGCCGCGACGACCGCCTCCGCCATCTCGGGATCGACCGCGTTCATCTTGTCTGCCCGCGTCAAGCGCACATGCGCCACGTGATCCACGATATCGATGGTCACACGATCTGGATTGATGCTCATGGGGGCCTCCTTCGCTCTCGCACAGAGTGTGGCAAAGCCCTTGCCCTGCGGGAAGAGGCGACGTTACGGCACGATCTGGTCAATTGCGCGCATCATGCCCAGCGACTTGTCATAGGCCAGCGTCAGCACCCGCTTCACAGGGGGAGCCTTGGCAAGGCTGGGCACATAGCGCAGCCCGCTCGCGGTGACAGGCGTCGCCAAAGCTGTCGCCAGAAAACGACGCCGCGTGAGTTTCTGTGTGGTCATATCTCTGC
>DOOI01000164.1:0-9955 GCA_003512825.1 Paracoccaceae bacterium | reverse complement strand
TTTCTGTGTGGTCATATCTCTGCCTCCGCTGCCCCATTGGGGCCTCCCGCCCCTGAAACACGGGCGCCGCACAATCATGGCGCATCGCGCCCTCTTGCCGGAGGGGAAAGGATCGGCTTATCTCCCCTCATGATCAGACCTCGCTACACCCCGCTTGTCGAGACGCTTCCCGCCACCGTGCCCTTCGTTGGGCCCGAGGCGCAGGAGCGCCGTATGGAACGCCCCTTTGAGGCCCGGATCGGTGCCAATGAGAGCGTCTTTGGCCCATCGCCGCGCGCCATTGCCGCAATGGAAGCAGCCACCCGCGACATCTGGATGTATGGCGATCCCGAAAGCCACGACCTGCGCGCCGCACTGGCGGACCATCACAACGTCACGATGCAAAACATCATTGTCGGCGAAGGCATTGACGGGCTCTTGGGCTATCTCGTGCGCTTGCTTGTGTCCGAGGGCGACCATGTCGTCACCTCAGATGGCGCATACCCCACGTTCAATTATCACGTCGCAGGCTTTGGCGGCACCTTGCATAAAGTGCCCTATACCGCCGACCACGAAGACCCCGCCGCGCTCTTCGCCAAAGCAGCCGAAGTGAACGCCAAACTCGTCTACCTCGCCAACCCCGACAACCCGATGGGCAGTTGCTACAGCGGAGCCGAGATCGTCGCCTTTCTGGACAGCCTGCCCACGCAAACCCTCCTCGTGCTGGATGAGGCCTATATCGAACTGGCCCCCGAAGGCACCGCAGCCCCCATCGACATCGACGATCCCCGTGTCATCCGCATGCGGACCTTTTCCAAAGGTCACGGCATGGCTGGCGCGCGGGTCGGATATGCGCTCGGCGCCACCGAATTGATCCGCGCCTTCGAAAAGGTGCGAAACCATTTCGGCATGAACCGCGTCGCCCAAATCGGTGCGCTCGCCTCATTGGCCGACCCGGACTGGATTGCTCATGTCCGCGCCGAAGTGCACAACGCCCGGCTCCAGATCGCCGAGATCGCCAAAGCCAACGGTCTCACCGCCCTGCCCTCCGCTACCAATTTCGTGGCCATCGATTGCGGCGCAGATGGGGCCTTCGCCAAACATGTGCTCGATGGGCTGATTGCGCGCGGTGTCTTTGTGCGAATGCCATTTGTCGCACCGCAAAACCGCTGCATCCGGGTCAGTTGCGGCACCAAGGCCGATCTCGCCGCCTTTGCCGCCGCTCTGCCACTGGCCCTTGCAGAGGCAAAAGCGCGCTAACGCCCTTCAAACGTCAATCCGCAGCCTTCGCTGACTGCGGTTTGCGGCGAAAGACTTGCGCCAATGCCCCAAGCACCAGCCGCACCATAGCCCAGCCCAGCACCAAACCTGCCCCGGCAAACACGGCCCCCGCAAAACTCAGCGGCAGGGCAGGCACGAAATCCCCCCACGTGCCCCGCAATAGCTCCCGGTCCCCCATCCGCCTTGTGTGGTAAAGCCGCATGAACGGACCAGCCGCCCGCATCTGCTGATAATCCGCCGTCAGCCGGGCATGGCGCAAGAACAGCGCCTCCATATCGGCCCGCCGGGCCTGCACAAACGCCGTGCCCTGCATTTGCTCCAAAGCCTGAAACCGCGTGAGCGACAGCTTGGCCGCAGAGCCATCGAATTCCGCAACCACCTCATCAAGCGCCTGCACCGCCCCACCCAAGCGTTGCAAATACTGTTGCGAAAATTCTGGAAACTGCGCGCTCACACCCGCCGTCGTCAGCCCCCCCACCAGCGCCAAAACCCGCCCGATCATCGCCAGCCTTTCCTCTCGCCGCGCATCTCCTGTCTAGACCAGCACAGCACCACCGCGCAAAGCAAAACCCTCGGCCACTTGCGGGGCCGAGGGTTCATGCCGAAACCAGACAATTTCTTACGGATGCGCCGCGTAAATCTCGACCAACCGCGCCACAGCAGCCTCTGTAACCATTTCCTCACTCTCACCCGTCCGGCGCGACGTCAACTCGACCACACCATTGGCCAAGCCGCGCGGGCCAACGGTGATCCGCCATGGCAAGCCAATCAGATCCATCGTGGCAAATTTCGCCCCTGCCCGCTCGTCGCGATCATCGTAAAGGCACTCCAGCCCCTTGGTGGCCAAAGCCTTGTAAAGCCCCTCACAGGCCGCATTCGCCGCCTCATCCCCTTGCTTGAGATTGACAATCCCCGCCTTGAACGGAGTTACGCCTTCGGGCCAGATGATGCCCTTTTCGTCATGGCTGGCCTCAATAATCGCGCCCAGCAACCGCGACACACCAATCCCGTGCGAGCCCATATGCACAGGCACTTTCGTGCCATCTGGCCCCACTACGGTGGCCCCCATCGGCTCGGAATACTTGGTGCCGAAATAGAAAATCTGGCCCACCTCAATACCCCGGCCCACTTTGCGGCGCTCCTCGGGGATCTGGTCGAACAGCGCCGCGTCATGGGTCTCATCAGTGCGGGCATAAAGCGTGGTGAACTCTTGGCACACGCTCAAAACATCTGCGCGGTCATCATAATCCACCGCCCGATCCCCCAGCTTCAACTCGGTCACCGCGCTGTCGTAAAACACCTCGGACTCACCCGTCGAGGCCAGCACGAGAAACTCATGCGTGTCATCGCCGCCAATCGGGCCGGAATCCGCGCGCATCGGAATGGCCGTCAGGCCCATGCGCTCATAGGTCCGCAAATAACTGACCATATGGCGGTTATAGGCGTGAATGGCATCATCTTTGGTCAGGTCAAAGTTGTAGCCATCCTTCATCAGGAATTCGCGGCCCCGCATCACACCAAAGCGTGGCCGCATCTCGTCGCGGAATTTCCACTGGATGTGATAGAGCGTCATCGGCAGATCTTTATAGCTGCCGACATGGGCGCGGAACACATCGGTGATCATTTCTTCATTGGTCGGCCCGAACAGCATATCGCGCTCGTGACGGTCCTTGATCCGCAACATCTCCTGACCGTAATCATCATAACGGCCGCTCTCGCGCCACAGATCCGCAGGTTGCAGCGTTGGCATCAGCATCGGAATGTGGCCCGCGCGCACTTGCTCTTGGTGCACGATCTCTTCAATGCGCCGCAACACGCGGTAGCCAAGCGGCAACCACGAATATATTCCCGCTGCCTGTTGCTTGATCATCCCCGCCCGCAGCATCAGCCGGTGCGAGACGATCTGCGCCTCAGAGGGGTTTTCTTTCAGAACGGGCAAGAAGTAGCGGGACAGACGCATCAGGGACCACCTTGGATGAAAGCCAGAGTTGTCACGCGACGTATCAATCCCGCCCGCCTGCCGCAAGCACGCCGTGCAACAGGCCGCGCGCCAATCCACTGTCTCGCCCTCCGAAAGGGCCCACGCGGCCCAAGAGGCGCTCAAACGCGCCGCCGCTACGGATTTTTGTGTGGATCGCAAATTTAGGTGAAAAACCCCTGCCAAATGGCGCGCACAGCCCCGGTCATATTAACCACTTTTCAACGGCTCCAACGTCATGACGTCGGCCAGACGCCACCCATACGTAAATCATACACGGAAAAATTGCCCCTCTCGCACGGTTAACTCCCCATCCGCAGGCTTCACCTATAGCGCCTATGGCACGTCCCATGCCTGCACCACCAGCAAGGGCTTGAAATTCCATAGGCGACAGGTGAGATAGGTACGAACTGAGGAGCGCAAAACCATGGGCCTGCCCGTCCGGGATCAGCTAAAATACTGGAGCATCGCCGCCGCGATTTTCTTTGTGGTCCTCTACCTTTTGGGGAATGTGATCCTCCCCTTTATCTTGGGGGGGGCTATCGCGTATCTCTTGGATCCCGTTGCAGACCGCCTTGAGCGCATGGGGTTTAGCCGCGGCTTGGCGGTCGGGGTCATCACGATCGGCGCACTTCTTGTTTTCGTCATCATGGCGCTACTCGTGGTGCCAACGCTAATTCAGCAATCAGTTCAACTCTTTAACACCGCGCCACAGCTCGCACGCGACCTGCAAACCTTCCTGAGCCAGCATTTCCCAAGCGTTTTTGACACCAACAGCGTCCTGCATCAGACATTGCAAAGCTTAGGCGAGACCGTCCGTTCCAAAGGCGGCGCGCTTCTCGAAACCGTTCTCTCTTCGGCGGTCTCCTTCCTCAACGTGATCGTGATCCTCGTCGTCGTCCCTGTGGTGACTGTCTACCTGCTTTATGACTGGGACCGCATGGTGGGCAAGGTCGATGCCCTCTTGCCGCGCGACCACGCCCCCGTCATCCGCAAATTGGCCCATGAAATTGACACAGTGCTCGCGTCTTTCATCCGGGGCATGGGCACTGTGTGCATAATCTTAGGGCTCTATTATGCCGTGGCCCTGATGCTTGTCGGCCTGCAATTCGGCCTTGTCGTCGGAGCGATTGCCGGGCTTATCACCTTCATCCCCTATGTCGGGTCCCTCGTCGGCGGTGCGCTTGCGATTGGCCTTGGGCTCTTCCAATTCTGGGGTGACTGGACAACCATCGGGCTCATCGCGGCCATTTTCCTTTCGGGCCAATTCATAGAGGGCAACTTCTTGACCCCGCGTCTTGTAGGCTCTTCGGTCGGCCTCCATCCGGTTTGGCTCATTTTCGCGCTTTCGGTCTTTGGCACGCTCTTTGGCTTTGTCGGTATGTTGGTCGCGGTTCCTCTCGCCGCAGCAATTGGCGTGGTTACCCGCTTTGTCGCGAATCAATACCATGACAGCCGCCTTTACCAAGGCGTGTCAGGACGGCCCCCAAAGCCCCCGGCTTCGGGAGATGCGTCGCAGTGATCCGCCAATCGAGCTTTAACCTTCCCGTGCGAACCGCACTCGGTCGCGAAGATTTTTTCGTCGCACCCGCCAATGCTTTTGCAGTCGCAATGATTGAGGGCTGGAGGAATTGGTCTGCCCGTAAGCTTATGATTATTGGCCCAAAAGGTGCGGGGAAAACCCATCTCTCTCATGTTTGGGCCGCGCTTTCGGGGGCGACGATCATCTCGGCTTCCGGCCTGCCATCCGCAGATATCCCAGAACTCGCGACGCGCCCCATTGCCGTGGAGGACGCAGATCAAATTGCGGGTGACCCTGCGGCAGAAGCCGCGCTTTTTCACCTCCACAACCTGACCCTTGCCGAAGGTCACGCCCTGTTATTAACCGCAGAACGCCCAGCCCATCTTTGGAAGATTACGCTGCCGGATCTTCGTTCACGCATGGAAGGCACCCCCGCCGCGACCCTCGAGGCCCCAGATGACACGCTACTTTCCGCGCTTCTGATCAAGCTTTTCTCGGACCGCCAGATCGTGCCGACAGCCGATACGATCCCCTATCTGATTGCGCGGATGGACCGTTCCTTCGACGCAGCGCGCAGCCTTGTCGCCACCCTCGACCGCACCGCCCTTGATCAAGGCCGCGCAATCAACCGCCGCCTTGCGGCCGAAATTCTTTCAACCAGCCACTAAGCTGGACAATTCCTTCTAATCCCGTCACTTTTCGACATATGGGCGTTACATTCGCCCCTCATCGCAGCGTATCATGACACAAGCAGATTTTCTTCATTCGCCCTTCCCTGCGGCAACCGAACTGGCTCCACTGGACCTGACGAGTTCTCAGAGGTTCTATAATCGCGAGTTAAGTTGGCTTGGCTTCAATTGGCGTGTCTTGGAAGAAGCGGAAAATCCCCGCGTACCGCTGCTAGAACGTGTGCGATTTCTGTCGATCTCAGCCAATAACTTGGATGAGTTTTATACCGTGCGGGTCGCAGGTCTGCGGGAGTTGGCCAATAATGGAAACACAACCCCCGCAGCAGATGGCCTGATCCCGGCAGAACAACTCGCCCTCATCAACGATGACGCGCGCTGCCTTTTGCAATCCCAACAGCGCATCTTTGAAGGTCTCAAAACCGAGATGAATGCGGCAGGGATCTCCATTCTGGATCGCAAGACGGTCACTGACGAAGATCGCAGCTTTCTCTCCGAGACCTTTCTTAACAAGGTTTTCCCGGTCCTTTCGCCTCTGGCAATTGACCCGGCACACCCTTTCCCCTTTATCCCCAACACAGGCTTCGTTCTGGCCCTCCAACTCGAACGCCGCCGCGATAAACGCCCGCTTCAAGCGCTTTTGCCCATCCCCGCGCAGGTCAGCCGCTTCATCGCTTTGCCTGCGGAGCCGGGCCAAAACCGGTTTCTCCCTCTTGAAGAGTTGCTATTGAAACATTTCGGCAAGCTCTTCCCGGGATATGAGCTGATCGGCCACTGCATATTTCGGGTTTTGCGCGACAGCGACCTCGAAGTGGAAGAAGAAGCAGAAGACCTCGTGCGCGAGTTCGAAACTGCTCTAAAGCGCCGCCGTCGTGGCGAGGTGGTTCGCATGAAAATCACCGCAAATGCACCAGCAGACCTGCGCGCGACAATCATCGAAGAATTGCGGGTCAAGCCCGACGAGGTTGTTGAAGTTGAAGGCCTTATCGGCCTCGCAGATCTCAAGGAACTCGTAATCGACACACGCTCAGACCTGCTGTGGACGCCTTTCGTCCCGCGCATTCCTGAACGGGTGCAAGATCATGACGGCGACATGTTTGCTGCAATCCGGCAAAAAGACATGCTTTTGCACCACCCTTATGAAACTTTTGACATGGTGGTGCGCTTCCTCGCTCAAGCCGCGCGCGATCCAGATGTGGTTGCCATCAAACAAACCCTGTACCGCACCTCAAAAAACTCGCCCATTGTTGATGCGCTATGTGAAGCGGCCGAAGACGGTAAATCCGTAACCGCGCTCGTCGAGTTGAAGGCGCGCTTTGACGAAGCTGCCAACATCCGCCAATCCCGCCGCCTTGAGCGCGCCGGGGCGCATGTGGTCTATGGGTTTCTCGACCTGAAAACGCATGCCAAGATCTCCACTGTTGTGCGTCGCGAGGGCGAAAACCTTGTGACTTACACTCACTTTGGCACAGGCAACTATCACCCAATCACCGCCCGGATTTATACCGACCTCAGTTTTTTCACATGCGACAGCCGCCTTGGCCGCGATGCTACCAAAGTGTTCAATTATCTTTCGGGTTATGTGCAACCGGAAGAGCTCGAAAACCTTGCAATTTCGCCGATCACGCTGAAACCGCGCCTATTGCACATGATCGCCTCCGAGGCGGAACATGCCCAAGCAGGCCGGCCCGCAGAAATCTGGGCAAAAATGAATTCGCTGATCGACCCGGAAGTCATTGATGCGCTTTACTCGGCCAGCCAAAAGGGGGTGAAGATCAGCCTCGTCGTGCGTGGCATTTGTGGATTACGCCCCGGTATCAAGGGCTTGTCGGAAAACATCCGCGTCAAATCGATTATTGGACGTTTTTTAGAGCACAGCCGAATTGTTTGTTTCGGCAACGGGCACGGCCTGCCGTCAAAACAAGCCCGCGTTTATATTTCTTCCGCCGACTGGATGGGCCGCAACCTTAATCGCCGCGTCGAGACTTTGGTGGAAATCGAAAACCCAACTGTAAAATCGCAAATTGTGAGCCAAATCATGGCTGCAAACTTGGCCGATGTCGCGCAAAGCTGGGTGATGGCATCTGACGGAAAATTCACCCGAGCGCGGCTTCCAGAGGGCGAGTTTGCCTTTTCGGCGCATAGGTTTTTCATGGAAAATCCCTCCCTCTCCGGGCGTGGCTCCAAAGGCGCGGGTGACGTTCCCAAATTGACCCACACCGACGATTGACGCATACCCAAACAACGGATGCGTCAGAGCAAGTGGGAAAGGTCCTCGAATGGACGGCAGCGAAAAGAAAGACTGGGGCCTTTTCGGGCGCCCG
This sequence comes from Paracoccaceae bacterium, assembly GCA_003512825.1. GTDB lineage: Bacteria > Pseudomonadota > Alphaproteobacteria > Rhodobacterales > Rhodobacteraceae > UBA9554. Next base: position 2,185 of record DOOI01000164.1, on the reverse strand, counting down.
CTTTTCAACGACGATGATTCCAGAGCGCTCTCACGTGTTGGCGTGCTCGACGTCGGCTCCAACTCTGTCCGGATGGTCGTTTTTGATGGGGCTGCGCGCAGTCCTGCCTATTTTTACAATGAAAAAATCATGTGCGCCTTGGGTGCGGGCCTTGCCACGACGGGCTATCTGAACCCTGAAGGCCGACTGCGCGCTTTGGCAGCAATGCGGCGCTTTGCCAAACTTGCCGATGGCATGGGCGCCTCCCCCCTCACAGCCGTCGCCACGGCCGCTGTACGGGAAGCCGCCGACGGGGCGGAGTTCTGTGCCGAGGTCGAGCGTGAAACCGGCATTCGGATTTGGGTAATCGATGGCGAGGAAGAGGCGCGCCTGTCTGCACAAGGTGTCTTGCTCGGTTGGCCGGGGTCATATGGTCTTGTTTGCGATATTGGCGGCTCCTCAATGGAGCTGGCTGAAATTTCCGGCGGACGTGTCGGTAGGCGCGTGACTTCGCCACTTGGCCCTTTGAAACTAAAAGACTTTCAAGGAAGCAAGAAGGCGCGCAAAGAGCATATTGCGACGATTGTGAATGGCTTGGCCGCCGAGCTTGGCCCACAGAAAAACCGCCTCTTTCTTGTTGGTGGCTCGTGGCGTGCCTTTGCGCGCATCGACATGGAGCGCCGCAATTATCCCCTGCATGTACAGCATGAATACCGAATGAACGGTGCGGCGGTTTCGGCCACCGTCGATTATATCGCCGAACATGGCATCGACGCGCTTCGTGCGCGGACAGGGATTTCCAAAGAGCGGATCGGTCTTGTTCCCTTGGCATCAGAAGTTCTGCGCCAAGTGGTAAGAACGTTCCGCCCGCATGATATCGCAGTCTCCTCCTACGGTATTCGCGAAGGAATGCTTTACGAACAAATGCCGCAAAAACTGCGCGACAGAGATCCGTTGATCGAAAGCTGTTATTTTGCCGAAGCAAAAGATGCCAGACTGCCGGGCTTTGGTCTTACTCTATTCAACTTCGTTCTACCGCTCTTCAAGTCCGCTACACGCGATCATTTGCGGCTGATCAAAGCCGCTTGCTTGCTTCATGATGTCAGCTGGCGCGCGCATCCGGATTATCGAGCTGAGGTTTGTTTTGATAATGCAACGCGCGCCAATCTCGGGGGGCTCAAACATCGCGAACGTGTATTTCTTGGGCTGGCTTTGCTGCATCGTTATTCCAACTCCCGAGAGGGCACACGTTTTGATCCTGTCTTGAGTTTGTTGGACGCAAAAGACATTCACGAAGCCGAAGTTCTTGGCAAAGCAATGCGTTTTGGCGCAATGCTTTGGCTACAAAACGAACAGCCCCCCGGTGAAATTCGTTGGTATCCCAAGAAAAAGGTTCTGGAACTGATCCTTGCCAATGAAGCAGAAGCCCTCTTTGGTGAGGTGGCACAGGCGCGGTTCCAATCGCTGGCCACCACCCTTGGTGCACAGACCGTGATCAAGATCCGAGGTTAAAGTTCGATGTCCTCAGGACGCGGCGCAGCCGGATCAATAGGCGTCGCCTCGGGTTTGCGGCGTAGAATGATGTCGCCATTGGGCAGCATCTCTGGCAGTTCATAGTGACTCAAGTCACCCATTTTCTCAGTCAAAGCGATAAACGCAGGCCCCATTTCCAACAGAAATTGGCGGAGTTGAGGCTGCATCTGACCAATTGCTCCCTCAAACTCGCGCAGAGCGGGCTCGACGTCCTTCATCAGCCCTTGAAACAAAAGTTGCGCGCCGCGCTCCAATAGGCTCAAGCCTTGTGCGGTTTCGTCATTGGCAGCCGCAGGGGCCCCTGCGAAGGCAGCAATCAAAAGGGATGTGAGCAAGGGTTTTACACGCATGAGGTTAATATAGGGAAGGCGCCTTGCAAATTTAAGAGCCTAGTTCGAGGTCCATGGTGACGGGAAAATGATCTGAGGCATTGATCAGCGCTTCACGAAGCGCCTCATCTGCCCAGCACGTCATGTTGTCGAAAGGATGCCAAATCCGCCAGCGCGGGTTACGAGCCATCAAGTCCTCCGAAATCATGATGTAATCCAAAAGGGCCTGCAGAAAGGAACCTTCGGCTGGTGGTTCCGCCGGGATGAAAAACCGCGCCGTTGTCGGGCTCGCGCCAAGGCGCCGCTTTAGGGCTTGGCGCGCATGTGGATCAAAAAGCCCCATC
>DOOI01000193.1 GCA_003512825.1 Paracoccaceae bacterium | reverse complement strand
CGGAAGGTCTGTCGATTGGGGTGGCCTTTGGCGGCGGAAGCCAAACGAACGGCCTTTCGGTCATGACAGGAATTTCGCTGCAAGATATTCCCGAAGGTCTGGCGGTCGCTGTGGCTTTGGTGGGCCTCGGCTATTCACGGCTCAAGGTGTTCGTCGTGACTGCGATGACCGGGCTTGTCGAGCATGTGGGCGCATTTATCGGCGCGGCGGCTGTGAGCGTGTCGAGTGCTCTGCTGCCATGGGGCCTTACCTTTGCTGCCGGTGCGATGCTTTACATCATCAGCCATGAGATTTTGCCCGAGACCCATCGCAACGGCCATCAGAACCGCGCCACTGCGGGGTTGCTGATTGGGTTGGTGCTCATGATGTTCCTTGACGTGGCACTCGCGCATTAAAGCGAAGGCATGGCACGGCCGTGAGCGCGCTTGCGCGCTTGCGCGGAGCGGCGTATCACGCGGGCAACTCAACTGGAGAGGAAGCGCAGATGGCCTATCAGGTGTTTATCGACGGAGAAGCAGGCACAACCGGGCTGCAAATCCGCGACCGCCTCCTCAAGCGGACAGATATCGAATTGGTGCAGGTGGACCCCGCACGGCGCAAGGATACGGCTGCGCGGGCAGAGGCCTTTGCAAAGGCTGATGTTGCCATTCTCTGCCTGCCCGATGAGGCCGCAAAAGAAGCGGTCGCATTAGCCGCGCCATTTGGCACCAAGATTATTGATGCGTCGACCGCGTATCGGACGGACCCGGCTTGGGCCTTCGGCTTTCCAGAGATCTCCAAGGATCAAAGGGCCAAGATCAAGGCTGCGAGCCATGTTTCCAACCCCGGTTGTTGGTCTACTTGCGCGATTGCGCTGATCCGGCCCTTGGTAGATGCCGGGCTGATTGACCCAAGCGTTGGGCTGTCGATTTCAGGGGTCTCTGGTTACACAGGCGGCGGCAAATCGATGATTGCAGAGTTTGAAGCGGGCACATCAAGCGGAGCATTTCTGTATGCAGCAGGGCAATCGCACAAGCATTTGCCCGAAATGATGCTGCATGGGCACCTGACCCGCCCGCCTGTCTTTGTGCCGTCGGTGGGGCAATATGCTCAGGGTATGGCGGTTGCTGTGCATCTGCCTGATTTGGGCGCGGCGGGTTTTGCCCAAGCAGAAGCCGCGTTGCGGGCGCATTATGCGGGCGAGCAATTTGTAACCGTCGTCGATGCGGCGACGCATGCGCCGCGCGTCTTGCCAGAGGCGCTCAACGGCACCAATCGGCTCGCATTGTCGATCCATGGCAATCTTGCTTCGGGGGCGGCCACGGCGATTGCGGTGCTGGACAATCTCGGCAAGGGCGCGTCTGGGGCTGCGGTGCAGAACCTCAATATTTTGCTGGGATGCGATGAGGCGGCTGGACTGGTCTAAACCACGTCGAGACATAGAAAAGGTCGGCGCGCATCACGCGAGCCGACCTTTTTATTTGGCTTAGTCGAGAGGCTGACTTCAGATATTCTCGGACTGCGGCATGCCCAGAACGTGATATCCACCATCCACGCGGATAATTTCGCCCGTGGTGCACGCGCCCGCGTCAGAGATCAGGTAAACCGCTGTGCCACCGACGGCTTCCAGCGTCGCGTTGGAGCGCATAGGCGCGTTTTGCTCGGTATGTTTATAGGTCTTGCGCGCCCCACCGATTGCTGCGCCGGCCAAGGTTTTCATTGGGCCGGGACTGATCGCATTCACACGAATAGCCTCGGGGCCAAGATCATTGGCAAGGTAACGCACGGCGGCCTCCAGCGCGGCTTTGGCCACTCCCATGACGTTATAAAAGGGCGTGACGCGGTTGGAGCCTTGATAGGTAAGCGTGAGTACCGTGCCCCCATTTTCGACCATCAAAGGATGGGCGCGGCGGGTCACTTCGACCAGTGAATAGCAAGAGATGTCCAGTGAGTTCTTGAAATTCGCACGGCTGGTATTGAGGAACCGACCCGTGAGCTCATTTTTGTCCGAGAACGCGATGGCATGAACGACAAAATCCAGTTTGTCCCAGCGCGCGCCCAGCGCCGCGAAGGCCGCATCAAGTGACGCGTCGTTGGTCACGTCGACATCAACCATGAAATCAGAGCCGACAGACGCCGCCAGAGGGGCCAAGCTCTGGCCGAAAGCCTCGCCCTGATAGGTAAATGCCAATTCAGCTCCGGCTTCGGCGCAGGCTTTGGCGATGCCCCAAGCAATGGAGCGCTCATTCGCCACGCCCATGATCAGACCGCGTTTTCCGCTCAACACACCCATGGTTTACTCCCAATATTTCGACATCAGCATCGACCCATTGGTGCCACCAAACCCGAAGCTATTGGTCATCACCGTATCAAGAGCCGCAGCATCAATCCGCGCGGTGGCGATCTCGCCCGCGTCGATGGCGGGATCAAGCGTTTCAACGTTGATCGAGGGGGCAATGAAATCGTTTTGCAGCATCAAGAGGCAATAAATCGCCTCCTGAGCGCCTGTGGCGCCTTGGCTATGCCCGGTCATCGACTTGGTCGAGGAGATCAGCGGCGTGGTGCCCCGGCCAAAGACGCGGCGCACGGCTTCTACTTCGCCGACATCGCCCACCGGGGTCGAGGTGCCGTGCGCGTTGATGTAATTGACCTTGCGATCAGGCGCGAGGGTCTTGAGCGCAAGCCGCATGGCCCGCTCGCCGCCCTCTCCCGAAGGCGCGACCATATCTGCGCCGTCCGAAGTCGCCCCAAAGCCCGTGACTTCAGCATAGATTTTAGCGCCGCGCGCCAACGCCCGCTCGAGCGGTTCGAGCACCACGATCGCGCCGCCGCCACCAATGACAAAACCGTCACGGTTGGCATCAAAGGCACGAGAGGCCTTTTGCGGAGTTTCGTTATATTTGGACGACATCGCCCCCATGGCATCGAAGAGGCACGAGAGCGTCCAATCCAGCTCTTCCCCGCCACCTGCGAACATCACATCTTGCATCCCCAGCGCCACCTGCTGGGCTGCCATGCCGATGCAATGCAGCGAGGTGGAACAAGCGGAGGTGATCGAGAAGTTCATCCCCTTGATGCGGTAAGACGTGGCAAGATTGGCACTGATCGTCGAGCCCATGCATTTTGGCACGGCAAAGGGCCCGATCCGTTTGGTGGCCCCAGTGGACAAGACCGATTGATGCGCGGTCAGAATAGCCGAAGTGGAGGGCCCACCCGAACCCGCGATCACACCCGTCATCGGGTTGACGACCTCATCTTCCCCAAGCCCCGCGTCCGCAATGGCTTGGCCCATCGCGATATGTGCATATGCCGCGCCCGGCCCCATAAATCGCAGGGTGCGCTTATCGACATGCTCGGTGACATCAAGCTTCACATCCCCGGCAATTTGGCTGCGAAACCCATGTTCCTTCATAGCCTCATTTGCGGTGATCCCAGAGGCCCCCGCCTTGAGCGCTGCGAGAACTTCTTCGGCATTATTGCCAATGCTGGACACAATCCCCAGCCCGGTGACGACGACGCGACGCATGATGCCTCCCAATACAACTTCCCTCTTACTAGGACAGCCAGAGAGGCGGAGCAAGGCAATCGCTTATTTTGGCGCTCCCGCCGGGAAAGGCGGACCAGACACGAAAAAGGGCACCCCGAGGGTGCCCTTGAAGAAGATGATGGTGCGCGGCTCAGCTTTCGCTCAGAGCGACTTTCATATCCTTGACGATATAGATCACTTCGCCATCTGCTTCGACGATGCCATCAGCAACGCCCATGGTGAGGCGGCGCGTTTGCAGCGCCTTGGTGAAATCAACCTTATAGGTGAGCATCTTGCGATCGGGGCGGACCATGCCTGTCAGCTTCACCTCACCGACACCCAGCGCATAGCCGCGCCCTTGCCAGCCGCGCCAGCCCAGGTTGAAGCCTGTGAGCTGCCAAAGTCCGTCGAGACCAAGACAGCCGGGCATAATTGGGTTGCCGGGGAAGTGGCAGTCAAAAAACCACAGGTCCGGAGTGATGTCGAATTCCGCCACCACATGGCCTTTGCCATGCAGGCCACCGTCGCCGGATATCTCGGTGATCCGATCCATCATCAGCATCGGCGGTGCGGGCAGTTGCGCGTTGCCGGGGCCGAACAATTCGCCGCGCGCACATTTCAGGAGGCCTTCGCGATCAAAGCTCGTCGGAAATTGAGACATGGGCGAGCAGTCCTTTGCAATAAATTCCACTGTTCTTGTCCTCCTAGCACCCGGTTTGCAGACCTTGCAAGTCTGGCTTCTGGCACCGCGTCTGCTGCACAGCGGCGCGGGCCTGCAGGTTTTCGTTTGAAAAATCCCTCCTGCGCGCCCTATATTGGCGAGGAACTGAAGGACGCGAACTGACAGATGACCAAGCAAGGCGATATTGCGCTTCAACGTGCCATGGCATGGCTGAGTGAAGCCGACCTCCGACCAACGCGCCAGCGCGTGTGTCTGGCTGCAGCGCTCATTGGCGATGGCGAGCATCGACACGTCACCGCAGAGAGCCTTTATGACGCGGTCCATCGCCGGGGCGACGGCGTGTCACTGGCAACAGTTTACAACACTCTGCGCGCGTTTTGTGACGCGGGTCTGATGCACGAGATCACCGTGGACGGCTCGAAGAGCTATTTCGACACCAATACCCACGATCACCCGCATTTCTTTTGGGAAGATACCGGCGTGCTGACGGATGCCCCGTCGGAGCAGCTCGAGATTGCCCGTCTGCCCGATCTTCCAGAAGGGGCAGAGCTTGCCTCGGTTGACGTGGTGATCCGTCTGCGCCGCCGTTAAGGCACTCTTTCTGATAGGGCGGACATCGGGCGCTTTCCTTGTGCTCCGTCGCGCCCTACCCTTGGACGAAACCTGAGGGGAGAAAACCTATGCGCGCGATCACCTATTCTGCTTTTGGCCCTGCGGGCCGTGTTTTGACACAGACAGACCTGCCCAAACCCGTGGCGGGACCGGGCGAAGTGTTGGTGCGCGTGGTGCATTCTGGGGTGAACCCCTCCGATGTCAAAGCGCGCGCTGGCAATCGTCCCGGCGTGACCAAGCCCGCCTTCCCGCTCATTGTGCCCCATTCCGACGGCGCGGGTGTGATTGAGGCAGTCGGGGACGGCGTGGCTGCGTCGCGGGTGGGCGAAGCGGTTTGGATCTGGAATGGCCAGTGGCGGCGCGCTTTTGGCACAGCCGCCGAGTGGATTGCGTTGCCCAGCGAGCAAGCCGTGGCGTTGCCCGAGCGCGTTTCGCCTGCAGCGGGTGCAACATTGGGTATTCCCGGACTAACGGCAGCAGAAGCCGTGTTTCGCGATGGCGCTGTGGCGGGGCAGACGCTGTTTATCTCGGGCGGCGCGGGTGCCGTCGGCCACAATGCAGTGCAATTGGCCCATTGGGGCGGCGCGCAAGTCATCGCCACTGCTTCGCCTGATAGCTTTGAGCGCGTGCGTGCAGCAGGCGCTGAGACCGTGCTCGACTACCGTGACCCCGATCTTGCGGCAAAAGTCTTGGACATGACGGGCGGACGCGGCGTCGACCGTGCCATTGAGCCGGAATTTGGTGTGAACGCCGGGCTTTTGGCGCAGATCGTGCGGGAAAACGGCACGATCGCGGCCTATGGCTCTGCCCTCGAGATGACCCCGGTTTTGCCGTTTGGCGCCTATCTGTTCAAGGCGATCACACTCGAGATTTTACTCATTTACATTACCCCATGGGCAATCCGCGCAAGAATGATCGACATTTTGCACAAAGCTCTGGGTGAAGGAGGGCTGAAACCCGCAGTGCACGGCCATTTCGATCTGGCACAGGCGGCCAAAGCGCATGAGGCGGTGGAGGCTGGCAAGCGTCAGGGCGCGGTGCTGCTCGATCTCTGAGCCAGCTCCGCGCCCAAGCTTGATCCCGGTTAGTTCACGCTGACCAATTCGATGGCAAAGGTCAGATCTTTGCCCGCAAGCGGGTGGTTGGCATCGAGCGTGACTTCGGCGTCCGTCACTTCGACAACCACAACCATCATCGTCTGCCCTGTTGGGGTTTGCACCTGCAACTGGGTGCCAAGATCGAGCGGGATATGATCGGGGATTTCACCGCGCGGCACCGCTTGACGCGCTTGCGGGTCAATATCGCCATAGGCTTCGGCAAAGGGGATTGGAACGACCTTTTTCTCGCCGACCACCATTCCGGGGATCGCTTTGTCGAGACCGGGAATGATCTGGCCCGAGCCTACGGTGAACTCCAAAGGATCGCGCCCTTCGGAGCTGTCAAAGACGCTGCCGTCCGCCAAGGTGCCCGTATAGTGAATGCGAACACTGTCGCCTGATTTGACCTCGGTCATCGCTCTATTTTCCTGTTCTTTTGGGGTGAGTTGAGCGGGGGCCTCGCGGGCGTTCCCTTGGATGAGGGCGCAAACCTACCCTCCCGTTTACGGGATTGCAAACAAACCGCTGAAATCGCTTCCCCTTCTGAAAAACCCATGGCAGGCTGGCCCGACCCGACAACAGGACAGAAAGATACTATGACCATCACCGTTTGCGTTTTCGATGCCTATGGCACTCTTTTTGACGTCGCTGCGGCAGCGCGCGAAGCGGCGGCAGAGCCGGGACGAGAGGCGCTGGCGAAGGTCTGGCCAACGCTTGCCTCCAACTGGCGGCGCAAGCAATTGGAGTATTCGTGGATAAGAGCGCTCTCGGACAATCACACCGATTTTTGGGCCGTAACCAAAGACGGGCTGGACTGGTCGCTCGAAAGCGCCGGGCTTGCAGGGGATACAGAATTGCGCGAGCGGTTATTGGCGCTTTACTGGAACCTCTCTGCCTTCCCAGAGGTTCCCGAAATGCTGGAAACGCTGCAAAAGGGCGGGATCAGCACCGCCATTTTGTCGAACGGCTCGCCCCACATGCTTGATGGGGCGGTTCATTCAGCCGGGTTGGGCGATTTGCTGGATGGGGTTCTTTCCGTGGAATCCGTAGGCATCTTCAAACCGGCACCACAGGTTTATGACTTGGTGATCCAGCGCTTTGGCGTTGCCAAGGAACATGTGCTGTTTGTGTCCTCTAATGGGTGGGACGCAGCAGCGGCAGCGGCGTATGGCTTCAAGACTGCGTGGGTCAACCGCAATGGCGACCCGGTAGATCGTTTGCCGGGCCAGCCAGATCATGTGCTGACCGAACTCTCCGGCATTCCCGGTTTGGCGGGATTGAAATGAGTTTCTTTCGGGCCAACGATGGCACGCAGCTGTATTTTGAAGACGCGGGCGAAGGCCTGCCTGTGCTGTGCCTCGCGGGACTGACGCGCAACAGCCGGGATTTCGACTTTGTCGCCCCCCACCTGACAGGGGTGCGGCTCATTCGCATGGATTATCGCGGGCGGGGGTTGTCGGACAATGCCAATCCGCTGAGCTATAGCGTGATGCAGGAAGGGGCGGATGCGCTGGCGTTGCTTGATCACCTCGGGATCGCAAAGGCCGCGGTTTTGGGCACCTCGCGAGGCGGATTGATCGCCATGACGCTTGCAGCACTGTCAAAGAACCGCCTTCTGGGGGCAGCGCTTAATGATGTCGGCCCGGTCTTAGAGCCTGCGTTCCTGACGCAATTGGCAGATTTCATCGGAGTGGTGCCCAATGCCCCTGATCTGGAGAGCCTCGCACGTGGAACAGCGGCTTGGTTTGCCTCGGAATTTGCCGATGTTTCGCTGGATCGGTGGCGGCAACATGTGATCAACACCCATCGGTTTGAAGATGGCAAACCTTGCCTCGCCTATGATGGACCGGGTCTGCGAGAGGCGGTCTTGGCGACAGAAAATGGGTCAATGCCTGATCTATGGCCGCTTTTTTCCGAATTGGCCCTTTTGCCCACGGCAATGATCCACGGCGTGAATTCGACACTCGTTTCCGCCGAGACCGTGCGCGAGATGGAGCGTCGACGGCCAGACCTGATCGTGGCGCGGGTGCCGGGTCGAGGCCACGTGCCCTTTTTGGATGAACCAGAGGCGCTGGATGCGCTGCAGCGTTGGATTGAGGCCTTGAAATGAACATCACGCAGATCGAAGCTGCTGCGGCCCGTCTTCAGGGCCATGCCCGCGTGACGCCTCTGCTGTCGTCGCCCTTTCTCGATGAGATCGCTGGGCGGCGGGTGTTTGTTAAGGCGGAATGCCTGCAACATACTGGGTCCTTCAAATATCGCGGTGCTTATTCCGCGCTCTCGGCGCTCGCGACCGAAACACGCGCCCAAGGCGTGATCGCGTTTTCCTCGGGCAATCACGCACAAGGCGTCGCCTATGCCGCGCGCCAGCATGGGGTGCCTGCGGTGATCATTATGCCCTCGGATGCCCCAAAGCTGAAGATCGCCAACACCCGTGCCTATGGTGCCGAGGTGGTGCTTTACGATCGCGCCACTGAGGACCGCGACGCGATTGGTGATGCCCTCGCCCGAGAGCGCGGGCTGACCCTGATCAAGCCTTTCGACAATGCAGAGGTGATCGCAGGCCAAGGCACCACTGGTTTGGAAATCGCCGCACAGGCCCGGGCAATGGGTGTAGAGGCTGCCGATGTTTTGGTGTGCTGCGGCGGTGGGGGGCTGACCTCTGGTATTGCTCTGGCCTTGGAAGCACATGCCCCCGGTCTGCGCGCCCGCCCGGTAGAGCCACAGGGCTTTGACGATGTCGCGCGCAGTCTGGCCACGGGCACGGCGCAGCGCAATAGCACGATGTCGAGTTCTATTTGTGACGCTATTGTCACGCCAGCCCCCGGGCTGATGACCTTGCCACTCATGCAACGCCTCTGTGGGCCGGGGCTGGCCGTGAGCGATGACGACGCCCTACGCGCGATGGCGCTGGCCTTCTCGCGGCTGAAAATCGTCGTGGAACCCGGCGGGGCCGTGGCCTTGGCGGCGGCGCTTTTTCATCCCGACCAGATCGCAGGGGATGCGGTGATCGCGGTGGCTTCGGGCGGGAATGTCGATACGGATACCTTCACCATGGCATTGGCACGTTTCGGGTAAGGTATTCCCGGCTCCTTCATTTTGACGATCCATGCGACCATTGCCGGACAGATTTCAGTCATTTGCAATTGGTTTTGAGATGGATTTTGCAATTTCAGGCTCGAAAGGGCTTTTGATCCTATTGGCCGCTGCCGGCTATGCTGCCGCAACGTATTTCATGAAGCACGCCGCGCATGCGGGTGAGTTGGTATCGGTCGGATTGGCGATGCTGGTGTTTCAGCTCGTTGTTGCCGTCGAGATTTTACTGCTTCGCCGCATGGACCTTTCCAACGCCTATGTGATGATCTTGGGGGTCGAAACCCTGATGATTGTCGCGCTGGCACTTTGGTATGGTGAGCGGTTCACCTTGCGAGAGGCCGCCGGAGCGGGACTGGTCATCGCGGGTCTTTTCCTAGTGGCGGATTAGATCTGCGCCTTATTGGGGAGGCGGCGGCGCAAGACGGTTTTCGGGCAGTCTTGGAAAAATGATTGACAGAGTAAACTAAAATTGGTTCCCTCCCCTCGCGAACAGGGAGGAACCAATGCGAACTCAGGTCTGTATCATCGGGGGCGGCCCCTCTGGCTTGCTCTTGTCCCAACTGCTGCATCGAGCGGGTATCGATACAGTGGTCTTGGAGCGCCAAAGCCAAGACTATGTGTTGGCGCGTGTGCGTGCTGGGGTGCTCGAATGGGGCACAGTGGAGATGCTGAATGAAGCGGGTGTCGGCGCGCGGATGGAAAAAGAGGGGTTTGTCCACACGGGCACCTATCTGGCCGCACGCAACAAGGGCTTTCGCATCGATTTCGATCAACTGATCGGTAAGAAAGTGATGGTCTACGGCCAGACCGAAGTGACCCGCGACCTCTATGCGGCACGCGCGTCCATGGATGGCGTGGTGATCCACGGCACCGAAGGCGTCGCCCTTCATGCGCTCGACACCGATGCCCCCTTTGTGACGTTCACCAAGGACGGCACCGAGCACCGGATCGATTGCGACTACGTAGCAGGCTGCGATGGCTTCCATGGCCCCTCCCGCAAGGCGATCCCGGCCAATGTCTTAAAGGAATATGAGCGGGTATACCCCTTTGGCTGGCTGGGAGTGCTGTCGCACACCCCACCTGTGAGCCATGAGTTGATCTATGCCAATCACGAACGCGGCTTTGCGCTGTGTTCGATGCGAAACGCCAATCTGTCGCGCTACTACGTGCAATGCCCCCTTACCGACAAAGTGGAAGACTGGTCGGATTCCGCGTTTTGGGATGAACTGAAACGCCGCATTCCCGAGGATGCCGCCGAGACTTTGGTCACGGGGCCCACAATCGAGAAATCCATTGCGCCGCTCCGCTCCTTCGTTGCCGAGCCGATGCGTTGGGGGCGGTTGTTCCTTGTGGGGGATGCCGCGCATATCGTGCCACCAACAGGGGCAAAGGGCCTCAACCTTGCGGCCTCAGATGTGCATTACCTCTATCATGGGCTGGTCCAGTTCTATCAAGGCGATGACGAGGGCGTGACCAAATATTCCGAGAAGGCACTGGCGCGGGTTTGGAAATCCGAGCGCTTTTCGTGGTCGCTGACCACCATGCTGCACCGTTTCCCAAATCAATCCGCGTTTGATCAACGCATGCAAGAGGCCGATCTTGACTATCTCGAATCTTCGGACGCTGCCAAAAAGGTCTTGGCTGAAAATTATGTAGGGCTTCCATTCTGATGCGTATGGCAAACTTGGGCGACATCCGCCTTCATTACCGAATTGATGGCAACCCGAACGGGCGACCCGTCGTTTTTGCAAACTCTTTGGGCACCGATCTGCGGCTCTGGGACCAAGTGCTGCCGCTGCTGCCGCAGGATTTGAAATATATCCGCTATGACAAGCGCGGGCATGGGCTTTCCGAATGCCCTGAAGGGGCTTACACGATGGGCACTTTGGTGCGTGACGTTGAGCGCCTGATGGATCACCTCGCCGTCAAGGACGCCATGTTCGTCGGTTTGTCGATCGGCGGCATGATCGCGCAGGGACTGGCGGTCAAGCGACTGGATCTGGTGCGCGCCATGGTCTTGTCGAACACCGGCGCCAAAATTGGCACCGTCGAGATGTGGGATCAACGGATCGCAGCCGTGAAGGCAGGCGGGATCGAGGCACTCGCCGACTCGATCATGCAGCGCTGGTTCTCTGGCCCCTTCCGCGAGACCGAAGAGTTCCATGCATGGCGCAATATGCTGACCCGACAGCCACAAGATGGCTACACCGGGTGCTCGGCTGCGATTTCCGGCACTGATTTCTATGCCACGACAGCCACATTGCGCCTGCCCACTTTGGGAATTGCAGGCACTGAAGATGGCTCAACGCCGCCCGATCTGGTGAAAGAAACCGTTGATCTGGTGCCCGGCTCGCAGTTCCACCTGATCCGCAAAGCGGGCCATTTGCCCTGCGTGGAACAGCCCGAGGAATACGCCGCCACCTTGACCCGGTTCTTCAAGGAAACCGGACATGTCTGAGCGTTATGACGAAGGCATGAAGGTGCGCCGCCAAGTGTTGGGCGACGCGCATGTAGACCGTGCCGAGGCGCTGAAGACCGAGTTTGATGCCCCTTTTCAGCGCCTGATCACCGAAGGCGCATGGGGCACGGTTTGGGCCTCGGACAAGATCACGCCGCGCGAACGGTCCATGCTCACGCTGGCGCTTTTGGCCGCAACCGGAAATTTTGAAGAAATCCCGATGCACATCCGCGCCACGGCTCGGACCGGGGCCAGCAAAGAAGACGTCCAAGAAGCGTTTCAGCATGTGGCGATCTATGCTGGTGTGCCGCGCGCCAATCATGCGCTGAAACTGGCCAAACAGACCTATGCGGAAATGGAGGAGAACACGAAATGACTTCGACCAAGATCGATCTGGGGCCCTTGGTGCCCCGGCGTCGGGATATGCACCCGGTGCCATACGATCCGGAGTATAAAACCTCCGTCCCTCGCAGCCCCCGGTGGTCCCTGCTGTCCATGGAATCCACCCCCTCCGAGGAAACAGGCCCGCGATTTGGCCATTCGGTCCTTGGCCCGCTCGACAATAACCTGATCCTGAATTGGTCAAAGGATGGCACAGGGGCGATTGGCGAACGCGTTTTGATGCATGGCCGCGTGATGGACGAATTCGGCCGCCCCGTGCCGAACACGCTGATCGAGATCTGGCAGGCAAACGCGGGCGGGCGGTATCGACATGTCAAAGATACCTATTTTGCCCCGCTCGATCCCAATTTCGGCGGCTGCGGGCGCACGATCACGGATGACGAAGGACGCTACCAGTTCCTGACTGTGCGTCCCGGTGCCTACCCATGGCCCAACCGGGGAAATGACTGGCGCCCCATGCATATTCACATCTCGGTTTTCGGTCACAGCTTTGGCCAACGGCTGATCACCCAAATGTATTTCGAGGGCGACCCCTTGATTGATCGCTGCCCTATCGCTGCGACCATCAAGTCCCGCAGCCAACTCGACCGCCTCGTCGCGCCGCTTGATCTGTCGATGTCGCGCCCGCTCGATTACCTCGCCTACAAATTCGACATCGTTCTGCGCGGTCGCCGTCAGAGCATGTTCGAGAACAAGCTGGAGGGCATGTGAAATGGTCCAATCCCTTGATACATTGATCGAAACACCATCGCAGACCGGTGGTCCTTATGTTCATATCGGCTGCATCCCAACCTTTGCCGGTTTGGGCGCGGTTTATCCCGAGGACCTCGGCTTGCGGGCCATTGAAGACGGCGCAAAAGGCGAAATCATCACGCTGACAGGCGAAGTCGTAGACGGCACAGGCTGGGCCTTTCGCGATGCATTGTTGGAAAGCTGGCAACCCGATGCGGCGGGCAAATTTGCAGGTCAAGTGGGCGCAGATCCCAAGGTCAATGGCTTTGCCCGATTTGCAGCCGACAAAGATACCGGGCTTTGGTCGCTTCGCACCGTGAAACCCGGGCGCGTGATCACCCGTGACGGACGCCTGCAAGCGCCGCATATTTCGCTATGGATCGCCGCACGAGGCATCAACATCGGTCTGCACACGCGGGTTTATTTCGACGACGAAGAGAACGAGAGCGATCCGCTGCTTTTGCGTATCGAACAGCGAAACCGCGTGCCGACCTTGATCGCCAAAAAGACAGCGCCGGGACATTATCGGTTTGATATCCACCTGCAAGGACCTTTGGAAACCGTTTTTCTCGACATTTGAGGCGCTCGGTTGCGACTGCCGAGGGGGTGCCGCCCCCTCGGCAGCGCGTCGCTCTAAAGGTATTTTGAAAATGAAAGTGACGCGTTTTGGGGATCACGGCGTTTTTCGCTTCACATATCAAGTAAATTGAATATATAGGGCACGACCGAAGACCTGGACAAACAGGAATGTCATGACCTTCCCCACGCTGACGCGCGCCACTCTTGAGCGGCACCTGCCCATTCTGACATGGGCCAAAACTTACAATCGTGAAACACTCACCTCCGACGCCGTGGCCGCCGTGATTGTGACGATCATGCTCATACCACAGTCGCTGGCCTATGCGCTTTTGGCCGGTTTGCCGCCCGAGATGGGGCTTTATGCGTCGATCTTGCCGTTGGTCGCGTATGGGATCTTCGGCACCTCGCGGGCATTGGCCGTCGGTCCTGTTGCGGTCGTGTCTTTGATGACAGCATCATCTGTGGGCGCGCTTGGGCTTTCGAGCCCGGCGGAATACGCCGCCGCCGCAATCACGCTGGCGTTTCTTTCTGGGGTTATTTTGACGTTGATGGGGGTCTTTCGCCTTGGGTTCTTGGCGAACTTCCTGTCGCATCCGGTGATTGCCGGCTTCATCACTGCCTCGGGGATTTTGATTGCGACCAGCCAGTTGAAGCATATTTTCGGCATCAAGGCCGAGGGGCATACGCTGGTGGAAACCGTGGTTTCACTGTTTGAGAACCAGCACAGCACCAATCCGATCACATTGTTTGTCGGCCTCACGGCCACCGCGTTCCTGTTCTGGGTTCGCAAAGGGTTAAAGCCTTTGCTGATCTCGACTGGCCTCAAGCCACGCCTCGCCGAAATTCTGGCAAAAGCCGGCCCGGTCGCTGCGGTTGCAGTCACGATTCTGGCGACTGTCGTGCTGCGCTTGGATGAGAAAGGTGTCGCGATTGTCGGAGACGTGCCGATGGGGTTGCCACCTCTGACTATGCCGTCGCTGTCTCCCAGCTTGGTGGGGCAGCTCTTAATTCCGGCTTTGCTGATTTCGGTCATCGGATTTGTCGAGTCGGTCTCGGTGGCCCAAACATTGGCCGCCAAAAAACGCCAGCGGATCATTCCCGATCAAGAATTGGTTGGTCTGGGCACAGCCAATATCGCGGCTGCGGTCTCGGGTGGCTATCCCGTCACTGGTGGCTTTGCCCGGTCAGTCGTGAATTTTGACGCCGGAGCCGAAACGCCAGCGGCCGGAGCTTTCACCGCCGTTGGCATTCTCTTTGCCGCGCTGCTCCTGACGCCACTGCTCCATTTCCTGCCCAAAGCGACGCTCGCGGCGACGATCATTGTGGCCGTGCTGAGCCTTGTGGATTTCTCGATCCTCAAGCGCACTTGGGGCTATTCGAAAGTGGATTTCACCGCCGTTTCTGCCACGATCCTGCTGACGCTCGGCTTGGGAGTGGAGGCGGGTGTATCCGCGGGGGTGCTGATTTCGATCTTCTTGCATCTTTACAAGACGTCGCGTCCGCATGTGGCAGAGGTGGGCCTCGTGCCGGGCACCCAGCATTTCCGCAATATCCATCGCCATACTGTGGAAACTCACCCCTCTATGGTCACATTGCGAATTGACGAAAGCCTCTATTTTGCCAATGCGCGGTTTCTGGAGGATCTGGTGCTGAACCGGGTTGCCACAACACAACCAATCAAGAACTTCGTCCTGATGTGTTCGGCGGTCAATGAGATCGACACCTCTGCGCTCGAAAGCCTTGAGGAAATCAATCGTCGCCTGAAAGATGGTGGCATCGCGCTACACCTCTCTGAGGTGAAAGGCCCAGTGATGGACCGTTTGCGGCGGTCGCATTTCCTTGATGAACTGACAGGCGAAGTATTCTTGTCGCAATATGACGCGATGGTGAAGTTGACCAAGCCGTTCCGGGCATGACTGCATTGACCGGTACGGCCTTGTGAGAGGCCGTGCCATTCACTGAGTTTTTTGCCACGTCTTTGCCGCTGTGCTTCGTCTGGACAAACAGGCGCAGGCCGTGCCACCTTCGCGCAGAACCTCCGCGAGGGATGGAATGGAAAAGCTCCACAATACCAATAGTTTGCTTCCGCAACTCATTGAGCCGCGAAATGTCGGGCTGCCACTTGACCTAGATTGGGTGATGCGCGCCACGGCCAATACATCCGCGATAGAGCGACGCTGTGCCACTTTGCCGGGGCGACGGTCGGTAAAGAAGGACTATCAAGCGGCTTGGCTGTGCCGCGCGATATCTTGCATCGATCTCACCACGCTCTCGGGCGACGATACCGCCGGACGGGTGCGGCGATTGGCAACCAAAGCCCGACAGCCTGTGCGCGCGGATCTATTGCAAGCGTTAGGGATGGACGGGCTGACCGTGGGGGCGGTCTGCGTTTACCACGATATGGTTGCCACAGCGGTAGAAACGCTTGCAGGCACCAACATACCAGTAGCGGCTGTGTCAACGGGCTTCCCGGCGGGCCTATCGCCTTTGCCGCTGCGTCTGGCCGAGATTGGCGAGAGCGTGCGCGCCGGGGCAGAGGAGATCGATATCGTCATTTCGCGCCGCCATGTGCTCACCGGAAATTGGCAGGCGCTCTATGATGAAATGCGTGCCATGCGCGAGGCCTGTGGCACGGCCCATGTAAAGGCCATTTTGGCAACAGGTGAATTGGGCACTCTTCGCAATGTCGCCCGCGCCTCTTTGGTGTGCATGATGGCAGGGGCAGACTTCATCAAGACGTCAACGGGCAAGGAAAGCGTGAACGCCACTTTGCCCGTAAGTCTTGTGATGATCCGGGCCATCCGCGATTATTACGACCGCACGGGCTTGCGCGTGGGCTACAAACCCGCTGGCGGGATTTCAAAGGCCAAAGATGCCCTGGTCTATCTGGCGCTGATAAAAGAAGAACTCGGCGATCGGTGGCTGCGTCCCGATCTTTTCCGCTTCGGCGCGTCGTCGCTCTTGGGCGATATCGAGCGGCAACTCGAACATCATGTCACCGGGCGCTATTCCGCGTCTTGGCGGCATGCGATGGCCTAAGATGATGTGTAGTTTTCCCTCCGCCCCCATGATTGATCTGGCGCCTTTTCTGCCAATTGCGGCGCCGATTGAAAACGATGACTGGGCCGGGCGCACAGATGCGGCCTATGCACCAAATCTGAACCCGGCCCGCGGCCGCCGCCTGACCGACACAGCAGAAACGTCGATAGTCGGTAGCGCCGATTTGGATGGGATCGAGTTTGCCTTCCGCCAAGGATACAGCCACCTTCGAGGCAGACTGGCTTGCAAGCCGGATCAAACTTTAGGCGTATTGGAGATCGCCCATGACCACTCGCGAACTCTTTGAAACCATGGACTACGGCCCCTCGCCCGAAGGCGCCACAGAGGCCTTGGCTTGGCTCGATGGCCATGGCAATCGCTTCGGCCATTTCATTGACGGCACATTCACCGCCCCCGGTGAGACCTTCGAAGTCAAGAACCCCGCTACGGGCGCGGTGCTGGCCAAGGTCAGCCAAGGCAGCGCGGCAGACATCGAACGCGCCATCAAGGCCGCCCGTCGCGCCCAGACAAAATGGGCCGGCCTTGGAGGGCATGGGCGCGCTCGCCATCTTTATGCCTTGGCGCGGATGGTGCAAAAACACGCACGGCTCTTTTCAGTGCTCGAAAGCCTCGACAATGGCAAACCGATCCGCGAAACGCGCGACATCGATATTTCTTTGGTGCATCGTCATTTCTACCATCACGCTGGCCTTGCACAGTTGATGGAAAGCGAGCGTCCGGACATGGCCCCTCTGGGCGTATGCGGGCAGGTCATCCCATGGAATTTCCCGCTTTTGATGCTTGCTTGGAAAGTCGCCCCGGCCTTGGCCGCCGGAAATACGGTGGTGCTCAAACCCGCCGAATGGACACCGCTTACCGCGCTGCTTTTTGCGGAGATCGCGCATCAAGCAGGGCTGCCAAAGGGCGTTCTCAATATCGTCACAGGCGACGGGCGCACAGGCGAGACCCTTGTGGCGCATCCCGCGATCGACAAGGTGGCCTTCACCGGATCCACAGAGGTGGGGCGGGCTATTCGACGTGCCACCGCAGGGCAAGGGAAAGCGCTGACCCTCGAGTTGGGCGGCAAGTCCCCTTATATCGTTTTCGACGACGCCGATCTCGACAGCGCGATTGAGGGGTTGGTGGATGCGATCTGGTTCAATCAAGGGCAGGTCTGTTGCGCGGGGTCGCGGCTATTGGTCCAAGAGGGCGTGGCCGAGCGTTTTCATACCAAACTCAAGGCCCGCATGGCCACGCTGCGCCTTGGCGATCCGCTGGACAAATGCATCGACATTGGCGCGATGGTGGATGTCAGCCACCGCGACCGGGTGGCCGCACTGGTCGCGGGCAGCGCTGGCACCTGTTATCAACCCGCCTTGGACATGCCCACAAGTGGCGCATTTTACCCGCCCACTTTGATCACCGGGCTGCATCCGGCAGACCCTTTGATGCAGGAGGAGGTCTTTGGCCCCGTCCTTGTGGCAACAACGTTCCGCACCCCTGCCGAAGCGGTCGAGTTGGCAAATAATACCCGTTATGGGCTTGCGGCCTCGCTCTGGACGGAAAACGTCAATCTTGCGTTGGATATCGCGCCGCAGCTGGCGGCAGGAGTGATTTGGGTGAACGCGACCAACCTGTTTGATGCCGCCGCCCCCTTTGGCGGGATACGTGAAAGCGGTTTTGGGCGCGAAGGCGGATGGGAAGGCTTGGCCGCCTATCTCAAGCCCGCCACCAAGGCCAAAGCACTCAAACCGATCGCCGCCTATACGGGAAGCGGCGTTGAAGGCGGGATCGACCGCACGCCAAAACTCTACATTGGCGGCAAGCAAACGCGCCCCGATGCAGGCTATACCCGAAACGTCTATGGGCCAAAGGGCGCGCTTTTGGGGCAAGCGCCGATTGCCAGCCGCAAAGACATTCGCAATGCCGTCGAAGCGGCCCGAGGCGCAACAGGATGGAGCAAGTCCACCGGGCACTTACGGGCGCAAATCCTCTATTACATCGCAGAAAACCTTAGCGCGCGCGCAGAGGAGTTTGCCCGCCTGCTCGACCAGATGCAGGGTGGCAAAACCGGGGCGCGCGAAGTGGAGGCCACTATTTCGCGGCTCTTCACCTACGCCGCTTGGGCCGACAAATACGCAGGCGATGTCAAGGGTGTGCCGCTGCGCGGCATCGCCTTGGCAATGCGCGCACCCTTGGGTGTGATCGGGGCCTTCTGCTCGGATGAGGCCCCGCTTTTGGGACTGGTCTCGGTCATGGCGCCTGCCATTGCCATGGGCAACCGCACAGTTCTGGTGGCCTCCGAACCCTTCCCGCTGGCTGCAACGGCATTCTATCAGGTTCTCGATACCTCTGATGTTCCGGGCGGCGTGGTCAATATCCTGACGGGCACACACGCCGACCTTGCCGCCCAGTTTTCGGGCCATGCGGATGTGGATGCGTTATGGTCCTTCTCCGCGTCATCGCTGTCGCAACAGATCGAAGAGGAGAGCGCGGGCAACCTCAAGCGCACTTGGGTCAACAATGGAATGGCCCGCGATTGGCTGGGGTCCGAGGGCGCAGGCCGCACCTTCCTTGATCAGGCGACCGAGGTGAAAACCATCTGGGTGCCCTACGGCGAATAAGGCCCTAGACCACGATCAGCCGCGTCTCATAAGTGAGGCGCGGTGCGATCCAATGCAGATCCCGGCGCGAAAACGCGACGCACCCCGCAGTCGGATAGCCCGGTCTGCGCCATTGATGCAAAAAGATGGCCGAACCATGCCCGCGCACGGCGCGCGGCCAGTTCCAATCCGTCAAAATCACCAGATCATAAAGCGGATCAGCCCGATGCAGCACCTCATGCGAAGGCGCATAGGGGGCACGCACCATCAGGTTATAGTCTTCATGGCGCGGATCATCCGACCACAGGTCGCGCGGACCAATGGGCAGCGCCCAATCAGCAGGTTTTGCAATGCGATCAGCCCGATACAGCATCCCCACCAACCGATGCACACCGCGTGGCGTAGCTCCGTCACCTTCGCGCTTGTTGTCGGTCACTCCACCGCGCCCAACGGTGCAGGCAAAATGCCGCCCCAAGAAACGCAGCCCCGTCGGTGTAACAACCAGATCGCGCGCCGTCACAGCAAATGCCCCGACTTCGCAGCCTTGGTTGCCAGATAGGCCCGATTAAGATCCCCTTCGCCCACAATGAGCGGCACGCGTTCTGTCACCGCAATCCCGGCCTTTTCCATCATGGCGATTTTCTTGGGGTTGTTCGTCATGAGCCGCACAGCGGAAAAACCCATCTTGGCCAAGATATGCGCGCCCAAGGCAAAGTCGCGCTCATCATCCTCAAAGCCCAACCGATGATTGGCCTCCACTGTATCAAAGCCCTGATCTTGCAAGGAATAGGCACGCATTTTATTGGCTAGGCCAATGCCGCGCCCCTCTTGATTGAGGTACAATAGCACCCCCGCGCCCTCTGTTCCCATCTGGCGCAGCGCTGCGTGCAATTGCGGGCCACAGTCACATTTCAACGAGCCCAACACATCCCCGGTAAAACAAGCCGAATGCAACCGCGCCAGCACAGGCGCATCACGCGACGCCGCGCCGACTTCAAACGCGTAATGTTCCTCGCCGCCATCTTCGGCACGAAACACATGAAGTCGCCCAGCGCCCGCTTCCGCGACGGGCAAGCGCGCCGCAACCACTGGCAAGGGCCGTGTCGATGCCGCAAGCACCGGACCGGCAAGCGTCGCTTCCAACACGGTGAGCCCGTGCATGGCCGCAAAACTCTGCGGGGTCTGACTGCTGCCCGCCAAAGAGGCCACCAGAACAGCCGGCAAAAGATGCGCGTCCTTAACCATCATCAGCGCCAAACGGTGCAAATGTGCACTGCCCTCTCGGGCCGACATCAGCGGTCCTTTCATCGGCGTTGCCAGATCGCCCGCCGGATCAGCCATCCCCTTGAGCCACCGCGCATCCGCCTCTTTTGGCACCAATATCCGCGCCAAATCGCCATCATAGGCCCGCGCTTTCAGCGTCTCGGCACGCCGCGCCGTGATCGCCAGCACGGCACCCAGCGCCTGCATATCGCCCAAGCGTCCCGGCGTCGCGGTCTCTGCTGCCAAAATTGCCACGCCGTCGCCGCCATCAGACAGAACCACAGGCACCCCCATCCGCAGGTCCGCACGGGCGCGCGCAAGCAGTTCGGTCATGGTTGGCATCAGGGTCATACAGGGTCTTGTCCGGGTTTTTGCTGGAACCGATGTAACACTCGGGCCAGAAATTGTAACATAGCCCTCGTGCTTTACACGTCCCTGTGAGGGATTGCAGCAAAACTTGTCATCCTGCACGCCCTGCCCCAAGTCAGAGCCAAGGACACAAGCGAGGATATCATGGCACAGCTGAAAAAAATCCTACTCGTCGATGATGATGAAGACCTGCGCGAAGCGCTGAGCGAGCAATTGGTCATGACCGAAGACTTCGATGTATTCGAAGCCGGGACCGGGGCCGACGGGATGAAACGTGCCAAAGAAGCGATTTATGATCTCGTGATCCTCGATGTGGGCTTGCCCGATACCGATGGCCGAGAGCTGTGCAAACTTCTTCGCAAACAAGGGGTGAAATGCCCGATCGTCATGCTGACAGGCCACGACTCGGATGCCGACACGATCCTAGGTCTGGATTCGGGCGCCAACGACTACGTCACCAAACCTTTCAAATTCCCAGTTCTGCTCGCACGCCTGCGCGCGCAGCTTCGCACCCATGAGCAATCCGAAGACGCGGTCTTCCAGCTTGGCCCATATACGTTCAAGCCCGCGATGAAGATGCTCATCACCGAAGACGAAAAGAAAATTCGTCTGACGGAGAAAGAAACCAATATCCTTAAATTCCTCTATCGCGCTCCCGATGGCGTGGTGCCGCGCGACGTGCTTTTGCATGAGGTCTGGGGCTATAATGCCGGTGTCACTACGCATACGCTTGAAACCCACATCTATCGCCTGCGCCAAAAGATCGAGCCTGATCCCTCGAACGCACGCCTCTTGGTTACAGAATCGGGTGGCTATAAACTTGTGGCCTGAGAGCCGTTATTCTCATCAGACGCGCCCATTCGGGGGCGTCTGGAATTCCAGACCTGATTTGACCTAAATCAAAGTGCTACTGTTGATATAGGTTTATCAGATACCCATCCCGTCGCACATGCGGGCACTCATGTGCACCTCCCTGTTGGACTCACGCCCCGGCTTTATGCCGGGGTTTTTTTCTTCGTTGCTATCACGCCAGATCCCCGGCAGGCTCGCCCCACCGCAAGGGGAGGCGCGCCATGAAATTGAAATTGCACCATGTAAATTTGGTCACCGAAAACGTTGGCCGGATGGATGCTTTTTATCGAACAGTCTTGGGCTTGGATAATTGCACCACTGACCTTCCAGTTCTGGAGAAAAACAAGGGCTATTCCGGTGACGTTTCCTTTGTCAGCGATGGGACCATCCAGTTCCATCTGTCTGAAAAAGATGTTCAGGCAGGCTTTCGCGCACAACAATTTGTCAATCCGGTAAGCCATGGCCATATCGCCTATCGCACGGATGATATCGAAGCCTTCATCGCGCATCTCAAAGCCGAGGGCGTTTCCTACGCGGACTGGCGCAACCAAGCCGTCAATGGCTGGAGGCAAATCTTCTTCTATGATCCGGACGGGAATGTCATCGAAGTGCACGAAGTCGAAGATCTGTGACGCACACCCATTGCGTCGGCGCACGCAGTGCTGTCGGACCCAATGACAGACCCACTGTCATGCAAACCTACCCCCTTCCCAGCCACGCATCGGCGCAAAGCCCTCTTGCGGCGCAAAAGCCCTGTGATCATCCGCGATCTCTTGGTCTGGCGATTGTGACCCCAAAGAGCCTCTCGTGCCCGCGCCCGGCCAGAGATATTTTCAACCGAGAAAGAGTGGTTTTCCGTGGCGGTCTGGCCTAAGAGCGGAGCGGATTAAGGGAGATGGAAATGGCCTTCACACTGGCAACTTGGAACATCAATTCGGTGCGGCTGCGCGAGGCTTTGGTGGCGCGTCTGATGGTAGATGAAGCGCCAGATGTGCTGTGTTTACAGGAATGCAAAAGCCCGGTCGAAAAGATGCCACTCGAGGCTTTTGCCGCCTTGGGCTATCGCCATGTCGTGGCGCGCGGCCAAAAGGGATACAACGGCGTAGCGATCTTGTCGAAGATCCCGATGCAAGAAGTCGGAGCCGAGGATTTTGCGGCCTTGGGACATGCGCGCCATGTCGCGGCAAAACTGGAAAATGGCGTCACGGTGCATAACTTCTATGTGCCTGCGGGGGGCGATGTGCCTGATCGGGACGTGAATGAGAAATTCGGCCAAAAGCTCGATTACCTTACCGAGATGCGGGATTATTTTCGTGCGGATCGGCCGCAGAAAGCCATCCTTGTCGGCGATTTGAATATCGCGCCTCGCGAAGATGACGTGTGGAACCACAAGCAGCTGCTCAAAATCGTCAGCCACACCCAGATTGAAGTGGACCTCTTGGCCGACGTGCAAGACTCCGGCGCTTGGGTGGATGTGACACGTCAGGATATCCCGCATGGTCTGCTTTATTCGTGGTGGTCATACCGGGCGGCTGACTGGGCGGGGGCCGATAAAGGCCGCCGATTGGACCATATTTGGGCGACATCTGATATCGCGGCCTCCGGGCACTCGTCGCGGGTCTTGCGCGATGCACGGGGATGGGAGCAGCCTTCTGATCACGCCCCGGTTTTTGCTAGCTTCGATCTTTGATCCCCCCCTTGGACTCGCGCGACAGAGCGCGCATATAGGGCACAACCAACGCGACCTCTAAACACCGTCCCAAGGGAGGCATTCCATGCTCGAATTTGGCAAGCAAGACGCAGCCGCGCCGATCAAAGATATCACCGAAGCCGACTTCATGGCAGAGGTTGTCGAAGCCAGCCGCGACGTGCCGGTAATCGTCGATTTCTGGGCCCCATGGTGTGGCCCTTGCAAAACCTTGGGGCCGCAACTGGAAGCAGCCGTGGCCGCAACCAAGGGCAAGGTGAAAATGGTCAAGGTCAATGTAGACCAAAACCAGCGCATCGCGTCTCAAATGCGGGTGCAATCCATTCCAACGGTATTTGCGTTTTTTCAGGGTCAGCCCATAGATGGCTTTCAAGGCGCTGTGCCCAAATCCGAAATCGACGCTTTTGTGAAACGCGTAGCCGAGGGCGGGGCTGAAGAAGGTTTGGCCGAGGCCGTGGCCGCCGCAGAGGAAATGCTCGCCAATGGCGAAGTGCAAGATGCGCTTCAAACCTTCATGGCGATTGTCGAAGAAGAGGGCGAGAATATCGACGCTTGGGCCGGGGTGATCCGCTGCTATCTGGCCGAAGGCGACCTTGATCAAGCCGAAGCCACCCTGAACGGTGTGCCGGCAAAAATTGCTGCGGCCCCGCCAATCGAAGCGACCCGCGCGCAGATCGCTCTGGCGCGCCAAGCGGCCAATGCAGGCCCAGTGACCGAGCTGCAAGCAGCACTCGATGCCGATCCCGCCAATGCACAAGCCCGGTTCGATCTAGCCCAAGCCCTGCATGCCAAGGGAGATGTCGAAGCGGCCGTTGATCATTTGCTTGAGCTGTTCCGCCGAGACCGAGAGTGGAATGACGGTGCGGCCAAATCGCAGCTTCTCACCATTTTTGATGCTCTCAAACCCAATGATCCGGTCGGTCTCAAGGGG
Source organism: Paracoccaceae bacterium (assembly GCA_003512825.1). GTDB lineage: Bacteria > Pseudomonadota > Alphaproteobacteria > Rhodobacterales > Rhodobacteraceae > UBA9554. The sequence goes on along the minus strand of DOOI01000193.1, from coordinate 16,099 downwards.
CGGCGGCGCCTTTCCGCCATGATATTTGCCTGAGGCTTCGGGCGCTCTAGGTCTTTGACATGAAACAATTGCAACTCCCCGACGTCTTGCCGATTTTCCCATTGCCGGGGGCACTCTTGCTGCCGCGCAGTCGGTTGCCTTTGCATCTTTTTGAGCCGCGCTACCTTGCGATGCTCGATGAGACGCTCAAATCGCCCGGGCGGATGTTTGGGATGATCCAACCGATGCGAGTCGAGGGCCCACGCGGGCCCGCGCTGAATCGCATTGGCTGTGCCGGGCGCGTCACCCAGTTTTCCGAAACCGAAGACGGGCGTTACATGATCACTCTCAGTGGCGTGTCGCGCTTTCGGTTGATGGAAGAGGTGGAGGGATTTACCCCCTTCCGTCGGGCGCGGGTAAGCTGGGAAGGGTTTGATCGGGATCGTGGCCCGGATGAGAAAGACAGCGCCTTTAACCGTGCAAGCTTTCTCGACCTGCTGCACCGCTTTCTTTCGGCCAAGGACCTCTCCACCGATTGGGACAGTTTGAAAGATGCAGAGGACGAATTGCTGATCAATGCGCTCTCGATGATGTTGGATTTTCCGCCCGAAGATAAGCAGGCGCTTCTGGAGGCTCCCTCGCTCTCGACACGGCGGGAAACCTTGGTCACCTTGATGGAGTTCTCTTTACACACCGGCGATGGTGAGGAGCGGTTGCAATGAGCGACGTACAGGCCCTGTTTGATCGGCGTATGCTAGAGACGTTGATTTGCCCCAAGACGGGGGCGCGGCTCGACTATGATGCAGCCCGTGAAGAGTTGATCTCCAAGCCCGCCAACCTTGCCTTTCCCATTCGCAATGGCATCCCGGTGATGTTGCTCGATGAGGCCAGAGTTTTGGAGTGAGCGCTTTAAGCGGTCATTAACCAAGGCGGGGTAGCGTTCTGAAAAAGATCGGAGTGCCCGCGCATGCCTTGCTTACCTCCTGCCGATGAACTGGCCCAAATCCGCGATGATTTGCGGCGCCTCAAAATCCGCGAAGCTGTATTGCGGCGCGCGGTGCTGGATGACCCCTCCTTGCGCGAAGGCACTCAGGCGCGGGTTGTGGTTCGGGTGCAAAAGCGCCGTGAAATCGATCTGGCGCAATTGCCCTCCGAGATTGTCAAAGACGGTCGTTATTGGCGCATTGAAGACACGCCGCTGCTCTTGATCGAGCACCATGGCGGCACGCGCTGAGGCAGCGCAGGTCAGCCGCGCATCAATTTAGGTAAGTCACCTGTCAGGCCTGCCGCTTCGCGCATAAGCCCACGGCGCAGTGACGGCACCGCGTTCACAGCCCCCATTCCCACGTCGCGCACAAGGCGCAACAATGGATTGTCGTTTGAAAACAGACGATTGGTCAGGTCTGTGGTCAATGCCAGCGCGGCCGTGTCAAAGCGCCGCCATTGTTCATAGCGGCGCAGCACCAATTCCGAACTGATGTCTTCGCCCCGGCCCCGCGCCTCGCTCAAGACCTGCGCCAAAGCGGCGACATCGCGCAGCCCCGCATTAAGCCCTTGGCCCGCAATCGGGTGCATCCCATGCGCGGCATCCCCCACCAACGCCATACGTGGCGCGATAAAGCGTTCGGCGACTGTCAGGTTCAGCGGATAGGTATAGCGCCCGCCATCCAGCGCAATAGCGCCCAGAAAATCACCAAAGCGCGGACGCAGCATTGCCAAATAATCCGCGTCACTCAATGCATGAAACGCCGCCGCATTGGCATGGGTTTCCGACCAGACAATTGACGAGCGATTGCCTGCAAGCGGCAAAATGGCCAATGGTCCCGGCGGCATGAAGAACTGATGAGCGATCCCGTGATGCGGCCGCTCATGCGTAATGGCGCAAACCAGCGCCGTCTGGCCGTAATCCCAGCCCATCCGCTTGATCCCAGCCCGCTCCGCAGTGCCCGATTTACGCCCATCCGCACCGATCACCATTTGCCCGGTCAGCAACTCACCAGTGGCAAGCGTTACTTGGGCCGATTGGTTGGTGGTCACCTGCGCGACAACGCGGGCCTCGTACCGTGTTTCGATCCGAGGATCGGCAGCAATCGCTGACAGCAAAGCCGCCCGCAAATGGCGGTCTTCCACCATCTGGCCCATAGCGCCTTCTTCCATCTCGCCCGAATCGAAATGCAAATGGAAAGGGGAAAGCGCCCCTTCGCCCGCACGCCCATCGCTCACCTTGATCTCGCGCATTGGCTGGGCCCGCTCTGCCAAGCCGCCCCAAAGCCCAAGGTTCCGCAACAGCCGCACCGACCCCAGTGCCAGCGCATAGCTGCGCCCGTCAAAACCAGCCTCCGCCAGCACAGCTTGCGGCGCGGCATCGATCACACAACTGGTCAGCCCCGCACGCGACAGCGCGAGAGCAAGCGCGGGGCCATTCAAGCCTCCACCAACGATCAGGATATCGGCATCATGTTTCATACTGACAGATATGCGTGCCAGCGCGGGATTGTCCATGCGCCGGAGTGCCGCTAGCGTGCTACCAACAACATCAAGGAGGCTCAGATGGGCGATTGGCGGTTTTTGTCGGCGGCGGAGATGGGTCGCAAGATTGACGCAGGCGATCTTGATCCGGTCGAACTGGCCGAGGGATATCTCGACGCGGCCACGCAGCACCCACAGGGCACCCAGATTTATGCCCGTCTCACTCCAGATCGGGCGCTCAATGAAGCAAAAGCGGCGCATGCGCGCGCCAAAGCCGGGCGACGCAAAGGCCCGCTCGATGGCGTGCCAATTTCGTGGAAAGATCTCTTTGACAGCGCAGGCACCGTTACCGAAGCAGGCACTGCCTTGCTCAAGGGGCGAGTGCCCAGCAAGGACGCCCGCGTTCTGGCCACCGCCACCCAACTCGGGTTGGTCTGTATCGGTAAGACCCATATGACCGAACTGGCCTTCTCGGGCTTGGGCTATAACCCCTCCACAGCCACGCCCCCCAATGTGCATGACGCCGTACGCTTGCCCGGTGGCTCGTCTTCGGGGGCTGCGGCCTCTGTCGCGCATGGCCTCGCCGCCATCGGCATCGGCTCAGACACCGGTGGATCGGTCCGCGTGCCGTCGGGCTGGAACGATCTTGTTGGCCTCAAGACCACCCCGGGCCGCCTCTCTCTGGAAGGTGTCGTGCCACTTTGCGAAACCTTCGATACCGTCGGCCCCTTGGCCCGAACCGTAGAAGACGCTGCCTTGATGCTCGCCGCACTGGAAGGTGGCAAAGCCACCGATCTGACAGGTGCCAGCCTCACAGGTGCACGTTTTGCCGTGCTCAAGGATATTGTGCTCGATGGGCTGGAAACAGCGCCCGCCGCTGGATTTGATCGCGCGCTTTCGGCCTTCGCGGCCGCAGGCGCCACTATCGACGACCTTCACGCGCCCGAAGTCGTAGACGCCATGGCCAATGCAGGCCCCCTCTTCACTGCGGAAGCTTACGGCACGTGGAAAGACGAAATCGAAGCCGCACCGGACAAGATGTTCGCCGCCATTCTGGCGCGCTTCCGAACAGGGGCAGATGTAAAGGCCGCCGACTATGTCGCGCTCTGGCGTGCCTTGCACCGCCAACGCGCGATTTGGAACGCCCGGATCGCGGGCTATGACGCAATATTAATGCCCACAGTTGCGATCGAGCCACCCAAGCGCGCCGATGTGGCCGCAGACAGCGCCTATTTCACTGCGCGCAATCTTCTCGCGCTTCGCAATACGCGCGTGGGCAACCTTATGGGATCGGCGGCGGTTACTCTGCCCACAGGGGTCGCATGGGGTGGAGTCATGTTGGTCGGTCTGGGCGGCAGCGAAGAGCGCCTCTTGCGCGTAGCCGCTGCTGCCGAAGCCGCTTTGGCCTAAGCGCGCAGTCTCAAAAGCACGTCTCAGGCGCAAACGCGGGAGGGATGTCATGGTGATCCTCCAACAGGAGGTCCGCCATGACGCGCGCCACGCCTGCTGCCATGCCAAAGCCGATTTTAAAGCCGCCATTGGCGATATAGTGCCCGGGTCGATCAGGGTAATGTCCCAAAACAGGGGCGCGCGAGCGGGCACGCGGGCGCACCCCGGCCCAGCGCTCAATCACAGGCGCATCGCGCAACGGGGGCACCAATTCCCGAGCGCGCTCGATCAGCGCATCCAATTGCGCGTCCGTACGTGTTGGGTCTTCGTAGGTATTCTCTGATGTCGAGCCCAAAGCCACAGTGCCATCGGCATGCGCGATCACATGCAGCGTCTCGATGAAGAGCTGCGGCAATGTCGCAAGCCCCGGCGCATCAAAAAGTGCCGACTGCCCTTTCACCCCCGAGCCGAAGCCGCGCCCACGGCCGTGCGACAGAGCCAAAAGCCCGGCAAGGCCCGTGGCATGCACAACGCGGCCTTCCTCGGCGATATCGATTGCCGCAGCCCCTGTGACAACCTCTGCCCCCGCCCCTTCCAGCGCAGCAACCAAAGCGGCACAGGCCTGCCGGGGATGCATCCGCGCCGAAAGCGTATCGTAAATCACCTCACCCGTCAGTCCCCAGCCGCCAAAGCGCGCAGCCTCAACAATTTCCCAGCGATGCCCCGGCCAAAGCGTCGCGGCCCCAGCCGCCCGCGCCTGCGCCAAGGCACGCGCTTCCGGTCCCACAACAGGTTGGACGCGGCCTGTGCGCCCATATCCAGTGCTCAAACCAGAGGCCACCTCGACGCTCTGGAAAAAGGGTTCTGCCGCAATCAGGCTCTCAAATTGAAAAGCCTTTTTGCTGTTCCACTGCTCTGGCACATGCGGGGCCAATGCCCCGACGATGCCACCACTGGACCCTGCTCCGGGGCCGTGCACGTCAATAACGCGCACCCGCGCTCCACGCCGCAAACATTCCCAAGCGATTGCCAGCCCGAAGATCCCCGCGCCGCGCACTGTCACGTCCATCCTTGCCATTCGCGCCGCTCCTCGCCACAACTCGGGTCAGACCAGCGTGGGCAGAACAGCCCACTTGGCCCGTATCACACCATCCCATGACCCGAGGAGGCGCAGGATGCAAGACGCAGGCAAAAGTGGCCTCGACTGGCGCGACGCTCCCAATGGGCAAGGCGGCCGCATCCCGGTATCGCGTCGGTTTGACGACCCGTATTTCAGCCTCGACGATGGCCTGGCCGAAACAACCTACGTCTTTCATGGCGGAAATGACTTGCCCAATCGCTTCTGCGATGGCTTCCATGTGGCCGAGCTGGGCTTTGGTACCGGGCTGAACTTGCTGGCGACGCTCCAACTCTGGCGGCAAAGCGGCGCTGCGGGGCGGATGTTTTTCTCCAGCTTCGAAGCTTACCCGCTAGAGCGCGATGACTACGCCGCAGCGCATGCCGCTTTTCCCAGCTTGGCCACCGAAGCCCATCAGCTTGACCCGATCTGGCAGGGGGCGACAGCCCTCGATCTGCCTGACCTCTGCTTTCGCCTTCACTTGGGGGATGCACGCCAAACGCTGCCCCTGTGGCACACCCATGCCGACGCGTGGTTTCTCGATGGGTTTTCGCCCGCCAAGAACCCCGAGCTTTGGGAACCTGCGCTCCTCAACGCCGTCTTTGCCCATACCGCACCACAAGGAAGCGCGGCCACATACTCTGCCGCAGGCCATGTCCGCCGCAGTCTGACCAACGCAGGGTTTGACGTAACCCGGGCGCCGGGATACGGGCGGAAAAGACATATGACCATCGCACGAAAGGTCTGACCATGGCCGCTGGCCAAAATACCCGCTTGGGCATTCTCTTGATGATTGCCACCTCTGTCGTCTTCGCAGCCCAAGACGGCATCTCTCGTCATCTGGCCGGGGAATATAACGTCTTCATGGTGGTGATGGTCCGTTACTGGTTCTTTGCCGCTTTTGTCATTGCGGTGGCCGGGCGCAAGGCGGGCGGCATCGTCAACGCCGCGCGCACCACACAGCCCTTTGTGCAAACGTTTCGAGCGCTGTTACTGATTACCGAAATCTGCGTGATGGTTGTAAGCTTCACATTGCTGGGGTTGGTAGAAAGCCACGCGGTGTTTACTTGCTATCCGCTGCTGGTCGCAGCGCTTTCTGGCCCGGTTCTGGGCGAGAAAGTAGGCTGGCGGCGCTGGACAGCGATTGGCGTCGGCTTCCTGGGCGTCCTTATCATCTTGCGACCGGGAATTGGCGTGTTCCGCATTGAAGCGCTGATCCCGCTGCTGTCGGCCTTCCTCTTCGCTCTCTACGGGCTTTTGACCCGCTACGCCGCCCGCAAAGACAGCGCCGCCACCTCGTTTTTTTGGACAGGCACTGTGGGGGCTGTCGGTATGACGCTGGTCGGCATGTGGTTCTGGGAACCAATGTCGGCGCCTGATTGGGGCTGGATGGCGCTGCTCTGCGTGACTGGGGCGACGGGGCATTTTACCTTGATCAAATGCTACGAAGTCGCCGAAGCCAGCGCCGTACAACCCTTCGCCTATTTCCAACTGGTCTTTGCCAGCGCCGTGGGCTTGCTGGTTTTTGGCGAAGTATTGCAGTTGAATGTTATGTTCGGAGCAGGGCTGATTGTAGCTGCGGGAATATTCACTCTTTGGCGCGAACGCATGCGCGCGCGGTAAGGCCGCCATGGGGCCACCTCCCGTGCGCTGCCTTTCCGTGCTGCGTCTTCGCCAACGAAAACGCCGTTATTTGAGCAAAGTCGTGCCTTTGAGTTCGGCACTGAAAGCCAGCGGATGAGGGTCTAGGCCAAGCCGGGCGCGATAAACAGGCAGGCTCTCCGAGACGCGCATGATGTAGTTTCGGGTTTCCCGAAACGGCACGGCTTCGATCCAATCAACGATATCCGTTTGCGCCGCGCGCGGGTCACCTTGCTCCTCGCGCCACCGGCGCGCGCGCGACGGACCTGCATTATACCCTGCCGCAACAAGCACGATATTGCCGTCAAAATCTCCTGCCAGTTTCGCAAGATAGGCCGAGCCAAGACGCGCATTATAAACAGGATCAGTGAGCACCTTGCCGGGGCTATGCACAAGGCCGAGTTTCTTGGCCATTTCGGCAGAAGTGCCGGGCATGAGTTGCATCAGCCCTTGAGCCCCCGCGCCAGAAACAACTGCGGGATCAAATTCAGACTCGCGCCGCGCAATCGCCAACGCCAGTTCGGGTGGAATGGGCAGGCTCTCGTTTACCAGTGGATGCAGGGCATAATAGGGTCTTGCCAATGTAATGCCTTGGGCCGCAGCCGCTTTGCCGATCATGACCATCAGATGCGGCTGTTGGACCGCTTCCGCAAAAGCGCCCAACTGGCCCAGCCCAGTGCGGTCAAGGCTCTCCGCCAAATGGGTGAGAAAGGTCTCGGCAAGGCGCGCCTCACCAGCGTTCAGAGCAAGCATCGCAGCGCGAAAAACGGGTGTTTGGACAAAGGCCGCTTGCCGCCAATCGGGGAAGGTCTCGGTTCCTGCAAGGCTGGTATCAAAAGCAAAACCGCCGCGCTCAGCAGCAAGCAACCCATAAAACGCCGTTTGATAGCGCGCGCCGTCCCCATATGCTGCTTTGGCGGCCTGTGCATTGCCCAGAGCCTCTTCACTGCGTCCAATCCAATAAGCCGCCCGCGATAGCGAGATTGGCGTATTTACAGCGGCCTGCATGCGTTTGAAATGCTCACGGGCGCGCTCTGCCTGATTTAGAAATCGCAACGCAACATAGCCCGCCATCCATTCTAGCTCGGCATAGGTGCTTCCCTCGCTCAGGTGGTGATTGGCGGCAATTGCATAAGCACGTTTGGCACGGCCCGCGCGCATCTCGGCATGGGCGAGATAGTTGCGCCACCCTCCCCACGCTTCCGGGCGGCCCAAGGACTGGGCAGTTTTCGACCGCTCCAGCAGCAGGGAAATAGCCTCATCACTCAGACCTTTGGCAATGCGCCAGTCAAATCGTGCTTGCGCCAAGAGCGGATGATCTGCCAGCGCAGCCGGTACCGCATTGATCAGGGCGGTAATTCCGTCGGACTGCCCCTTTTCCAAGGCCAGCCACGCAGTGGTCAACGCCTGCCAATCCTTGGGCAACAAGGGCAACATCGCGCTCACATCGCCTTTGCGCCCCGCCCACATGGCCTCTTCGGCACGCATCTTGTGGTGGCGACGCAACAGCGGTTCATGCGCGGCAAGAAAGCGGGCTTGATCCTCCGCCGTCAGGTCCAGCGTCAACCAGCTTTGCACCAACCCGGCCTCTGCCTCCGCTGCGCGACCGCTGCGCGCCAAGGCTCCCGCATAGGTCAGCACACCTGCTCCGGTTTGTGGTGCTTCTCGCGCAAAAAAGGTCAGAATATCGCTATCCCGCGCTTCGGCGAAACCCGGCTCTGATTTGCGCCGCAAAAGCTTTAGCCCCGGCCAATCGCCATGCGCGTTCAAAAAGGCCAGCACGTCTTGGGCGGTGCCTTGACCTGCACGCAGGCGCATCCATTCCACCAACGCAGGCCCACCATCGCCCGCGCGCACTGCAAGCGCCTGCGCCGTGGCCCAATCCCCTGATCGTGCCGCAGAAAAAGCCGACGCCAGCGGCTGCGGTCCAGTTTGTGCTGTTGCCGTGCCCATAGCCAACACAGGCATGAGCATTAGAGCGAGGACCAAACGCAACATCTCTTGCCTTTTCTCTGCCTTTCGTTACACAGCGCCACTCTAGAGGCCCCTTGTCAAAGCCTCAATTCACATCGACGACAGGGGGCAAGAAACCGCGAATTTCGCAACTAATTATGGAGCGTGTCATGTTCAAAGGGTCCTTCCCCGCCCTCATCACGCCGTTCAAGAACGGCGAGCTGGATTTGGACACGCTCAAGAAACTCGTCGAGTGGCATATCGGCGAGGGCAGCCACGGGCTGGTTCCCGTAGGCACCACAGGCGAAAGCCCCACGCTGACCCACCGCGAGCATGAGATCGTCATCGAAGAGGTGGTCAAAGCTGCCGCCGGGCGCGTGCCCGTGATTGCAGGCGCAGGCTCGAACAACACGCTCGAAGGCATTGGCCTCATTCAGCATGCTGAAAAGGTTGGCGCAGATGCGGCGCTCGTGGTCACGCCCTATTACAACAAGCCCACCCAAGCCGGCATGGTCGCGCATTTCACCGCGCTGCATGATTGCTGCACGTTGCCCATCGTCATCTACAACATCCCCGGCCGATCCGTGGTTGATATGCAGCCCGACACAATGGGCAAGCTGGCGCAATTGCCGCGCATCATCGGCGTCAAGGATGCCACTGGCGATCTGAGCCGCGTACCCAAGCAGCGCATCACGTGCGGCAAGGATTTCGTCCAACTATCGGGCGAAGATGCAACAGCCCTCGGTTTCAACGCGCATGGCGGCGTCGGATGTATCTCGGTCACGGCCAATGTGGCGCCGCGCCTATGCGCCGAATTCCAAGAGGCCACCTTGGCGGGCGACTATGCAAAGGCGCTCGATTATCAAGACAGGCTGATGCCGCTGCATGAGGCGATTTTCCTCGAACCCGGCGTTGCTGGCGCAAAATATGGCATGTCGCTCTTGGGGCTTTGCTCGGAGGAGGTGCGCTTGCCGCTCGTCGGTCTCACCGATGGCACCAAAGCGCGCATCAAATCGGCGATGGTCCATGCGGGGCTTCTCAACTGACCGCGGCACGCACCCGCGTTTTCGTCTATGGCACCTTGATGCAAGGGGCTCGCAACGCCGCGCTCTTGTCGAACGCAGTGTTTTGCGGCCCCGCCGCCACGCGCGACGCGCAGTATGACATGGCACAGTTCAACTCTTCCTCCAGCCCCGGCAAACAAACCCCGGCGGTGCGCGCACATGGAACGGCGCGTATTGTTGGCGAAGTCTATGAGGTAGATGGCGCAGGCTTGGCGGCTCTGGATCGATTGGAACAGAACGGCACCCGCTATCAGCGCGAAGAAATCCAATTGCTCGATGGCTCCCGCGCATGGATCTACCTGCTTCTGGTGGCCGAAGCGCCCTCCGCCGATCAAGGCCGTATTCTTGTGGCTCCTGACGGCAGCCAAAGCTGGCAACGCCGCGAACCTTAATCATCGGCCGCCCCTCTCGACACAGAACGCGCCTGTGCTAGCCTGCACGGAATTCAGCCTGTGGGAGAAACGCTGTGGCCAAAAAGGATAAAAAGGCGAAATCGCCTCCCGTTGCGACGGTGATCGCCCCTCAACCCCTTGAACGCGCGCCCAAAGTGCCCGTCGCCCTGCGCTTTAACGCAGACCTCCTCACCCAGATCGACGCCATGGCCCAAAAGCGTGGCATGAGCCGGAATGCCTTGATTTCCTATTGGTGTTCACGCGCCTTGGACAGCGAGTAACTCCGATCAGCCCAGCGCCGCGATCAAATCCAGCGCCGTCACATGATCAAAGGCGACATGCCGCGCCATCGCCGTTTCGGCCTCGGCGGCTTTGCGCGCAACAATCAGTGACGTGATCTCTCGATGCTCGCGCGCACTTTCGGCGATAATCCCCAGATAATGATAGCGCGCCCGGTAATATGCCATCAGCTTGCGCGCGTTGGTCTTGATCATCTCAAGCAGAAACGGATTACCAGCCGCCTCTGCCACGATCCGGTGAAATGCCATGTTTAGCTGGTAATAGCGGTCCGGCTCGCCGTCACCATACTTGGCCGCATGGGCCTCACAAGCCCGCGTCGCCGCCTCAAGGCGCTTGGCATAAACGGGTGACAAACGCCGCGCCGCCAGCCCTGCCGCTTGACCCTCCAACTTGGCATGCACTTCAAGAATTGCGAGGAACTCTTCCAGCGTCGGCTTGAACACCACCGCACCCTTGCGTGGCAAGCGCTGCACCAATCCCGCAGTCTCAAGCTTGATCAGGGCCTCGCGAATAGGCGTGCGGCTTACGCCGTGACGCTCGCTCAACACTTGTTCTTCTATCATATCGCCCGGATTGAGCGCACCGCTTTCGATGGCCCCCAAGATCGCGGAAATTACAGTCTCGGTTTGCCCAGCCAAACTCTCACGCGCCCTTCCATTGTTTGGCCTTGGCGCGCGCGGCCTGCGCCAGCATCACCACATCAATCCCGACGGCGATAAATCGCGCGCCCCATTCACGATAGCGCGCAGCGGCGGCATCTTCCGTTGCCAAAATGCCCGGAGCTTTGCCCGCAGCAGCAATCCGCCCCAAGGCCTCGCGAATGGTGGCCTGCACTGCCGCCTCATTCGAGTTGCCCGGATACCCCATATCTGCGGCCAAATCAGAAGGGCCGATAAACACCCCGTCCACGCCGTCTGTGGCAATAATCGCATCAAGATTTTCGATGCCCTTACGGGTTTCGACCTGCACCAACAAACAAACCTGCGCGTTTGCAGTCTGAATGTAATCACCATGCAGCGAGAACATCGACGCGCGCGCCAAAGCTGCCCCCGATCCGCGAATACCCTCCGGCGGATAGCGCATCGCGCGCACCAGCTCCGCCGCTTGCTCGGGTGTTTCTACCATTGGAATGAGCAGCGTCTGCGCCCCCGCATCGAGCATCTGCTTGATCAGCCATTCATTGCCAACCGGCAATCGCACCACACCATGCGAATGCTTGCCTTGCAGCACCTGCAATTGCCCCATCAAGCTCCGCAGATCATTCGGCGCGTGCTCACCATCCAAGACCAGCCAATCAAACTCTGCCGTCGAAAGGACTTCCGTCGCATAGCTATCTGCAAATCCCGCCCAGCACCCCCACAGGGTCTGCCCTGCCAAAAGCCGGGTCTTAAAAGTGTTTTCAGGGGCGGCCATGGCTTATATCTCCAGCTTTGCTGCAATCTCACAAATCACGTCATATGCGGTGGTCACGTCCGCCTCTGTCGCATCAAACTGACCCGCCTGAAAGCGGATGACAAGCGCGCTATTCACCCGCGTCTGGGTCAGATAAATTCTACCGTCATCATTGATGGCCTGCACCAAGGCGAGGTTGAGCGCATCCGGATCAACTGAGGCTCGCACCGCGCGAAACGTGAAAAGCGACAGCACAGGTTCGGTCACGATCTCGAAGCCGGGCGTGCCCCGCAAACGCTCCGCCAACGCTTGCGACCACGACACATGATTGCGGATCATCCCCCGCAACCCATCAAGCCCATAGGCACGCAGCAAGAACCACAGCTTCAGCGCGCGAAACCGCCGCCCCAAAGGCACCGACCATTCCGAATAATTGATGATCCCATCCGCCCCATGCGTCTTGAGGTATTCCGGCTGGATGGCCAGCGTGCGCGTCAGGTCTTCCGGGCGCTTGATGAAATGCGCCGAGAGGTCAAATTGCGTGCCCAGCCATTTGTGCGGGTTGAATACCACCGAATCGGCGGCCTCTATTCCAGTCCAAAGCGCGCGATATTCCGGGCAGATCATCGCCGCCCCCGCCCATGCCGCATCCACGTGCAAAAACAGCGCCTCCGCCTGTGCCACAGCAGCAACCGCGCCAATATCGTCGCAAGCCCCCGTGCCTGTGCCCCCGGTGCAGGCCACGATCCCGGCTGGCAAGTAGCCCGCCGCGCGGTCTTCTGCGATCTGGCGCGCCAAGGCCTGTGTATCCATCGCCCGCAAAGGGCCCTGCGTTGGGATCCGCACAAGGTTCTCTTGGCCAATACCCGCAATCCAAATCGCCCGATCAACAGATGTGTGCACCTCGGCGCTGGCATAGACCCGCAGTCGCGCTTGCCCCGGCAAGCCCGCCCGGTTGCCTGCCCATGCCAAAGCCCGCTCGCGCATGGTCAACACCGCAGCCAACGTCGCCCCCGAAGCGCTGTCTTGAATCACCCCGTGAAACTCGCGGCCCAGCCCAATCGCCGCGCCCATCCATTCCATCATCCGGGTTTCCATCTCGGTTGCCGAAGGCGAGGTCTGCCACAGCATGCATTGCGGGGCCATCGCCGTGACCAATTGATCGGCCAACACAGCTGCAGGCGAGGCATTCGATGGGAAATAAGCAAAGAAACGCGGATGCTGCCAATGGGTAATCCCAGGCATCACGATCCGCTCGAAATCCGCAAGGATTACCTCCATCGGCTCCGCGATATCTGGCGCGGCCAAAGGCAACGCCGCCAATGTCTCGCCCGGCTTGACCTGTGCGCGCACAGGTTGGTCACGCAGCCCGGCATGATAGCGCGCCGCCCAATCCGCGGCCCATTTGCCCCATTTCGGATAATCGCTCCACCGCATCTCGGCCCCTCCACTTGCTTAACATGTAAACTACATGCCCCAGATTGCCATTTCAACAAGGATCATGTCGAACACGCAATTTCCAGCCCCTAGCGTCTGGCTTCTGGCGCGCTACACTCCCCGCATGAGCACCGATTTCACCCCCCTCGCCCTCGACCATCTCGGCCTCTTTGTGCCCAATGGCGACGCCGCGCGCCAAGCGCTTGCGGATCTGGGTTTCACCATCACCCCCGCCTCTGCCCAAACCATGACAGACCCGGACACAGGCCAAACCCTGCCCGCTGGCACTGCAAATTTCTGCGTAATGTTCCAGCAAGGCTATCTCGAAGTGCTTTTCGCGACTGCAGACGATACAGAAGCAGGCCGCACCGTAGCCGCCGAAGCCGCGCAACGCGCAGGCCTACACCTGCTCTCCTTTGCCACCTCAGACGCCCGCGCCTTTGACACCGCCAAGCGGCATGCTGGCCTGCCGATGCGCCCGATCAGCGCATTCGCCCGAGCTGTTGAGCATGACGACAGCCCTATCACCGCCGCCTTCACGCTCGCGCGCCCCGCCAAGGGCCATTTCCCCGAAGGCCGGGTCCAGACAATGACCCATCACACCCCCGAGGCCCTCTGGCAACCGCGCTGGATGCATCATGCGAATGGCGCGCATAGCTTGGACGCTCTGCTCATCGCCGCTCCCGATCCACAAACGACGGCGGCCAGCCTGGCCGCTTATACCGGCAGCACCGCCGAGCTGCGCCCAGCCGCCACTGATCTAAACAGCAACAGCCCGATCTGGTGCGTGCCGCTCGCGCGCGGCTGGATCGAAGTGCTGCCTCAGGGGATCGCCCGCGCCCTCATGGCCCCTATCCCACTGCCGCCCATGCCGCATTTTTGTGGCCTGCGGATAGGTGCCGCCACCAGCCACCGCCACCCATCACCAGCCGCCTTGGGCCTAGGCGTCATCCTTTTCTCGGCGCGATCCTGACCCAAAAAAAGGGCCCGAGGTTTTCACCCCGGGCCGAAACGACGTCTTTGATGACGTTATGCCAGATCAGTCGATATCTTCTGGCAGAACGAGGTTCAGCACGATCGCGATGAAGGCCGCAGGCAGGAGGCCCGAAGTCAACAAGATCTGTGCCGTCTTGCCCAGATGCTGAAGCGCCGATGGCTCCAACTGCAAACCGAACGACACCGAAAGTGCGATGGCGAAAATCACCATGTTGCGGCGGTTCCATTTGACTTCTGACAGCATGTTGACGCCCGAGGCACAAACCATGCCGAACATCACGATCACACCACCGCCCAAGACGTTAATTGGAACCGTGTTGATGATCGCGCCGATTTTCGGGATCAGTCCGCAGACGATGAGGAAAATCGCGCCAATCGTCACGACATGGCGGCTCATCACCCCCGTCATCGCCACAAGGCCGACGTTCTGGCTGAACGACGTGTTGGGCAGACCGCCAAACACACCCGCAACAGCCGTGCCCAAACCATCGGCAAAGGTCGCGCCCGCAACTTCCTTATCGGTCGCTTCCCGGCCCGCGCCGCCCTTGGTGATGCCGCTGGTGTCGCCAACGGTCTCAATGGCCGAAACCACCGCCATGAAACACATGCCGATGACGATCGCCCAGTTGATTTCGAAACCGTATTTGAACGGAACCGGCAGCGAGAACATCGCCGCGCGGCCCACGTTGCCGAAGTTCACCTGACCCATCATCATCGCCACGATATAGCCCGCGATGATACCGATCAGCACAGCCGCAACAGCCATGAAGCCTTTGGTAAAGAACTTGATACCCAGCGTGACCACAACCACGACCAGCGCCGGGGTCCACATGGCCACCGTGCCAAATTCAGGCTTGCCCATCTTCGGCACACCACCCGCTGCATACTGAATGCCCACACGCACCAGCGCCAGACCGATCATCAGAACGATCAAGCCCGTTACCAGCGGTGGCAGCGCATAGCGGATCCGCCCGACGAAGAAGCCAAGGCAGAAGTGGAAGATGCCGCCAATCAGCACCCCCGTCATCAGCCCGCCAAGCCCGGCAACCCCAAGCCCAGCAACCGCAGGGATCATGATTGGCACAAAGGCAAAAGACGTGCCCTGCACAATCGGCAACCGTGCCCCAACAGGGCCCATGCCGATGGTTTGAAACAGCGTGGCGATCCCCGCAAAGAGCATCGACATCTGGATCAGATACAGCATTTCCGGAAAGTCGGGGCTATTGGAACCAAAGCCAAAGCCCGCAGCACCCGCGACGATAATCGCAGGTGTCACGTTAGATACGAACATCGCCAGCACATGCTGGATTCCCAGCGGAATGGCCTTGGCCATCGGCGGGGTGTAATTGGGATCGCGGAGTTGCTCCGGTGTCCCTATGGAAGCGTCTGTCATCCCTTCAATCTCCTTATTGGTCATTGTGAGTGGCCCTCTTCTCGGGGCTTGGGTTAAGTCCGCTCAATCCGGTAGGGGGGATCAAGTGGAAATTCTTCAAGGTTGGTCGTGTCCCCGATCCGGTCCACGACAGCGAAAAGTCCCGGGGCCGCCAGTGGCGTCAAAACGCCATGCCATGTCCCACGGTGAAAATTGATCCCCTGCCCCGGCGCAGCCAAAAATGCACGTGGCGCGCCGGGCACGCCCCCGTCATCCGGGGCAACAATGACCAGCCATTCGGTCTGAGACATGGGCACAAAGGCTTGGCTTCCGTCGGGATGGCGCTCGAGCAAATCCAAAACATAGGGAAATGCACGCGGCTCCGCGTTGAAAATCGATATCCCCGCCCGTCCCTGCGGCCCGAAATCCAGCAAAGCCCGGTCATGCCAGCGCCCGCAAAGGCCGCGATTGATGATCTTGTCCGCAGCACCCGACACCTCCAGCACATCGCCAAACGAGGCGAAGGCGGCTTGGGTCAAGGGTTCGGTCAGAAGGCGGATCACGGTTGGCTCCTTGTGGTAAGGCCGGGGGCGCCGCG
>DOOI01000141.1:11770-11915 GCA_003512825.1 Paracoccaceae bacterium | reverse complement strand
TCGCGCCCGCTCGCATCTTTTCCCGCCCCCTCCTTGCCGAAACTCATCATTTCGCAGGAGGCGTGCCATGCTAAAGCACCGCGGGTTCCCAGGGCGTATGCCCGGGTCCGACTATCAATTCATCATTCGTCGCGGCAATCCCAAG
>DOOI01000141.1:11084-11458 GCA_003512825.1 Paracoccaceae bacterium | reverse complement strand
GCGTTACCCCTCTCAAGCGGCTTGAGCGGTTCAAAGACCGCAAAGCCGTGGATCGTGCCGCAGACCGCATTTTCATGGCCGCCCTTTGGGATCATTTCGGCGAAGAGCCCTTTGAACGTGGCAACCTCGACGCGGGTCGCCTGTCATGGCTCTTTGGCCGAGAGGTCAAGGCCTATACGGACCCCTTCGATCCCAAGAGCTATGAAGCGCTGCTGATCATCGACGCCAAAATTGCGCGGGTTTCTTTCCCCGAAGTCTTCGACACGGGCGAGGGGGATGCGCTTGACGAAGAGGATTGGTCCGACGAGGACGACGACGCAGATTTCGACGATGAGGATGACGCAGACTTCGACGATGATGAGGATGACGAAGAT
>DOOI01000141.1:7327-10836 GCA_003512825.1 Paracoccaceae bacterium | reverse complement strand
CGATGATGAGGATGACGAAGATGATGAGGCGTCGGCATGATGACGCCGATCCGCCCCCCTTTTCAGCGGATTATGGCGCAGTCTTTGCGCTCTCGGCACGATGCCTTTGACCTCGCGCGCGGATCGGTCAACCATGGGTCAACGGCGCACCCTGCACATGAATTGACGCCTCTGCAGGCGGGCCGTTTCCCTTCCCCTTGCGGGCGGATCGGCTTTCCCCTGAGCCGTCCGCTCGCGCTTCTTTTTTCTCGCTTTCGCGCTCAAAAACCAATCCACGCGCATGCGCGGACCTATGCCGATTGCGTGAGCCCACAGATAAATCCCTTGCCTCTTTTGCTGCCTCTGGCAGAGTCCCAATCAATAAGAACAACATACAGAGGCAAACAGATATGGGACTTTCTAAATGGATTGGCTTCGGCCTTGTGGCAGGCGCCCTTGCCGGGTGCGGCGATACGGGCATTGAACAAGGCTTGCTTGGCGCGGGTGCTGGCGTTGCGGCAGCCGTTGTTCTCGACACAAACCCTGTTGCCACCGCCGCCGCAGGCGCTGTCGCCAACGTCGCCTTCTGCCAAGCCTACCCCTCGCGTTGCTAAACGCCTGAGCGGGGGCGCTGGCCCGCATCAATACCACCTCACATGCAAGACCACTCCGGCCCGCCGGGGTGGTCTTTTTGTTGTCATGTCCAAGGGGCCGCTCCTTGGACCAAGAACCGGAAGGGACTGGGAATGTTCAAAAAGATCCTGATTGCGAACCGGGGCGAAATCGCCTGCCGCGTCATCAAGACTGCGCGGAAAATGGGTATCAAGACGGTCGCCGTCTATTCCGATGCCGATCGCAATGCGCTGCATGTGAAAATGGCTGACGAGGCCATCCACATCGGGCCGCCGCCCGCCAACCAGTCCTATATCGTGATCGACAAGATCATGGCGGCGATCAAACAGAGCGGCGCCGAGGCTGTGCACCCCGGCTATGGTTTCTTGTCGGAAAACCCGAAATTCGCACAGGCTTTGGAAAAAGCCGGTGTCGCTTTCATCGGCCCGCCCGTCAAATCCATCGAAGCCATGGGCGACAAGATCACGTCAAAGAAAATCGCCCAAGAAGCCGGCGTTTCCACGGTTCCCGGCTATATGGGCTTGATCGCGGATGCCGAAGAGGCCGTTACCATCTCGGATCAGATCGGCTACCCGGTGATGATCAAGGCCACCGCCGGGGGCGGCGGAAAAGGCATGCGGATCGCGTGGAACCCCGCCGAGGCGCGGGAAGGATTTGAGTCCTCCAAGAACGAAGCCGCCAATTCTTTCGGCGATGACCGGATTTTCATCGAGAAATTCGTGACCCAACCCCGCCACATCGAAATTCAGGTTCTGGCAGACCAGCATGGCAATGCCGTCTATCTGCACGAGCGTGAATGTTCGATCCAGCGCCGCAACCAGAAAGTCGTTGAAGAAGCGCCCTCGCCCTTCCTTGACGAGGCGACGCGTAAAGCCATGGGCGAGCAATCGGTCGCTCTGGCCAAAGCGGTGGGCTATGCCTCTGCGGGGACAGTCGAATTCATCGTGGATGGTAATCGCAACTTCTACTTCCTCGAAATGAACACCCGCTTGCAGGTGGAACACCCTGTCACCGAGCTGATCACTGGTGTTGATCTCGTCGAACAGATGATCCGCGTCGCAGCCGGCGAGAAATTGCCCTTCGCGCAGTCCGATCTCAAGATCAATGGCTGGGCCATTGAAAACCGCCTCTATGCCGAAGACCCCTATCGCGGCTTCCTGCCGTCGATCGGTCGCCTCACCCGCTATCGCCCGCCGATGGAAGTCATGGCCGGTCCGATGGCCGCAGCAGGCACATGGCATGGGGCCGCGCCTTCGGGCGCGACAGCTGTGCGGAACGATACCGGCGTCTTTGAGGGCGGCGAAATCTCGATGTATTACGACCCGATGATTGCCAAGCTCTGCACATGGGGCGCATCGCGTGGGGAGGCCATCGAGGCAATGCGGCTGGCACTCGACACCTTTGAGGTGGAGGGCATCGGTCACAACCTGCCCTTCGTTGCCGCCGTAATGGATCACCCGCGCTTTACCTCGGGCAATATCACCACGGCCTTCATTGCAGAGGAATATCCCGAAGGCTTCGTCGGTGTGACCCTGCCAGAAGACCAACTGCGCCGCGTCGCCGCAGCTTCGGCCGCGATGCACCGCGTCGCTGAAATCCGCCGGACCCGGATCTCCGGGCGTATGGATAACCACGAGCGCCGTGTCGGCAGTGACTGGGTGGTCACGTTGCAAGGCGTTGACTATCCAGTGCAAATTGCGGCCGATCACGGCGGCTCCACGGTCTCTTTTGCCGATGGCACAGCACTGCGTGTGGCGTCTGACTGGACGCCGGGCGACCAATTGGCCAAACTCACAGTCGATGAGGCGCCTTTGGTTCTGAAAGTCGGCAAAATCTCTGGTGGCTTCCGTATCCGCACCCGTGGCGCAGATATCAAAGTGCATGTCCGCACCCCGCGTCAGGCCGAATTGGCCAAGCTGATGCCAGAAAAACTGCCGCCAGATACGTCGAAATTCCTGCTCTGCCCGATGCCGGGACTGGTGGTGAAAATCAACGTGGCCGAAGGCGACGAAGTGCAAGAGGGCCAGTCCCTCGTCACGGTCGAGGCGATGAAGATGGAAAACATCCTGCGCGCCGAAAAGAAAGCGATTGTGAAATCGGTTAAGGCCAAGCCGGGCGACAGTCTTGCCGTGGACGCGGTCATCATCGAGTTCGAATAACACCAGACCGGGTCAGCCTTCGGGCTGGCCCCCTCCTTGAGGCGCTGATGCCCTATTCCTTGCCCAGTTTCTCGCGAATTTCCTGCTGTCGGGTCGGCCATTTGTCGATCGACCGCGAGATTTCGCGCGTGGACCAAGGCGCAGGCTTCCGCAGCTTCACTTCCCCGTCTTTATCGATCAGCACCAGACCAAATCCGCGTGGCCGCAAAGCCGTGCGAAGCGCGCTTTTGGCGGCGGGATCTGTGTCGGTCAACACCACCACATCACGCTGGACCAACGCATCCAGATCGGCTTCAAGAAACTTCATCTGCTCGACAAAACGCGGGTCTGCGGGACTGTCTGCAAACACCACGATTGGCCGATTTATCCAGAGAAATTGCGCTAAATCCACGCTGTCTTGCGTCACAAAAGGCCCCGAAGGTGCCTCTTCAGCCGCATGCAGCGGCGCGGCGCAAACCGCAACAAAGGCAACTATCGCAAAGACTTGGCTCAGGTTCATCGTATCCTCCGCTTCCTATCATATAGACACTCCCACAGCGATTGCGACCTCTGCTTTGCAAATGCGCCCTCCCGCGCATGCATTAACCTTCCCTCCACGCCCAGCTGTCACAGTTCCATGGACCAGAGAGCATGACGCCTCTCCCCAAATTCAGCGATGGCAGGCCATGGACATCATTCTTCACTTAGGCGCGCACCGCACGGCAACCACGAGCTTCCAATCTTGGATGCGGGCCCAAG
>DOOI01000141.1:0-6983 GCA_003512825.1 Paracoccaceae bacterium | reverse complement strand
GGCCCAAGGCCTGCGTGCCTTGGTCATTTCCGATGAGAATCTGCTCGGCACACCCCGCCGCGCCCTGCGCGACCGCAGCCTTTATCAGGGCGCGGGGCTCCGGCTGGCGCGCCATCAGGCGGCGTTTGATGGGCGGGTCAGCACGGTCCATCTCTCCATCCGCGCGCTTGATCGCTGGTGGGCCTCGCTTGCCGCCCTCGCGGTGTCGCGCGGCGAGCCTGTGCCCTCGCGCGCCAGCTTTGCCGCCATTGCCGCCAACCCGCGCAGCTGGCGCGATCTCATCACGGATGTCGCTTGCGCCTTTCCCGGCGCCGCGCTGCAAGTCAGCCTCTATGAAGAAGTGGCCGGGCAGCCCGCCGTCAAACTCCATGCCATGACGGGGCAAACCCTCTCCGGGGGCCATGGCCCGGATTTGAACCCGTCACCATCCCTTGCCGCGCTCCGCCGCCTCGTGGAAGACCGCGGCGAAGATCCAGACCACCTTGAAAGCGCAACCTCAGCCGCCGAAGGCGCGCCCTACCGCTGGCAGCCCTTCACCCAAGACGAAGCTGCTGTATTACATGAAAAATATGCCGATGACCTCTTCTGGCTGGCCGCCGGAGCCGAGGGATTGGCCCAACTAACCGGGAACTGGCAGGCCAAAGACGGGGCAAACCCGCAGCCCGCCCAAACGAAAAGAGGATCAAACCATGACCAACGCAAAGGATGCGTGGCGTAAGCTCGCCGAAAAGGAGCTGAAAAAGCCCGTTGAGACCCTACAGTGGAAAACGCTCGAAGGCATCACCGTCGAGCCGCTCTATACTGCCGAAGACACCGCCAACTTGCCCCATATGGGCACGCTGCCCGGCTTTGAGCCCTTCACGCGCGGCGTGAAGGCGACCATGTATGCAGGCCGCCCTTGGACGATCCGGCAATATGCAGGCTTCTCCACCGCTGAAGCGTCCAACGCATTTTATCGCAAAGCCTTGGCCGCAGGCCAACAAGGCGTCTCCGTCGCTTTCGACCTTGCCACCCATCGCGGCTATGACAGCGATCATCCTCGTGTCGTCGGTGATGTGGGCAAGGCGGGCGTTGCCATCGACAGCGTTGAGGATATGAAAATCCTCTTCGACGGCATCCCCCTCGACAAAGTCTCCGTCTCCATGACGATGAATGGCGCCGTGATCCCGATCCTTGCCAGCTTCATCGTCACAGGCGAGGAACAGGGTCATTCGCGCGCCGTGCTTTCCGGCACCATTCAGAATGACATCCTCAAGGAGTTCATGGTCCGCAACACCTATATCTATCCGCCCGAACCATCGATGCGGATCATTGCCGATATTATCGAATACACGTCCGACGAGATGCCGAAATTCAACTCGATTTCGATTTCCGGCTATCACATGCAAGAAGCTGGCGCGAACCTCGTGCAGGAATTGGCCTATACCATTGCGGATGGGCGTGAATATGTTCGTGCCGCGATCGCCCGCGGCATGGATGTGGACGCTTTCGCAGGGCGTCTGTCGTTCTTCTTTGCCATCGGCATGAACTTCTTTATGGAAGTCGCCAAGTTGCGCGCCGCGCGT
Source organism: Paracoccaceae bacterium (assembly GCA_003512825.1). GTDB lineage: Bacteria > Pseudomonadota > Alphaproteobacteria > Rhodobacterales > Rhodobacteraceae > UBA9554. The sequence goes on along the minus strand of DOOI01000141.1, from coordinate 5,418 downwards.
CTGCTGTGGCACCGCGTGATGACCGAATTCGACGCCAAAGATCCGCGCTCGAAAATGCTCCGCACGCATTGCCAAACCTCCGGCGTCTCTTTGCAAGAGCAAGATCCCTATAACAACGTCATCCGCACCGCCTATGAAGCGATGGCGGCGGTTCTTGGCGGGACGCAATCGTTGCACACCAACGCGCTCGACGAGGCAATCGCCCTGCCGACCGAATTCTCCGCACGGATCGCGCGCAATACCCAGCTGATCTTGCAAGAAGAAACGCAAGTCACCCGTGTCGTCGATCCGTTGGCAGGCAGCTATTACGTCGAAAGCCTTACCCATCAATTGGTCGAGGATGCTTGGAAGCTCATTCAAGAAGTCGAAGAAATGGGGGGCATGACCAAGGCCGTGGCCACAGGCATGCCCAAGCTTCGCATCGAGGAATCCGCGGCCATGCGCCAAGCGATGATCGACCGGGGCGAAGAGGTCATCGTTGGGGTCAATAAATACCGCAAAACCAAAGAAGACCCGATCGATATTCTCGACATCGACAACCAAGCCGTGCGTGCCTCGCAAGTTGCCCGGCTGGAGAGTGTTCGCAAATCCCGTGACGAGGCCAATTGTGCTGCGGCCCTCGCCGAACTCGAACGCCGTGCCAAAGAGGGCGGCAACCTTCTGGAAGCGGCCGTCGAAGCGGCCCGCGCTCGCGCCTCGGTTGGGGAGATCAGCATGGCTATGGAAAAAGTATTCGGTCGCCACCGCGCCGAAGTCAAAACCCTCGCAGGGGTATATGGGGCCGCTTATGAGGGTGACGAAGGCTTCGCCGCAATCCAGCGCGACGTGGAAAGCTTTGCCGAAGACGAAGGCCGCCGCCCTCGTATGCTGGTGGTCAAAATGGGCCAAGACGGCCACGACCGCGGTGCCAAGGTAATCGCCACGGCTTTTGCGGATATCGGCTTTGACGTCGATGTCGGCCCGTTGTTCCAGACCCCGGATGAGGCGGCACAAGACGCAGTCGATAACGATGTGCATGTGGTGGGCATTTCCAGCCAAGCCGCAGGTCACAAGACGCTGGCACCGCAACTCATTGCAGCCCTCAAAGACAAGAATGCCGAAGATATCATCGTGATCTGCGGGGGGGTGATCCCGCAGCAGGACTATGACTTCTTGGTCAAGGCTGGTGTGAAGGCCATCTTTGGTCCGGGCACGAATATCCCAGAGGCGGCGCGTGACATCTTGCGGCTTATTCGTGAGGCGCGGGCATAAGCGAAAACAGGGGTGGCGGGGCGTTGCCCCCGCGCCTTCTGAACCGCGTCCGTCGATGGAATACTAAGAAACAATAAAATAAGGGCGCGAAGTGGTTAACTCGCGCCCTTAACTTTTACGTCATGCCGTCAGCCAGACGCGACCCATACGCAAATCATACGTCAAAAATCGCGCTTTAAAATTAGTTAACGCGCTGACTTCGGTGCATTATTCCGCCGAGACCGCCTTCATTTCGCGCTGAGAGGCCATAATCAAAACCACATACCCCAGCACCGCCGACACCGCTGATCCAGACAGCACGCCCAGCCGCACAGCGTTCATTTGCGCGGGATCTGCAAAGCTGAGAGACCCAATGAACAGCGACATGGTAAACCCGATGCCCGCAAGGCAGGCGATGCCGTAAATATGGGCCCAATTTGCGCCATGCGGCATCCGGGCAAGGCCAGATTTTACCATTAACCACGTGAACCCAAACACACCAACTTGCTTTCCCAAGATCAGTCCCAACGCGATACCAAGCGGCAGGGGGGCAAAAAGATCAGCGAAAGTAAGCCCTTGCAGAACGACGCCCGCATTTGCGAAGGCAAAGATGGGAACGATAAGGAATAGCACGTAAGGGGTGAGCGCATGCTCAAGAGCATGCAAAGGCGACTTGCTCCATTTGTCCACATTGGGGATGCAGAAGGCGGTGATAACGCCTGCCAAAGTGGCATGCACACCCGATTTGAGCACGAAAAACCACATGACCACGCCAAGAAGGATCATTGGCGCCATCCGGTGCTGACCCTTGATGTTGAGCCACACCAGAGCGGCAAGCGGCAGCAGCGCAAGGGTGAGGTAATGAATTTTTAACTCTGCTGTGTAGAATAGCGCGATGATCACGATGGCCCCAAGGTCATCAAGGATCGCAAGCGTAAGGAGGAACACTTTCAGCGACGTCGGCGCTCTTGAGCCAACCAGCGCCAAGATTCCAAGCGCAAAGGCAATATCCGTCGCCGCTGGAATGGCCCAGCCGCCAATATTTTCCACAATGCCCCAGTTGAACCACAAAAACACCAAGGCCGGCATCGCCATGCCGCCAACAGCGGCCATTCCCGGCAGCAAGACATCTTTCGGGTTTTTCAATTTCCCTTCCAGCATCTCGCGCTTCAATTCAAGCCCGATAAGGAAAAAGAATATCGCCATCAAACCATCATTAATCCACAATATCAATGGCTTGGATAGTCCCTCGCCATCGAGCGTGACAGATAGTTTAGCCCCCAAGAAGCTTTCATAAAAAGGAGCGAGGCCCGAATTGGCAACGACAAGGGCTGCGAAGGCCGAAAGCATAAGGAGGATACCCCCAGAAGCTTCGTGAGAGAAAAAGCGGTCGATCGCGCGCAGGAGCATTGTTTTATCCCGAGTGAAAAACTTATATTTATCCAAACTGGGCGTTTGATCGAGCAATTCAAGGTTTTTGCTGATTTTTTCGAAGAAGGTTTGAGCGATGTTGCGACTGGATCACCTTGCGATCTCAGCAGAAAGTTTGACACAAGGTGCGGCTTGGGTCGAGGAGCAGCTCGGCGTTCCGCTACAAGCTGGCGGACGCCATTCGCATTTCGGCACGCATAACCTGTTGATGGGAATGGCTGATGGGCTTTACTTGGAAGTGATCACCATCGATCCAACAGCGCCACCGCTGCCGCATCCGCGCTGGTTTGACCTTGATCGGTTTTCAGGCCCACCGAGAGTAACAAATTGGATCGCGCGCACAGATGATTTGGCGCAAGCCTGTCGCAGCTTGCCGGGGTTGGGGCAGGTGGTGCCGCTTGAAAGGGGCGATCTTCGTTGGAAAATTTCCGTTCCCGAAGACGGCACTCTCCCGCGTGACGGTGGTTTTCCAACGGCAATCCGCTGGCAAGGCGCGGCCCATCCCATCCAACGCTTAACGCCCCAGCCCGTGGCCTTGGAGCGCTTGACGATCCGACATCCACACGCGCTTGAATTAGCCGAAACGGTGTTGCCACGTCTCCAAGATGCACGGATTGACTTTGCCGAGGCAGAGACAGCCGGAATTTCGGCACTATTCAAGACACCTAAGGGATTGGTATCATTATGAAGATACGGAAGGCGATCGAGAGTGACGCGGCCCGCATCGCCGAGATTTGGAACCCTTTGATCCGGGAAACGTCGGTCACGTTCACGACTGTCGAAAAAACCTCCTCCAGCCTAACGGCGGATTTGGCCTTGAAGGCAGAGTTGGGTCACCCTTTCTTGGTTCTAGAGCAGGAAGGAATTGTTCAAGGCTTTGCTACTTATGGCTTTTTCCGCCCTGGGCCTGGGTATCTTCGCACGATGGAACACACCGTGATCCTCGCCCCCGCGATCCATGGCCAAGGGGCAGGTCGATTACTGATGGCGCGTTTGGGCCAATATGCCTCCTCTCGTGATGTGCATTCCTTAATTGGCGGTGTCAGTAGCGAGAACAGCGCCGGAATTGCATTCCATCGACGTATAGGGTTTGAAGAAATCGCCCGTTTGTCCGAGGTCGGATACAAATTTGACCGATGGATGGATTTGGTGCTGATGCAACGCAAACTATGAATGCGCGGGACAAGCGCAGATGCGCGAGTTAAACTTAGATCATGTCGATCTGGACACGAATAACGGAAGCCCTTCAGGCACTTGCGGCGGGTCAAAGCCTGTCGGAGGTCTTTGAACGGCTGCGAACGCCGCCCGAGCGCTCGGTTGCGTTTACCATTGCGGTCATCGCTTTATCGGCGAAAATGGCCAAAGCCGATGGGCTGGTAACGCGAGATGAAGTCACCGCGTTTCGCGATGTTTTTCAAATTGCACGGGAAGATGAGGCAGGAGCTGCCCGGCTTTTTAACTTGGCGCGCCAAGATGTTGCCGGGTTCGAAGACTATGCGCGCAAGATCAAGGCCATGTATCGTGAGCGCGTCGACTGTTTGAGCGACTTGATGGAAGGGCTTTTCCATATAGCCATGGCCGACGGCCAATATCACCCGGCAGAAGACGCGTTCTTGGCGCGGGTTGCAGAAATCTTTGGTCTGCCTGTGCAGGATTTTTCCGCTCTGCGGGCGCGGTTCGTACCCGATGCTCCGAAAGATCCATGGGTGATTTTGGGGCTGAGGCCAGACGCGACTCCAGCTGAGGCGCGCGCGCAATGGAAGCGCTTGGTGCGCGAAAATCACCCTGATGCCATGATGGCGCGTGGCTTACCCAAAGAGGCCGTCAGATTGGCGGAACGAAGGATGGCGGATATCAACCGCGCGTGGGAGGCCATCGAGGCAGGGGCGGCCTGATGCGGCTTGCGACTTGGAATATCGAGTGGTTTTCCAATCTCTTTGATGAGGAAAATCGCCCCTTGCGAGATGAAGAATGGTCTGCACGCCACAATGTGACGCGACGCATGCAGATTGAGGGAATTGCTCATGTTTTGCGTGCGTTGGACGCAGACGCAATCATGATTATCGAAGCGCCAGACCAAAGTGGGCAACGTGATACGGTCTTGGCGCTCGAGCGGTTCGCCAAGCTGTTCGGGCTTCGTACATCGAAGGCCGTGATGGGTTTTGCCAATGACACTCAGCAGGAAATTGCACTGCTTTTTGACCCCGAAAGACTGAACGCGCACCATGATCCCCAGGGGGAAGCCACGGGAAGAAAAGGCAAACCAGACGCACCTCGGTTTGACGGTGTTTTCCGCATTGATCTGGATTTTGATGCAACAGAGGATCTGGTCACCTTTTCGAAACCGCCGCTTGAACTGGCATGTGAAACGCATGATGGCATCGCGTTTCGCCTTATTGGCGCACATCTCAAATCCAAGGCACCCCATGGGGCGCGCAATCGTGATGAGGTGATGCGCTTGGGTATCCTCAATCGCCGCAAGCAACTGGCGCAAGCCATTTGGCTGCGGGGTCGGATTGACCAGCATCTTAAGGAAAATGCGCGCCTGATCGTCATGGGGGATTTGAATGATGGTCCGGGGCTGGATGAGTATGAAGCGCTCTTTGGTCGGTCCTCTGTAGAGATCATCATGGGACTTGCAGGGCCGATGGGGCTTTTTGATCCCCATGCGCGCCAAGCCCTACAGCGGCGCCTTGGCGCGAGCCCGACAACGGCGCGGTTTTTCATCCAGGCGGAACCACCAGCCGAAGGTTCCTT
>DOOI01000184.1:5511-5685 GCA_003512825.1 Paracoccaceae bacterium | reverse complement strand
ATCAAGGTAAATGTAACGGCAATTCAAACCGACGGTTTGAGTGAAACCAAGGGGCGCATTGCGCTGGTGGTTGGTGCGGATGGCAAGCTTGATCCGGTAGCCAAGGCGGTAAACCGCGCCATGAAAGGCGCTTTGGCACGGTTTGTGGTTTCAGAAAACTTTGCCAAGATGAAA
>DOOI01000184.1:3332-5263 GCA_003512825.1 Paracoccaceae bacterium | reverse complement strand
GGGCAAAGGTAAATCTCTGTGTCAGAAAACTTTGCCAAGATGAAACCGGGGCAAGTGGTGACGCTGGCTTGGCCTGCGGGATTGGCAGCAGAGGCGGTGGATGTGCTGCGGCTTGAGCGGCGCCCTACTGCGGAGGAGGCACGCAAGGGCGGTGCTGCCTTGGCCAAAGCAAAGGGCCGGGCCGCAATGCTCTTGGCGGCAGGTGGAAATGCGCGCGCCGATGAGATTGCGGCGGCGATTGCATTGCGGGCCTATGAGTTTGACGATCACAAAAGCGACCGCGCCAAGGACGTGGCATTGGGGCTGACTGTGATGGTGGCAAAGCCTGAGGCCATCACGGCGGATCTGGCCCCGCGTTTGGCGGTGGTTGAGGGGGTTTTCTGGACCCGTGATCTGGTGTCGGAGCCTGCGAATGTGTTGACCACGACGGAGTTCGCCAATCGTTTGAGCGGGTTAAGCGATATTGGTGTGACGGTAGAGGTGCTGGACGACGCGGCGCTGGAAAAGCTTGGGATGGGCGCGCTTTTGGCCGTGGGTCAAGGATCTGTCAGCCCGTCCAAAGTTGTGGTCATGCAATGGAACGGTGGTGAAAAAGGCGCAGCGCCCCTTGCGTTGATCGGCAAGGGTGTCGTGTTTGATACGGGGGGTATTTCGCTCAAGCCTGCGGCGGGCATGGAAGAGATGACCATGGACATGGGCGGCGCGGGCACTGTGGCGGGGGTGATGAAGGCACTGGCGCTTCGCAAGGCCAAGGCCAATGTGGTGGGTTTGGTGGGCTTGGTTGAGAATATGCCCTCGGGCAATGCGACCCGGCCCGGTGATGTGGTGCGTTCGATGAAGGGCGACACGATTGAGGTGATCAATACCGATGCTGAGGGGCGTTTGGTATTGGCCGATGTGATGTGGTACGCGCAGGAGCGGTTTAGCCCGGTGGGGATGATTGATCTGGCGACGCTGACAGGGGCGATCATCATTGGTCTGGGTCATGACAAGGCGGGCGTCTTTGCCAATGATGATGCGTTTGCGCGCGGATTTCTGAAAGTGGCGGAAGCCGAGGGCGAGGGGGCATGGCGCATGCCTTTGGGGAGTTACTATCACGACTTGATCAAGAGCCGGATTGCCGATGTGAAAAACACCGGAGGACGGCCGGGCGGATCGGCGACAGCGGCTGCGTTTCTGGAGCGCTTTGTCAAACCGGGCTGTCCATGGATGCATCTTGATATCGCAGGGGTGTGTTCGACGCCCGGCGAGACGACACTGGCGCCGCGCGGCGCGACAGGATGGGGCGTGCGGGCGTTGGATCGGTTTATCGCGGAGACGCAGGAGGGCTGATCCATGGGCGCGGCGCTGTTTTATCATCTGACGGGGCGGCCATTGGAGGCAACGGCACCTGTTTTGCTGGCAAAAGCGCTGGAGCAGGGGTGGCGCGTGGCGGTGCGAGGACGGGATCGGGCGCGGCTGGAGTGGCTGGATGAAGCGCTGTGGATGGGGCCGGAGGACAGTTTTCTGCCGCATGGGATTGAGGGAGGGCCGCAAGACGCGCTCCAGCCGATTTTGCTGTGCGAAGGTGTTCCGGCCAATGATCCCAAGGGGTTAATGTGTTTTGACGGGGCTGAGGTGAGTGCCGAGGAAATCGAGCGCTTTGAGCGGGTCTGGATCTTGTTTGATGGGCGTGATTCAGTCGCTGTAGAGCGGGCACGGGGCCAATGGCGCGCGCTGACTGGGGCAGGCTGCAAGGCGCAATATTGGAGCGAAGATCAGGGCCGTTGGGAAAAGAAAGCCGAGAGTTGAGGCACTGTGCCCAAAGGCACGATTGAGGAGGGCGGCGTGATGGAGCGCAAGGACCGGATTGACGGGTTTGGTGCGCTGGCGCTGATCGGTTTTGCCACTGTGCTGGCGTTTAACCAAGTGGTTGTCAAACATGGAACGGC
>DOOI01000184.1:0-3065 GCA_003512825.1 Paracoccaceae bacterium | reverse complement strand
GAACGGCGGGATTGCAGCCGGTATTCATGGCGGGGCTGCGCTCGCTGGGATCGTTTTGCGTGCTTTTGGCATGGATGCGGTGGCGGGGCATTGCGGTGTCGCTGCCGCGCGCGACGCTGGCTCCGGGATTTCTGATGGGAGGGCTCTTTGCGGCGGAGTTTTTGCTGCTGTTCTGGGCGCTGGATCATACAACAGTGGCGCGTGCGTCGATCCTTTTCTACTCGATGCCCGTCATGACGGCGATGGCGGCGCATTTTCTTTTGCCGGGTGAGCGGCTGACGCTGATCCGTGGGATTGGGCTGGTGTTGGCAATGGCGGGCGTGGTGCTGGTCTTGGCGCGGCCGGGACCGGGGGAAGCCTCGTGGCAGGGCGATGTGGCCGCTTTGGTGGGGGCTATGGGCTGGACGGGGATCGCGCTGTTGGTGCGGGTGTCGGCCTTGGCGGGGGTACGGGCGGAGATGCAGTTGTGGTGGCAACTGTCTGTTTCGTCAGTATTATTATTGGCGCTTTCACCGCTGTTTGGACCATTTATCCGGGAGTTGACCGCTGTGCATCTGATCGGGCTGGCCTATCAGATTTTGGCGGTTGCGAGTTTTGGGTTCTTGTTTTGGTTTTGGCTGATGAAACGCTATCCGGCCTCGATGGTGGCGAGTTTCAGTTTTCTTTCGCCGGTATTGGCATCTGTTTTGGGCTGGGTGGTGTTGGGAGAAGCGCTGCGGCTGTCAACGGGGATCGCCTTGGTTTTGGTGGCGGTCGGGATTGTGTTGATCAATCGCCGTCGCGCGCCGTGAGGTAGCGGCGCAAGACAGGCGCGGGCATGGCGCCACGGATCAAGAGATCGGGAAGCACGTAAAAAGGCGCGTCGGGTAGATCGAGGGTGCGGGCAAGGGGGCCATCAAAGGGATGGGTTATGACCTGCCAGCCCAGATCGTTTGCGAGTGCAGTAAGTTCGGCCTCGGCGGTGCGACAGGTGGCGCATTCAGGCGCGGTAAACAGCGCAATGCGCCGCGGCGCTGGCCACACTCCAAAGAGCGCCTGACCGTGATCGGCAATACGCGCCAGATCAGCGGCCTTTTCGTCGGCGTAGAGATCGGGTTGAGGCGCTGTGCCGAGCAAAAGCTCTGGTTCATCCAAGAACAACGCGCGTAATTCGGCGTGAAAGGCACGGCGTTCGTCCGGAGTGAAAGGAAGGTCGCTGGATTGAGCGCCGCTCTCCCCGCCGGATAGCAGGGAGAGGAGGGGTGCTAAATAAAGAGCAGCCCGTAAGGCATTCATTTCAAACGTGCATCTGCCACAAGTTTGGTCATGGCCTCCAAAGGAAGATACCCACGCAGCAGGCTGTTTTCGAGCACGAATGTGGGGGTGCCATTGATCTGAAGGCGGCCTGCGAGGGAGTGATTGGCGGCGATGACGGCGTTCACTTCGGGGGCATTCATCCGCGCGAGGATGGCTGGGGCGTCTAGGCCCTCTTCGGTGGCAATACGGGTGAGCGCCTCTTCGGTCATGTTGCCTTTGAAGGCGATCAGGCGGTCATGCACACGTTTGTAGGGGTCGGCCCCGGCGATTTGCTGCACGGAGATTGCAAAGCGGGACGCCGCAACGCTTTCTTCGCCGAGAATTGGGAATTCCTTCATAATCAGGCGGATTTTGCCATCGGTATCAACGAGGCTTTGCACCTCGTCATGGGCTTTGCGGCAGTAACCGCATCGGTAATCGATAAACTCCACCAAGGTGATATCGCCGTCGGGATTGCCGCCAACCCAAGAATGGCCGTCGTCGAAGATGTCCTTGGCATTGAGTTGCACCATATCCGCATCGCCGCGGGCCTGCTGGTCGGCTTGGCGCTGTTCCAGAACGGCGATGGCTTCCATGATGACATCAGGATTTTCGAGCAGGTAGCTGCGGACCTCGTCGCGGAAGGCCTGACGCTCGGCATCGGTCATGGCTGTGAGATCGAAAGCCTGCGCGGGGGTGGAGAGCAGGCCAAGGGCGAGGGCCATGGCGGTGAGGCTGCGGGTCATGGGAGGCTCCTGTCGTTCATTATTTGCGTTTTTGAGCGGTTTTGGCGGCAGAGACCACATCCTGTGCGCGAAGCCAAGCGGAAGAGCCACGCGGCAAAAGGCCTGCGGCGCGATTTGCATTGATCGCGGCGTCTTTCCACCGGCCTGAGAGCGCATAGCGTTCTGAGGTGGCCAATGAGGCCAGTCCGGCTTGACCTGTTTGAGCATAGGCGCTGGCGAGATCGCGCAGGGCGCTTGGGTCTGAGGGATCTGCGGCGCGCGCGCGTTCCAATGTGGTGATGGCGGATTTCGGCGCGCCTCCAGCCAATTGGGCGCGACCGAGGCCTGCGAGGACTTGGGTATCGCGTGGGGCGAGGCGTGCGGCTGTGGTATAGGCGGCGAGGGCGCCTTTGGCATCGCGGCTTTCGAGCAGAATCTGGCCCTTCAATTCGTGGAGATAGGCGTCTTGCGGGCGCAGAGCGATGGCGGCGTCCATCGCGGCGCGGGCGCGGGAGGCGTCGGCCATGCGATGATACGCGACCGCTTGGCGCAGCAGCGTGATTTCGTCACGTCCCGGTGCGGTGCCGGTGGCGCGGAGCGTGGCAGAGGGGGCAGATAAAAAGGCCGAAAGCTTGCCTTGGGCGCGGGCAAACCAATAGGCGGCTGTTGGATCGGGGGCTGTGCGGGGCAAGGCACCGATTTTCGCGTTAACGGCATTGAGGCGGTCGCGGCTGAGTGGGTGCGTGCGCGAATAGGGGTCTTGGCGGGCAGACGAAATCAGCTCTTGGCCTTTGAAGAGGTCGAGCACATCGGCGTAGCCATGCGGCGAGATGCCTGCGCGCTGCAAATAGGCAAGGCCCGCGGCATCGGCGGCGCTTTCTTCGGCGCGGGTATGGCCAAAGAGCACACGCTCCGCCGAGGAGCGCACACCAAGGGCGAGACCTGCGGCGGCATTGCCATCGTTGCCAGAGGCCGCAGCGGCCATCGCCAGCGCGATGCCAATCCCTGCCACATTCTTGGCAGTGCGGATGTTTTGCAAACGGCGGGACAGGTTACCGCCTGCGA
>DOOI01000187.1 GCA_003512825.1 Paracoccaceae bacterium | reverse complement strand
CTGTGACCGAAGCGGTCAAGGAAGCTAACGAGACTGCCGCTGCTGCGGTTGAGAAGGCTGCAAAAGCGGCTGGTGACGCGGCGAGCCAAGCTGTGGGCACTGTGACCGAAGCGGTCAAGGAAGCTAACGAGACTGCCGCTGCTGCGGTTGAGAAGGCTGCTGAAACGGCGACGGCTGCAGTGACCGAGACGGCGACGGCGGTGGCAACGGCAGCAACCGAGACAGTTGCAGCAGCAACGACAGCCGCGACTGAGACAGCGGCGGCAGCAACGACAGCAGCGACTGAGACAGTTGCAGCGGCAACGACAGCAGCTACCGAGACAGCGGCGGCAGCAACAACAGCAGCGACTGAGACAGCGGCAGCGGCAACGACAGCAGCTACCGAGACAGCAGCGGCGGCAACGACAGCAGCGACTGAGACAGCAGCGGCGGCAACAACTGCAGCCACTGAGACAACTGCTGTGGCGACCGAAGCAGTGAGCGAGACTGCAACCCAAGCAACCGAAGCTGCCGCGAGTGCGGCGGAGATGTCGCCTGCGGACCTGCTCAAGCCAGAGAACTTCAGCTTGGACAAGGTCTTGGAGTTGGTCGAAGGCTCGGATCTTGGTGTGATGCAGAAAACTTTGCTGAAAACGGCAATCGAGAAGGCCAAGGACAGCCCAGAGCTGTTGCAAGCCGCTCTTGAGCAAGTCAAGGCCGCGCTGAAAATCGGCGGCTGATCTTTCCTTGATCAACGAAAAGGGCCATGCGGTATGTCTCGCATGGCCCTTTTTCGTTTCTAGTCGCGCAGCAAAGGGGGGATCAGATACCCTCTCCGACGAAGGCTTTTTCGACGACGAATTCGCGGGGGTCTGAGTTTGCGCCCTCTGTCAGGCCAAAGCCTTCGAGCACTTTCTTGACGTCTACGTTGAAGGCCAAGCTGCCGCAGACCATGGCGCGGTCGCGCCCTTGCGCCATGGGAGGCAAGCCGAGATCGACAAAGGCTTTTCCAGAGGAAAGGTTGTCGGTGATCCTGCCCATGTTTGGGCTCTCTTCGCGGGTGGTTGTTGGGTAATATAGGAGTTTACCCTCGACCATTTCGCCGATCAGCGGGTCATTTTTCAGCCCTTCCACAAGGCGGCGGCCATATTCCAGTTCTTCTACGGTCCGGCAGGTGTGCATCATGATCACCTGCTCAAACTTCTCATAGGTTTCCGGATCGCGCATGAGAGAGGCAAACGGGGCAAGTCCCGTGCCGGTTGCGAGAAACCAGAGGTGTTCGCCCGGCAAGAGCGCATCCAACACCAAGGTGCCTACAGGCTTGGGACGCAAAATGATCTGGTCCCCCACTTCGATATGTTGGAGGCGCGATGTGAGTGGACCATCGGGCACTTTGATCGAATAAAACTCCAACTCTTCGTCCCAAGATGGCGAGGCAATGGAATAGGCGCGCAGGAGCGGGCGGCCATTATCATCCATCAGACCGATCATAACGAATTCGCCAGACCGAAACCGCAGGGTTTGAGGACGACTGACGCGAAAGGAAAAAAGCCTGTCTGTCCAATGGGTCACGGCGGTGACGGTCTGTGCATCGGGCAGTGTTTTTGGTTTGGGTACGGCGTTTTCAGTCACGGTCAGGGTTCCGGTCATTACTTCATGCTCGACCGGACTAATCCGGTATCTTTGGGTTATCTTTGATCCATGTCAGATGGAAGCCGTCGGTGCAAGCAACGCGCGGCGACCTTATGCGGCTTTGGATGTGGCCAGATCTTTTGGTGCTGCGCGCAAACGGGCGCGGGGATCGTTGAATTGCCAGTCGGCGCGAAACACCCATTCGGCGACAGGCTGGCGGGCAGCAAGGCTGGCGTCGATCTCGACTTCGTCAAAGCCTGCGCGGCGGGCCATGGCGTATTGGTCAGAAATCACATGTCCGACAGCGCGCAAACGCCCTGTGTAGCCCCGTGTCCGTAACAGCCGTGCGAGGGTGAAGCCCCGGCCATCGGCGAATGAGGGAAACCGGATACGGATCATTGGCGCGCCCGAGAGTTGCAGCATCAGGTGATCCAGATCTGCATCGGGGCCAAGGTCGATCCCTTGACCGGCATCTACATTCTCTGGGTTCTCAAAGCCTGCGGTCCAGTCATCTGCGTGAAAGCCATCGTCTTTTACGATCACGGTCATGAGGGGGTCCTTTCGATCTTGCCTTGGGTGAAGTGAATACCGCATTCAGTTTTTTCTTGTCCGCGCCAGCGCCCGGCGCGCGCGTCTTCGCCGGGGTTTACAGGCGAGGTGCAGGGCGCGCAGCCAATGGAGGGGTAGCCCTTGGACACCAAAGGATGGCGTGGCAGGCGGTTATTGAGGAGATATTCCGCGACATCCGACGGCTCCCAATGCGCGAGCGGGTTGATCTTGACGCGGCCTGTCGCGTCTTCTTGTTCAAAGAAGTCGAGGGCCGACCGGGTTTGGCCTTGATAGCGCTTGCGTCCGGTAATCCATGCGTCAAATCCTTGGAGCGCTTGCTCTAAAGGCTGCGTTTTTCGCAGCGCGCAGCACTGGTCTGGCTCGGTGAGATGGAGCGCGCCATAGGGGTCTGTGGCGGCTCGCAGCGCAGGATCGGGGCGCAAGATGCGAATATCGCGCAGATCAAGGCGTGCTGCCAACTCTGTTTGGTAAGCCAGTGTTTCGGGAAAAAGCATGCCAGTTTCGAGAAATAACACAGGCGTATCAGGAGCAATCACCGACACCAGATGCAAAAGCGCGACAGATTCGGCGCCAAAGGACGACACAAGCGCCACGCGCCCGAGATCGGGGTCGCCCAAGGCATGGCGCAACACTGTCGTCGCCGCATGATGGCGATAGCGGTCATTCAGGGCCGTCACCCGTGCAGCGACTGGGCCGAGGGGTGTGTCAAGCGGCATCAGAGGTGTCCCCGTCGTAGAGGGCCGCCTTGAAGGGGGCCATACCGAGGCGGCGGTAGGTGGCAAGGAACGTTTCCTGCGCGTTTGTCCGCACGGCCGTATAGGCCGCGATCAGACGCTCAATGGCAGGCACGATTTCGTCATATGCAAATCCGGGCCCTGTGCGTTCGCCGAGACTGGTGGTTTCGGTGCCGTCACCGCCCAAAGTGATTTGATAGGTCTCCACACCGCCACGGTCGAGGCCAAGAATACCGATGTGGCCTACGTGGTGATGGCCGCAGGCGTTGATGCAGCCGGAGATCTTGATCTTCAATGCACCGATATCATGCTCGAGTTGCAGTTCCTCAAATCTGGTCGCAATGGCTTGGGCGACCGGAATTGAACGTGCTGTCGCCAGAGCGCAATAGTCCATGCCGGGGCATGCAATGATATCAGAGATGAGACCGACATTTGCCGTGGCCAAACCCGCTGGCAAAAGCGCAGCGTGCAGCGCGGGTAGATCGTCGAGCGCCACATGTGGCAGGATGACATTCTGCTCATGGCTGATCCGCAACTCATCTTGGCCAAACTGACGCGCGAGATCGGCCAGAAGGCGCATCTGCGCCGAAGTGGCGTCGCCGGGCACAGCGCCATGCGCCTTGAGCGAAACCGTTACAATCGCATAGTCCGCGCGTTTGTGCGTCGTGAGGTTGGTGTCGGCCCACGCGCGAAAGACCGGGTCTTGTGCCTTGGCCGCTGTGAAGATCCGATGCTCGCGGGGGGGCAAGTCCGGGCTGCGAAAGCGCGCCGCGATATCAGAAAGCGCATCCATGGAGCCGGGGTAGGTGCCGCGCAATTCCGCGAACCGGGCCTCTACCATGGCGCGTAACGCCTCTTCTCCGGTTTCATGGAGCGTGATCTTGATGCGGGCTTTGTATTTATTATCGCGTCGACCCAACAGGTTATAGACCGATATGACGGCTTCTAGATAATCCAGAAGATCGGGCAGAGCCACAAATTCGCGCAAGACCTTGCCGATCATTGGCGTGCGACCAAGGCCCCCGCCGACGATCACCTCAAAGCCCGTCTCGCTGCCGCGCCGGATCATCCGTAACCCAATATCATGGGCTCGGGTGACGGCGCGATCTGTGGGGCTTCCGGTTACGGCAACCTTGAATTTGCGGGGCAAGAATTGAAATTCCGGATGGTCTGTCGACCATTGCCGGATCAATTCTGCAACGGGGCGCGGGTCGGAGATTTCGTCTGCGGCTGCACCGGCGAAATGATCAGAGGTGATATTGCGGATCGTATTGCCGGACGTTTGGATGGCATGCAGACCCACCTCGGCGAGCGCGTCCAGAATATCGGGAACATCGCGCAGCGCGGGCCAGTTGAACTGAATATTCTGCCGCGTGGTGAAATGACCATAGCCCCGATCCCAGCGATCCGCGACATCTGCTAGTTTTGTCATCTGCGCGCTATTGAGTGAGCCGTAAGGGATCGCCACACGCAGCATGTAGGCATGGAGTTGCAGATAAAGTCCGTTCATCAGGCGCAGCGGCTTGAATTCATCTTCGGTCAATTGACCAGCGATCCGCCGCTCGACTTGGGCGCGAAACTGAGTGTTGCGAGACGCGAGGTAGTCTGCGTCAAACTCGCTTTGATAATACATGATCTGCCCCTCTTTTCGCTTAAATCCGCCCGGCGGGATAGACATAGTGCCCGGGCCCATCGCGGCGGAAAGCTTCGCGGAAATGCAAAGGCTTAGGTGACGCAGCATCGGGATCGACGTCTGCCAGATAGGCCCCTACGACTGTTGCGGCTTGCGCCATCGCGCTCAAAAGACGCAACTGCGCGTCGGCTTCGTCGCGGAGAATTTCCGCGTCTGTGAGGGCCGTGCTCCAGGTTCCTTGGGCTGTCAGATAGACGACATGTCCTTCCAAAAGCGCATTGCCTGTGACCACTTGTGCATAAGCTTTCCGTGCCATTTTACACCTCTCAGCGTCTCAATCGAAGTGATTGACTTGGGCTTTAATATAGAAAATATTCCCCCTAAACCGCCAGATACCTGCGCGAATAAGGAATATTGTTCTATTAACCGCGCCTTTGACTAGGGGCGTTCCGCCAAAGGGGGAAAAGTCGAAATGACAGTCCGGCTAGATGCGACAGATCGAAAAATTCTTGTGGAGATGCAAGAAGATGCCGGACAGTCTCTGGATGAGATTGCGCGCAAGGTTGGCTCGTCCAAGACCCCGGTCTGGAACCGGATTCGCAAGATGCGCGAGCAAGGTGTCATGGGCGCGCCGCAAGTCACGCTTGATGCCGAAAAACTGGGCTTTGAAGCCTGTTTCTTTGTGCTTATCCGCACCAGTGAGCATGAAAAGGACTGGCAGGAAAAGTTCCTCAAGGCGTTGAAATCAAGACCAGAAGTGCAAGAGGCGCACCGGCTTGCCGGGGAGATTGATTACATTCTCAAAGTCCGCGTCAAAAACGCCCGTGCCTATGATGCGTTCTACCAATCCTTGATTTCGGAAGTGAAAATTCACAACGTGACAGCGCTTCTCAGCATGGAGGAAATCAAGGCCACAACTGCGCTGCCGCTGTGAGGCTGCGCGCGCCGTGCTTAAAATTCTCGAAAAACCACAGTGCAACAGGGCTGTTTTACGTATGGTTGACGTCTGGTTTGCGTCATGACGCGCGACGTTAACCAAATCCTCCGCGCGGGCGGCGATTTGCTTTTGCAAAAAGTGGTGCCGGGCCGATAAGGCCGCGATGGCGCCTAGCTGTCAGAGCGCACCATCAGCCGCTCGAGCCCGTGAAAGTGATAGGCGTCCCGAAACGTGACGGGTTCGGTGAGACGCAAGTTTGGGCGCCGCGCGAAGAGAAGCGGGAGGGCGCATTCCATTTCCAGCCGGGCCAAGGGGGCGCCGAGACAGAAATGAAGCCCACCGCCAAAGGCGGCATGGGTCGGACCTTTGCGGGTCAGGTCGAAACGGTGCGGGTCTGGCCAGACAGCGGGGTCGCGGTTGGCTGCACCGAGAAGAAGTTGCACTTGATCGCCCTTGGCAAAGTCATGGCCAAAGAGGCTGACATCTTCTTGTGCGATGCGGGTGAAGATATGCAACGGCGGGTCATGGCGCAGGATTTCCTCGACGATCGCGGCGGCACTGTCGGAAGTGGGGTGGATCTTGGCGGCCAAGAGCAGCGCCACGCCATTGCCGATGCTGTGCACTGTTGCTTCGTGCCCTGCGTTCAACAGCAAGATGCAGGTCGAGATCATCTCGGGCAAGGACAGGCGCGCGCCGTCTTCTTCGGCGGCGATGAGCTGGGTGATCAGGTCGTCGGCGGGGGCCGCACGGCGTCGTTGGATGTAGTCAGTAAGAAAGGCGCTGAACTCTTGGGTCGCGGTGACGGCGGCACGTTCGATTTCGGGGCTGCGGCGGGCTTGATACATCGCCACCATGGCGTTGGACCAATGCAGCAGATCCGGCCCGAGGGTGTCTGGAACGCCCAAGAGCCGGGCGATGATCGTGACGGGCAGGGGGCGGGCAAAACTCTCTA
>DOOI01000160.1:2127-14117 GCA_003512825.1 Paracoccaceae bacterium | reverse complement strand
GGCAAGCCCCACCGGGAGCAATGCCGAATAGGGATCGTGCGCCGGTTGATCCGCGAGGATATCACGGCAGGGTCGCCTTGGCCCGAGCGATCCGGGTTGGCAGCTGCAGACCACGTGGCAACACATGGTCGAGAGGAATGGTCATCGAACCGGGGTAACCCGGGGAACAGAATCCGGCTTATAGGCCCTCCGCGCAAATTCTGGCGGTGACCATTTGAAATCTCTTTCAAAAAACCCCTCGCCCATGGCTTACAGGGGGCGAACAGGGGGCCGCAGGGGCGCTGGCCGGGGAGGTTCACCCCGCAGACCGCGCTGCAAGTTTGCGCCATGGGGTGGGTCGGTATTGAGGCAGACAAGGCCCAGTCTAGGCAATCCCCTTGGGGCATCACAAAGGAATGCGTGGATGCGATATGGGCTTGGGGTGATGCTGGTGCTGATTGCGGGGCTTTTGTGGTCTTTGCAGGGGCTGATTTTTCGTCAAATCCTTGAGGCCGGATCCTGGGCGGTCTTGTTTTGGCGCTCGGTGGGGATGATGCCGGTTTTGCTGGTGTTTTTGGCCTATCGAGCCGGAGGGTCGCCTTGGCCTGCGGTGCGGCGCACGGGGATGTCCGGTGTCATTGGTGCTTTGGGGCTGGTGGCCGCTTTTGGTGGCGCGATCGTTGCCATTCAATCGACGACGATTGCCAATGCGGTTTTCCTTTTTGCGGTATCGCCTTTTCTGACGGCGTTACTGGGATGGATTGTGCTGCGCGAGCGGGTTGGGCGCGAAACTTGGGTGGCGATGGCGATTGCCAAAGTGGGGGTCTTCGTCATGGTGCGCGGCGGTCTGGCCAATGGCGCTCTTTTGGGGAATGTCGCGGCGTTGATTTCGGCGCTGGGCTTTGCGGTTTTTACGGTGTCGCTGCGCCATGGCGGGGTGCGCGATACGTTGTCCACGGTGTTTGTCGGGGCGGTTTTCGCCTCGGTTGCGGGGCTTTGTGCGGGGTATATGCAGGGGCAAGTGATGGTGGGCGCCGCTGCAGATATCGGTTGGGCAATGATGATGGGGGCTGTGACGCTGTCGGGCGGTATGGTGCTTTACACGTTGGGCAGCCGGGTCGTGCCTGCGGCGCAATTGGCGCTGCTCTCGAATTTGGAAGTTTTGCTGGCCCCTTTTTGGGTTTGGTTGTTTTTGGGCGAGACGGCGACGGTCAACACGCTTTTGGGCGGCGCAATTCTATTGGCTGCCGTCAGTGTTAATGCGGTCAGCGGGGTGCGGGGCGAACGGGCACGCGCATAGGGATTTTCCCCGGAGCAAAATTGCAACTGTCGCGTGACTGTTGCGAAGGCGGTGCTATGTTGGGGCGATAGTCTGGAGGAAATACGATGAGTTTTGTTCGCACGTTGGCCACGTTGGCTGTTGGGTTTGCTGCTGCGAAGGGCATGCAAAAGGTTCGGGATATGGGCGGAATGGAGGCCCTGCGTACCAAGATGCGTGGCGCAGGCCAGCCCGGTGGCATGGCCGATGAAATCGGCACGATGGCGCAGAAGATGGGCTTGCCGGTGCAGACCGAGCAATTGCGCGGTATGTTTGACGCCTTTGGCAAGACGGCTGCCGGGGCCAGCGAGCAAGCAGAAGCTGGGCTGGGGCAAATGATGGGCATGGCAAAAGTTGGTGCCGGCGCATTGGGCGGGATGATTGGTGGCATGGTGTCGGGCACGCCGATGGGCGAAGTGACCGAAGAGAACGCCCGGTTGATGATCAGCGCGATGATTCAGGCCGCAAAGTCAGATGGCGAAATCGACGACGCGGAGCGTCAGGCGATTTTGGATCAACTTGACGGGTCGTCTGAGGAAGAGATTGCCTTTGTTGAAGCGGCCTTGGCGGCGCCTGTTGACCCGGTGGCCTTGGCCAAGGATGCGACTGATTCGAGCCGGGGGCAGATCTATTCGGCGGCTTTGATGGCGATTACCGTTGATACAGATGCCGAGCGCAACTATCTGCGCCAGCTTGCGGCGGCTTTGATGCTGGATGATGCTAAAGTGGCATCGATCCATACGGGAATGGGCAAGCCAAAACTGTAACGAAATTGTCACCGCGCCGCGGCGAGGGCTGTTGACTCTGGCGGCGGCGCGAGTAAAAGGCTGGCTCCAACGAGATTTTCGCGGGCTTCTTTCCATGCCCGACGCAGGAGAAGTATCATGGCGAAGCCTACCACAATCAAAATCCGTCTGAACTCGACCGCGGGCACGGGGCACTTTTATGTGACCAAGAAGAACGCACGGACGATGACCGAGAAGATGACTGTTCGTAAGTATGACCCGGTTGTGCGGAAGCACGTCGAGTACAAAGAAGGCAAGATCAAGTAATCTAAGCGCCTTCGAGACGATGATCGGCCACGCCAAGCGCGTGGCCTTTTTCGTTTCTAGGGGCTTGCGATTGCGTCGCATTTGAGAAGGGGCGCGGGGTGCCACGGGACGGTCATTACATTACGCGGTCGAATTGGCTGCGGGCAGCGGTATTAGGGGCCAATGATGGCATCGTGTCGACGGCTTCGCTTTTGGTTGGCGTTGCGGCAGCGGGGCTGACACGGGAAACGGTTGTCTTGACAGGGTTGGCGGGATTGACAGCCGGGGCGTTGTCGATGGCCTCGGGGGAGTATGTGTCGGTTTCGGCGCAGGCCGATGTGGAGGCCGCAGATCTGGAGCGGGAACGGGTGGCTCTGGAGGAGGACCCGGATTACGAATTGGATGAGTTGACGGAGGGCTTGGAAGCGCGCGGCGTAGAGACGGGTTTGGCGCGGCAAGTGGCCGAGCAGATGACGGATCACGATGCGCTGGGTGCCCATGCCCGCGAAGAGCTGGGGCTGTTTGGCTTAGAAGGCAACGCCAACCCGTTACAAGCGGCGTTGGCGCCTGGGGTGGCATTTGCGCTGGGGGGCGGCATTGCCTTTGGCGGGGGCTGGGCTGGCGCCGCAGGGGTTTGTGGGGGTCAGTGTGGGTGTGGTGGCTTTGGGCGCATTGGCGGCCTTGGGGGGCGTCGGTGCGTGGCTGGGGGGATCGCCCAAGGCCCCTTCAATCCGCCGGGTGCTGTTTTGGGGGGCTGTGGCGATGGCCATCACATCTGCCGTGGGGCGGCTCTTTGAGGTCGCGGTTTAGGCGAGGGCCTGACGAGGGCCTGACGTCTATCCAAAGAGAAAGGGCCGACCCCCGGAGGATCGGCCCTTGTTTTTGAATATTGGTTGGCTGGAAGGCGCGGTTACTCGCGGTTGCCCAGCAGGTTCAGCAGCATCATGAACATGTTGATGAAGTTCAGGTAGAGGTTCAGCGCGCCCATGATTGCGGACTTTGCCAGCCACTCCTGATCGCCATGCGCGGCATGGGCGATATAGGTGTTCTTGATGTTCTGGGTGTCGAAGGCGGTGAGGCCTGCGAAAATCAGCACGCCGATCGCGGAAATCGCGAAAGACACCATCGGCGAGCCCAAGAAGATGTTGATGACCGAGACCAAGAGAAGGCCGATCACGCCCATGATCAGGAACGATCCCCAGCCGGAGATGTCTTTTTTCGTGGTGTAGCCGTAGAGCGACAGGGCTGCGAAGGCGATGGAGGTCACAAGGAAGACCTGTGCGATCGAGAAGCCCGTGTAGACGGCGAAAATCCACGCAATCGACAGGCCCATGGCCGCAGAGAAGACGTAGAAGAAAAGCTGTGCGCCAGCGGCCGACAGGCGGTTGATCGCAGCGCCGAAGGCGAAGACCATGACCAGCGGCAGGAACATCACCACCCAGCGCAGCACGCCGGTGAAGAGCACTGAGAGCATCGCAGCGTTGGTGCCGACGGCCCAAGCCACGGCGAAAGTGATCAGCATGCCGACGGACATTGTTCCGTAGACCTTGCTCATATGGGCGCGCAGACCTTCGTCGATCTGGGTGGCGCGGGCACCGGCCACTGAGCGCATCGTGTTGTAGTCAGCCATTGTTTGCCTCCCGATTGGCGTTTCCCTCCCCCGGATGGGGAAGCGTTCTGTGGGAATATCGGGATCACGGCGTCAGGTTTCAAGAGAAACCGGAATACCGGGATGAGAAAATCGCACGTGAGAGATCACGGTTTTGTCAGAATGGTGCGGCAGTCACAGAGTGATGACCACTTTTCCAGTTGCTTGGCGCGTCCGAAGCAGTTCCAGCCCCTCAAGGGCGCGGTCGAGGGGCAAGATGTGGGAGACATGCGGCGTGAGGCGGCCTTGAGCGTGCCAGCCCATCAAGGTGGTGAGGCTTTGGGTGAGGATTTCGGGGCGGAAATTCATGTAGCCGCCCCAGTAGAGCCCGATCACTGTCAGGTTTTTCACCAAGAGGTGGTTGGCGGGAATTTGCGGCACCTCGCCCGACGCGAAGCCGATGGGGAGGAGACGGCCTTCGGGGCGGGCGGTGCGAAAGGCGGCGGTCCATTGTGCGCCGCCAACGGCGTCATAGACGACATCAGCTCCGCCGAGTGCTTTGAAGGCTGCGCGCAGGTCGGGCGTTTCTGCATCAACGAGATGATCGGCCCCGGCTGCGGCGGCGATGGCGAGTTTGTCGGCACCGCGCGCGCAGGCGATGACACGCGCCCCCATCAATTTGCCCAGTTCAACGGCGGTGAGGCCGACGCCACCCGCAGCTCCGGTGACGAGAAGGGTCTCGCCGGGTTGCAGACGGGCCCGATGATCGAGCGCGAGATGGGTGGTGCCATAAGCGATTTGGAAGGCGGCGGCATCGGTCATCGACATGGTTTCGGGAAGTGCAACAGCGCGGTTGGCCGCGAAAACGCCATAGTCTGCCAGCCCGCCTTGGCCGCCAAAGACCGCAACGCGCATTCCGAGAGTGAAGCCATCGACACCCTCGCCGAGCGCGTCGATTGTGCCGGCGACTTCCATGCCGAGGGTGAAGGGGGATTCTGGCGTGTCTTGGTATTGGCCTTTGATCATCAGGAGATCGGCGAAATTCAGTCCGCAAGCAGCGATTCGGACCCTGATTTGGCCCGGACCGGGCTTTGGGATGGGCAAATCGACAAGGCGGGGCGGCATGCCAGTGGTCTCAAGGTGAAGGGCACGCATGCGGGACTCCTGATTTTTTCGAGATTTAAGGCGAGAGATCGCCAGAAAGTCAAACAACCTCCAGCGGATTCTGGCGCAAAAAGATAGCCGGGGGAACAAAGGGATTGACCAAGCGTCAACACGCTATAAGTGTGTCTCAAAGGGATAGTATAGCCTAATTGGGGTGTAATTTGATTGCGAGACCCCCAATCCCTGCGCTAAAGCTAGCGAAATAGTAATCTTTCTCGGCCAAGATGTGGTCGGGCGGGGTCAAGGCTATCATGCCGCTGGCTAAGGCGATCAAAGGAGCATCCTATGACACATCCCGTGGACGTACACGTGGGCAAGCGTATCCGCCACCGTCGTTGGCTGATCGGCATGACCCAGCAACAATTGGCGGAGCGTGTTGGCATCAAGTTCCAGCAGATCCAGAAATACGAGACTGGTGCGAACCGCGTCAGCGCCTCGCGGCTTTGGGATATCTCTGACGCTCTTGAGGTTCCGGTAAGCTTCTTCTTTGAAGGGCTCGATGCCGCTGCTCCGACGTCGGACAAGGTGCCTGCGGATCTTATGGGCGATAAAGAAGCGCTTGATCTGGTGCGGTCCTATTATGCGATCCCGGAAAACCAGCGCCGTCGTTTGTTTGAATTGGCACGCGTCCTTTCTGACGTGGCTTGAGAAGGGCTGAGCCCTGCGCTAGGCCTCCCGAAGACCAACGGGGGGTGCTGATCCCTGCGGATATAGGGAAGGCAAGCGGAATGGCTCAGATCAACGAGGAATCAGTCACGG
Organism: Paracoccaceae bacterium; assembly: GCA_003512825.1. GTDB lineage: Bacteria > Pseudomonadota > Alphaproteobacteria > Rhodobacterales > Rhodobacteraceae > UBA9554. The sequence continues at coordinate 8,278 of DOOI01000160.1, read as the reverse complement.
ACCTCAAAAGGACCGCACACGCCATGGCAGATGCCGCGCGCGTGGCGGTCCTTCCCTTTTTCCGGCGCATGGATTTGGGGGCGGAAAACAAGGCCGAGCTGACGGGGAAGGGTGCATTTGACCCGGTGACCGAAGGTGACCGCGCAGCAGAGCGCGCCATGCGCGCCGTTTTGGCCAAGATGCGGCCCGATGATGCGGTTATCGGTGAAGAATATGGCGCGACCGCGGGCACCAGTGGGCTGACTTGGGTACTTGACCCGATTGATGGCACGCGGGGGTTCCTTGCGGGGACGCCGACATGGGGTGTGTTGATTGCCGTGGCCGACGCAGGCGGACCGATCCTTGGGATGATTGACCAGCCCTATATTGGAGAGCGTTTTTGGGGAGCGGCGGGCCGGGCCGAGATGCGCGGCCCACTTGGAGCGGCGCCGTTGACGACGCGCAAGGCGCGCCCCTTGGCAGAGGCGATTGTGTTCAGCACCTTCCCGGAAGTCGGGACAGCTGCCGAAGCGGCTGCGTTTCATGCAGTGGCAGGGGCGTGCCGCCTCGTCCGCTATGGGATGGATTGCTACGCCTATGCTTTGGTTGCTGCGGGGCAGATTGATTTGGTGATTGAGGCGGGTTTGTCGAATTACGATGTGCAGGCGCCGATTGCGTTGATTGAGGCGGCGGGCGGCATCGTCACCGATTGGCAAGGCGGCCCGGCCCATGAGGGCGGGCGGATATTAGCGGCTGCGAATGCGGCGGTGCATGCAGAGGCCTTGGCGATTTTGCGTGATTGCTCCGCATAGGCGCGCGCGCTAGGCTTTGACCACGCGCCTCTTGCCCCTTTCCGGCGCGCGGTGAGCCAGATGAGGGGGCGTGACCTGAAAAGGAGGCGCCCGATGCTGACAAAAGCCCAAGCCCAGAATGAGATATTGATCCGTCAGGCAGATTACGTGCTGACGATGGATGATGCGCGCCGAGAGTTGCGCGGCGCAGATGTGCTGCTGCGGGATGGGGTGATTGCGGCGGTGGGGCAGGGAATTGTCGCGCCCCATGCCGAGGTGGTGTGGGCCAAGGGCTGTGTGGTGACGCCCGGTTTGGTGAACACTCATCACCATCTTTACCAAAGCCTGACCCGTGCCGTGCCGGGGGGGCAGGATGCGTTGCTTTTTGGTTGGCTGAAGACGCTTTACCCGATTTGGGCGCGTTTTGGCCCAGAAGAAATGCGAGTATCAACGCTGACGGGATTGGCGGAATTGGCTCTTTCGGGCTGCACGCTGACATCGGATCACCTCTACCTGTTCCCTAATGGGGCGCGGCTGGACGACACCATTCATGCGGCGGCGGAAATTGGATTGCGTTTTCATCCCACGCGCGGGGCGATGTCGATTGGGGAAAGCGCGGGCGGCTTGCCGCCGGATGGGTTGGTCGAGCGAGAGGATGATATTCTGAGGGATATGATCCGGTTGGTGGATCGGTTTCATGATGCAAGCGAAGGTGCGATGTGCCGAGTGGGATTGGCGCCATGTTCGCCTTTCTCGGTGAGCCGGGAGTTGATGCGGGATGCGGCGCTTTTGGCGCGTGACAAGGGTGTGATGCTGCACACCCATTTGGCAGAAAATGACGAGGATATTGCTTATAGTCTGGAGATGTTCGGCTGTCGTCCCGGGCAATATGCCGAAGAATTGGGGTGGACGGGGGCGGATGTCTGGCACGCGCATTGTGTCAAGTTAGACTCGGCGGAAATCGCATTGTTTGCGGGAAGTCAGACGGGGGTGGCGCATTGCCCATGTTCAAATTGTCGTTTGGGATCGGGGATAGCGCCTGTGCGGGCGATGCGAGACGCTGGTGTGAACGTGGGGCTGGGGGTGGATGGCTCGGCTTCCAATGATGCGGGAAATATGGTGCTGGAAGCGCGGCAGGCGATGCTTTTGCAGCGGGTGGCGCGTGGCGCGGATGCAATGAGTGCGCGCGAGGCGCTGGAGATTGCAACGCGCGGTGGGGCGGATGTGCTGGGGCGCTCAGACTGCGGGCGCATTGCCGTGGGCAAACGCGCGGACATTGCGCTGTGGGATGTCACAGGGATTGAGAGCGCGGGAAGCTGGGACCCGGCGGCGCTGCTGCTTGCGGGGCCTGTGCGGGTGCGTGACCTCTTTGTCGAGGGACGGCCTGTGGTGGCTGCGGGGCAGGTGGTGACAATTGATCTGCCGAGCGTGATTGAAGCGCAGAACCGATTGGCACTCCGTTTGGCGCAGTAACAGCGCATTTGCGCTTTGGTGGCGCATCGGCGGTTTCCGGGTTGGAAACAAAGCAAGAGGGCAGTAGGGTTGAGCGGTCAAGAAACTGAGGGTGATCTACTGCTGCCCTCCTTGTTACGAATGAGCCTTACTGCGAATGAGCGTTGCCCTGCCCGACCTGCGGATTGTCTATATGCCCATCCCAAAGGCGGCCTGCACTTCGGTGAAAGCGGCCCTTGCCAGCATCGATCCCGAAGCGCCGATTACGGCAGAGGAGATTGCCGCTGATCCATATTGCGTGCACGCGCATTATCAGACCACGCGGTTTCGCCCGCATCGATGGGAGCCATATTCAGATGGCACATGGTGGCGTTTTGCGGTGGTGCGCGATCCGTTGAAGCGGCTGCTGGGCGTGTATTCAAATCGCGTGGAGGAGCTGAAGGAGCTATACCACAGCCCGAAGATGCGCGAGCAAACCGCGCTGCCGATGGACCCGGACCCCGACTTTTTCTTTCAGAATCTGTTGGCCTATATGGAGTTGTCATCGACAATCAAACACCACGCCTTGCCGTCACATTTATTTATTGGGCCGCTGCCGCTGCGGTTTGATACGGTTTACAAGACGGAGAATCTTGGCCAACTCGGTGCTGATTTGAGCGCAAGGGCGGGGCGAGAGGTGCGCGTGCCGCGGTTTAACAGCACGGAGCACCCGTTGAAGCTGAGTGATCTTGCGCCTGCGACCATTGATGCGCTGCGCGAGCGCTTGAGCGACGAATACATCCATTTGCAGGATTATTATAAGAACCCCTTGGCCTGAGGCGCTGAGACGCTTTGGGTGAGGGGGCACTTAGTGGTGATCTGAGGGCGCGACGCGGACATCAAGAAGGGCAGACCGCCCTTCGGTTTTGATTGCAGCGCAGGCGCGCGCCAGTGCTTGGGGCAAGGCGGCAGGGGTTTCGACGCGTTCTGCGAAGGCGCGGCTGGCCGAAGCGATGGCGGCAAAATCGGGGAGTGGTTCGAGTGAGGTGAGGGGCATGCGATTGGCGTGTGCCGCGCTGCCACCCGGATAGGCATTGACCACCGAGCGACGGACGGCGTTCCACATCGCATTGTTTTTGATGATGATCAGAATGGGAAGCGCCAGCGCTTCGGCAATCTGATGGCAGGCCACGGGATTGGCGAAGATGTAAGACCCATCGCCCATTGCTGCGATGGTCAGTTTGCCGGGTCGGGCCAATTGTGCGCCGAGCGCTGCGGGCAGCGCCCAGCCCAAGCCGCCGGAATGCGGGTTCGAAAAGAGGCGGTTTGGCCCTTTGAGGCGCATCGCGGCTGGGACCAGACCCAGTTCACTGAAAATTACCGCGTCCTCATCCATGATCTCGGAGAGGCAGTGGCTGAGGTATTCGGCACCCATCGGGTCTTGCTGGGCGGCTGTGTCGATGCTGCGCTGGCGTGCCATGCTGCGGGCGGCGGCTTTGCTGGCCAGTTCGGCCTTGCGGGTGGCGATGCCGGCCGTGGATGGGGCCGCATTCAAACCTGTGCTCAGGGCCGCGCTTAGGGCGCTTAGCGTAAGGGCGGGATCGGCGGCGATGGAAAGCGATGAGCGGTAGCCCCGCATCGGCATGCGTGTGAAGAGGGGGTCAGACCCGATGTGGATCAGGGGAATGTCGGGTGCGGGGGCGTGGGTGGCTTCGATCCAAGGCACGCCGCTGTCGACAATAAGAAGCGCATCGGCGTCGCGGATCAGGGAGGGATTGAACCCAAGGGCGGCAGGATCATCATGCGCGAGAACATTCCGCACCACAAAGGGTTCGACGGTGCCTATGCCATGGGTTTTGCCCAATTCGCTCAGGGCTGCGGCAACGCGGCCTTCGGGGTCGCCCCTTTGGCAAATGACCATCGGGCGCTGGGCCTGCGCCAAAAGTGCTACTGCTTGCGATATTGCATGCGCGGAGGGGGCGGCGCGTTCGGCGCTTTGGCGTGGGGTCAGATCCGCGGGACTATCTATGGGAATTTGGTCGCCCAAGGGCTCGCGCGGCAGGCTGAGGTAGGTCGGGCCACGTGGGTCGGACATGGCGATGGCCGTTGCCCGTGAGACCATGGCACCCGCTTGCTCGGGATAGCGCATTTCGTAGTCGAACTTGACCGCTTCGCGCAGCAGCGAAGTCTGATCGAACATTTCTTGCCCATATTGGATTGGCGTCATGCGACGCCCGGCGCGCCCTGTCTCAGTAAGGGGCGTGCGGCCCGACATCACCACCATCGGCACATTGTCGGAGGCGGCGTTAAGCACCCCCATGACTGCATTCGCCAGCCCGACATTCACGTGCACCATGACAGACTGCGGCTTGCCCGAGACGAGGTAATGGCCATGCGCCATAGCGACGGCGGCGGTTTCATGGGGGGTGGTTACAGGGATTGGCGCGGCTTCCGCAGGCAAGCGGCACAGCGCTTCGATGATCGGGGGGAAATCCGTGCCGGCATTGGCAAAGAGATACTCGATGCCATTGGATTTCAGCGCCATCAGCAGCGCTTCGGCGCCGGTTTGAGGCTCAAGCTTTGGTGTGTCGTGCCGGTCTTGCGTGCTCATTGATCAGCTTTCCCGTTCTTGCTCGTTTGAAAATGTTCTTGAAATTCATCTTTGGCAAGCCCAATGTGACTCAAAATCTCACTTAATGAGATTATGAATCGCCCCAACGAGGGCGTTGATCAAGGGAGGACTAAAGATGAAACGATTTGTCACCTCGATGGCTGTGGCCGCGAGCCTGGTCGCCTGGGGCTCAATTGCCTCGGCGCAGAGTGTTGGAATTGCGACCTCGAACCCCGGTTCGCTGTTCCACAATATCGGTACTGCGGTGGCCAATGCGGCCAACGCGGGCGGGCTGAATACAACGATCACCCCCGCCACCAGCCCCAACCAATTCATTCCGTTCCTGAACTCGGGCGGTATCGAATTTGGCGTCGCCAATTTCCAAGAGGTGAGCTACGCGCTGACGGGGGACGCGTGGTGGACTGGAAATGTGAACGAGAACCTGCGTGTTGTGGCATTTCTTCAGCCGCTCGTTGAGGCCATTTTTGTTCGCAAAGACAGTGACATCATGAGCGTGGCGGACCTTCGGGGAAAGCCAATGACCGATGGCTATACTGCACAAAACACCATTCTGCCCCAGCTTGACGCGTTCTATTCGACGGCAGGCATGACGCGTGCGGATGTGGTTCCGGTGAATGTTGCCTCGGTTGTCGCGGGCGCGGATGCGTTTATTGCGGGCGATGCCGTGGGTTTCATTTTCGCGCATGGCGCGGGCAAAGTGCGTGAGGCGGATGCGGCTGTTGGTGGTCTGCGAGCGCTGGGCGTGGACGATAGCAGCGATGCCGCATTGGCCGCCGCGAAATCGCATTGGCCGACGGCGTATTTCAAGAAACTGCCCGCAGGTTCGATGCCGGGCGTCTTGGAAGACACGATTTACATTGCCTTTCCGCAAGTGGTGTTCACCCATGCGGGGGTGTCAGACGACGTGGTCTATCAAATGACCAAGGCCATGTATGAGCAATCGGCGGCAATGGGCGAAACCTTTCCACCGATGAAAGCGTTCAAGCCCGCAGAGATGCGGGGCGATCCCGGCAATGTGGCCTATCACCCCGGTGCGCTTCGGTTCTTCGAAGAAATCGGCCTGAAGTGAGGCTGGGATCATGGTGATCGGATCCGGCGGGGCAGCGACGATGAGCCTGCCCGCACGATATTGGCGACCCCTGTCCGACACGCTGGCAGCGTTGATGACGCTGACGGCTATCGGCTGGGCGCTGTCCATCAACCGCTATTTTGGCATGGGGTTTTATCCTCAGCAATATTTTGCGGCGATGATGGCGTTCGTGTTGCCGATTGCCTTTCTCTCGCTTCCGGCCCGTCGTGGCGGGGGGGGGGGGGGGGG
>DOOI01000160.1:1658-1860 GCA_003512825.1 Paracoccaceae bacterium | reverse complement strand
CGCTTCCGGCCCGTCGTGGCGGGGAGCGGGGAGGGGTGCCGTTGATCGATCTGGGGTTGGCGCTGCTGTCGATGATCACCATGGCCTATGTTGCCGGACGGTATCCGGACTTGGTTTTGAAAATCTTTTCCCGGCCGCTGGAGGTTTGGCTGCCGGGATTGATCGCTTTGGCACTGACTTTGGAGGCACTTCGCCGCGCGAC
>DOOI01000160.1:1186-1378 GCA_003512825.1 Paracoccaceae bacterium | reverse complement strand
GGGTGGATATTGGTCGCGATTATTGCGGTTTTTGTGCTTTACGCGCTCTTTGGCGACATTTTGCCGGGGCGTTTACAGGGGCGCACACAGAATTGGCAGCTGTTGGCAGGCTATATGGCGTTTGATTCAAACGGCATCTTGGGCTTGCCTATCTCGGTGGCCTCGACGGTGGTTGTGGCCTTCATCCTGTTC
>DOOI01000160.1:689-871 GCA_003512825.1 Paracoccaceae bacterium | reverse complement strand
GGGTTTTGTTGAATATTACGGGTGGATCGGCGTTTTTTACCGATGCCGCGATGTTGGGCATGGGGCGGTTTCGGGGCGGGTCGATGAAAATTGCCGTGCTGGCCTCGGGGCTGTTTGGCTCGATCAGTGGATCGGCCGTGGCCAATGTGGTGGGCACAGGGGTGGTGACCATCCCTGTGCCC
>DOOI01000160.1:0-476 GCA_003512825.1 Paracoccaceae bacterium | reverse complement strand
GCACAGGGGTGGTGACCATCCCGATGATCAAGCGCGATGGCTATCCGGCACATAAGGCGGGCGCGATTGAGGCTGTGGCCTCGACAGGGGGGCAGTTGATGCCGCCAGTGATGGGAGCATCGGCCTTCTTGATGGCTGAGTTTCTGGCGGTCCCCTATTCGTCGATCGTGATGGCAGCCTTGGTGCCAGCGTTGCTTTATTATGTGGCGCTGTTCATTCAGGCCGATCTGGAAGCGGCAAAGCTGGGTATCAAGGCGGTGCCGAAAGAAAACATCCCCGATGCGCGCGTGGTGCTGCGCGGGGTGCATTTCGTCGTTTCCTTTGCGGTGCTGATCTATCTTTTGTTTTGGAAAGGGTATCAGCCGGAGCGCGCGGCGCTTTGGGCGGGCTTGGTTCTGATCGCGACTGTGATGGTCTTGGGCTATCGTGGAACGCGTCCCAGCTTGCGCGTGATCTTTTCCTCCTTGGCGCAAACC
>DOOI01000108.1:3958-4092 GCA_003512825.1 Paracoccaceae bacterium | reverse complement strand
AAGTGCCGATGATCCATGAGGGCATCAGCGAAGACGAGGCCCGCCAACGCGCCTTGCAGGTTGTGACAGACGTCAAACTGCCCGACCCTGACCGCATTCTGCGGTCTTATCCGCACCAATTATCCGGTGGCCAG
>DOOI01000108.1:1174-3645 GCA_003512825.1 Paracoccaceae bacterium | reverse complement strand
GGCCTTGATGTCAAAGCCTTCTTTACTGATCCTCGACGAGCCGACCACGGCACTGGACGTGACCGTCGAGGCCGCGATTGTCGAGTTGGTAAAGGATCTGGGCAAGAAATACGGCACCTCCATGCTGTTCATTTCGCACAATCTGGGCCTGGTGCTTGAAACCTGCGATCGGATTTGCGTGATGTATTCCGGCGAAGCCGTCGAGCGCGGTGATATCAAGACCGTATTTGAGGAAATGCGCCACCCCTACACCCAAGCCCTCTTCCGCTCGATCCCTGTTCCCGGTGCTGATAAAAACGCCCGCCCCCTCAAGGCTATTCCCGGCAACTTCCCACTGCCCCATGAGCGCCCACAGGGCTGTAATTTTGGCCCGCGTTGCGACTATTTTGTCAAAGGCAGATGCGACGCGGCAGAAGTGCCAATGTTCGACGTTGACGGCCAAAAACTCCATGAATCCCGTTGCTTCCGCCATGGCGAAATCGATTGGAAGGCCCCGATGGAAGCAATGGCGACCAAGGAAAAAGGCAAAATCGGTGAGGTTGTTCTCAAGATCGACAACCTCAAGAAATACTATGAAGTTGCCGCGAATGCCCTCTTTGGGGGCGGCGCGAAGAAGGTCGTGAAGGCCAATGAAACACTTAGTTTCGAGGCGCGGGAAAGCGAAACCTTGGCGATTGTGGGAGAGTCTGGTTGCGGGAAATCCACCTTTGCCAAAGTGCTGATGGGTTTGGAAACCGCGACAGATGGAAAAATCCTGCTCGATGGTCGAGAGATTCAGAATTCGCCGATCGAAAGCCGCGACACCAAGACCGTCGCCGATGTGCAGATGGTGTTTCAAAACCCCTTCGATACGCTCAATCCATCAATGACAGTGGGCCGCCAGATCATGCGCGCCTTGGAAATTTTTGGCTACGGGGCCACCGACGAGGAGCGCCGCAACCGCAGTTTGGAATTATTGGATCTGGTGAAGTTGCCGCGCGCATTTGCGGATAGGATGCCGCGCCAGCTATCGGGCGGACAGAAGCAACGTGTTGGAATTGCACGTGCTTTTGCGGGTGGCGCACGAATTGTGGTGGCCGATGAGCCTGTTTCTGCGCTCGATGTATCGGTGCAGGCTGCCGTGACTGACCTGTTGATGGAGATCCAGCGGAAAGAAAAAACCACGCTTTTGTTCATCAGCCACGATCTTTCAATCGTGCGGTATTTGTCGGACCGCGTCATGGTGATGTATCTCGGCCATGTGGTGGAGTTGGGCACGACCGATCAGGTCTTCTCGCCGCCCTACCACCCTTACACCGAAGCGTTGCTCTCTGCGGTGCCGATTGCCGATACGAAGGTTCAAAAGAAGCACATTGTGCTTGAGGGCGACATTCCGTCAGCGATGAACCCACCCCCTGGTTGCCCCTTCCAGACGCGCTGCCGATGGAAATCGAGCGTTGAAGGTGGACTTTGCGAGCGCGAAGTGCCGCCAGTGCGGCACGTGGCGGACGGCCATCAAATCAAATGCCACCTTCCCGACGATGCCCTGCGGGAAATGGAACCGGTTATCAAGATCGCTGCAGAATAACTCCCAAGCCGGATAGCGACTGCGACAAGAAACGTCGCTTTCCGGCTTGCCGCCTTGCATCAGCAAGCAGAGTGTAAGGCCCAGAAAGCTTTGCCTCGAAGGGGAGTCCTATGAAAACCACCACTCGTGTGGCCGTGATCGGCGGCGGCGTCGTCGGCTGTTCGGTTCTGTATCACCTGACCAAATTGGGCTGGAAAGACGTCATGCTGATCGAGCGCTCGGAGTTGACCTCTGGCTCGACGTGGCACGCCGCAGGAGGATTTCATACGCTCAACGGCGATACGAATATGGCGGCTCTTCAAGGCTACACCATCCGGCTTTACAAGGAATTAGAAGAGCTTACGGGTATATCCTGCGGGTTGCACCATGTGGGCGGCATTACACTTGCCGATACACAGGCGCGCTTTGAGCAGATGAAGGCGGAACGCGCCAAGCATCGCTATATGGGCCTCGATACTGAAATCCTTGGCCCTGAAGAAGTGGCAAAGATGACCGATGGGCTCGTCGATACCACGGGCATTATTGGCGCGCTCTATGATCCGCTGGATGGTCACCTTGACCCTTCGGGCACCACCCATGCCTATGCCAAAGCCGCACGGATGAACGGAGCGGAGATCGTGTTGCATACCCGCGTTCTGGAAACCAATCCCCGCCCTGATGGCACGTGGGATGTGGTAACGGACAAGGGCACAGTTCATGCCGAGCACGTGGTCAACGCAGCTGGGCTATGGGCGCGCGAAGTGGGGGCTATGGCGGGTGTCTATCTTCCGTTGCTGCCTATGGCGCACCAATATCTAGTGACCGATGATATCCCTGAAATTATGTCCTTCCTTGAACGCGGCAAAGAATTTCCGCATGTCATGGATCCGGGCGGCGAAAGCTACCTGCGCCAAGAAGGCCGCGG
>DOOI01000108.1:595-921 GCA_003512825.1 Paracoccaceae bacterium | reverse complement strand
CTACCTGCGCCAAGAAGGCCGCGGGCTTTGCATTGGGTTTTATGAAAAACCCTGTGAGCCATGGGCCGTGAATGGGACGCCTTGGGATTTTGGTCATGAATTGCTCAATGAGCAGTGGGACAAGATTGAGGATTCGGTGGCCTTTGCCTATCGCCGCTTCCCGGTTCTGGAACGCGCGGGCGTAAAGCGGGTGATCCATGGGCCCTTTACTTTTGCGCCTGATGGAAACCCGCTGATTGGCCCCGTGCCGGGCTTGCGGAACTATTGGTCGGCCTGTGCGGTGATGGCAGGGTTCAGCCAAGGCGGTGGCATGGGATTGGCGCTGG
>DOOI01000108.1:0-315 GCA_003512825.1 Paracoccaceae bacterium | reverse complement strand
TCAATGGATGATTGAAGGCGAAGTGGAGCGCGATCCACGTGGCTTTGATGTGTCGCGGTTTGGCGATTGGACAACGCCCGGCTACACGGTGCCGAAAGTTATCGAGAATTATCAGATGCGCTTCTCGGTCTCTTATCCGAACGAAGAGCGCCCGGCGGCCCGCCCGTTCCGCACGACACCGATGTATGAAACCTTTGACAATATGGGTGCGGTCTGGGGGCAGCAGTACGGCCTTGAAGTGGTGAACTATTTCGCCAAGGATGATGAGCCGCGCTATGAAACGCCGACATTCCGGCGCTCGAATGCCTTTGAGGC
>DOOI01000202.1 GCA_003512825.1 Paracoccaceae bacterium | reverse complement strand
GCCCAGTGTGTCACGATTGGAGCGCGGTTCTTTGCCCAACACGGTGCTGTGGTGGGGGGGGATGGGTTTTCCTTTGTGACGCCAGAAGTGTCTGACATCGAGCAAGTTCGTGCAACACTGGGCGCAGAGCGCGCGGCTCGGGCGCAATCCTATGCGCGCATTCATTCACTCGGGTCGGTGCAGATCGGTGACGATGTAGAGTTGGGGGCGAATGCCTGCATCGATCGCGGCACGGTGCGTGACACCAAGATCGGCAATGGCGTCAAGTTCGATAACCTCGCACAGATTGGGCATAATGTGGAAATCGGCAATGATTGTCTGATTTGCGCGCAAGTGGGGGTGGCGGGGTCAACGCGGATTGGGAACAACGTGGTCTTGGGGGGGCAGACGGGTGTTTCTGACAACCTCTTGATCGGGGATCATGTCATCACCGGAGGCGCGACCAAGGTGTTGGCGAATGTGCCAGCGGGCCGGGTGATGCTGGGATACCCTGCAATGCAGATGCAGACCCATATTGAATCCTATAAAGGCATCCGCCGTTTGCCGCGTCTGTTCCGCGACGTTGCGGCGCTACAGAAAGCTGTTTTCAAGCCGGGTTCGAGCGACTAAATCGAGAGCAGTTCCTGCAAACGGAGGAAGGCTATGACCGATATCAAGGACCGCGTCATCCAGATCATCGCAGAGCAAGCCGTTCTCGACCCGAGCGACGTCACGCTGGCGTCGACTTTGGATAGCCTTGGGATAGATAGCCTAGGGCTGGTCGAAGCGATTTTTGCGATTGAAGAAGCGTTCGATATTTCGATCCCCTTTAACGCAAATGAACCTGAAAACAGTGAGTTTGACATCGCGTCTGTGGCGTCCATTGTGGCCGGTATTGAAAAACTGGTGGTCGAGCAGCGCGCATGAAGCGGGTGGTCATCACGGGCGCTGGCACGATAAATGCGCTTGGTCACAATGTGGCTGAAACACTGGTCGCAATGCGGTCTGGCACCTGCGGGATTGGGGCGCTGGAGTTTCGCGATGTAGAACGTCTGGCCATTACGATTGGCGGTCAAGTCAAGGGATTTGAGGCCGAGGGCCATTTTAACCGCCAGCAAATGACGCTTTATGATCGCTTTACACAGTTCACATTGATGGCTGCGAAAGAAGCGATTTCCCAATCAGGGATTGAGTTTAGCGGTGCTTTGGCTGACAGGGCCGGGGTCGTTTTGGGGACCGCGGGGGGCGGGGTGTCGACGTGGGACGACAATTACCGGGCGGTCTACGAAGAAGGTAAGAACCGGGTGCATCCCTTTGTGGTGCCGAAGCTGATGAACAATGCGGCCTGTTCTCATGTGTCAATGGAATACAACCTGAGAGGACCATCTTTTACCGTCTCGACGGCCTGTGCCTCGTCCAATCATGCGATGGCGCAAGCCTATCAAATGGTGCGTTCGGGCATGTCGCCGGTGATGGTGACGGGTGGATCGGAATCCATGCTGTGCTTTGGCGGGATCAAGGCCTGGGAAGGTTTGCGGGTCATGTCGAAAGACGCGTGCCGCCCATTTTCGGCCAATCGAAATGGCATGGTGCAGGGGGAGGGGGCCGGGATTTTCGTGTTTGAGGAATACGAACATGCCCGTGCACGCGGCGCGGAAATCTTGGTGGAGGTGATCGGTTACGCGATGTCGTCGGATGCCGCAGATATTGTGATGCCGTCCAAGCAAGGCGCAGCACGGGCGATTGCCGGGGCATTGCGGGACGCGCAGATTTCGGGTGATCAGGTGGGATATATCAATGCTCACGGAACGGGCACAGCTGCCAATGACAAAACCGAATGTGCCGCTGTGGCTGATGTGTTTGGCCCCCATGCGGATCGGTTGATGATGTCGTCGACCAAATCGATGCATGGGCATTTGATTGGAGCGACGGGGGCGGTGGAGTTGTTGGCATGTATCATGGCCCTGCGCGATGGGGTGATTGCACCAACGATTGGCTATGAAGAGTTTGACCCGGAATGCGCCTTGGATATTGTGCCCAATGAAGCCCGCGACGCCAAGGTGGACGTGGCATTGTCAAACGCCTTTGCCTTTGGTGGATTGAATGCAGTGATCGCCTTGAAAAAGGTATAAGCATCTAAAATTAAACGAAAAAGGCCGCCTCGAAGGGCGGCCTTTCTGTGTTGGCAGGGAATATCAAGGCCGTGTAGGGCGGGGTTATTGCCCGGACACGACTGAGGCTTTGTCGTAAGATGCGGTAAAGCCCTTTAGCGACATCGGGAGCGCCACTTTCTGATCAGGGGCTACGAAAGGCACCAAGGTGATGGTGGCTTTTGCCCCTTTCTTGAAGGCTGCTATATCTGCCTTGCGAAAGCCGATGCGGGCGTAGCAGCCCAGACGATCGCAGACCGAGAACGGGTAGAGTTGTGGCTTGGCCGTATCGACGGTGATCGTCAATTGCGCGGTCAGGAGCGTTTCCAGCGGCACAGCGACCAAAGCACCTGCAATGGCTTCGCCCGTTTCGGGCAGACGGAAAATTCTGATATTGGCAACCTGATTGCCTTCGGTATCCAGCAGGGGCTGAAACATCTGGCAGGGCTCTTCTTGGCCTTCTTCAACCCGGATACACTCTAGCTGCCAGTCATCGATGCTTTCTTTGACATAGGCGGTGCCGGGACCATCGGGGCTGGTTTGGCCGAGGCTCAGCGCCGTATCTGGCTTGGCCGCATCGGTGGTTGTTCCTGCGTCCGCTGCGGGCGCTTCTGTGGGGGTTGCTGTTTGCGCGAAAAGCGGTGTCGCGAAGGCGAGCAGGGCAGTCACAGAGAGCGTCGTCAGAAGCTTGGGCATTCGGGCCATTCCTCTTGATTTAGGTTGAGAGCGCTCTAACATGCCGGGAAAGCAGTGTCAGGAGCGAATTTCCCTTTGCAGCAGAAGCGATGGCGAAATCCTGCCGTTTTGAGCGTATTTTTAATTCAAAAGTCAGCGCATGAGCTGCGTGACTATTGGATCTAAAGAGCGGGCCTTGAAAAGCCTCGAGGCGCCGCAGAGGGCGCCCCGATGTTATTTTTTTCTCCCCGTCGGACTGGCCGACTTATGTGAGGCAGACGCTAGGATGAATCGCTCTATCCGTCAACAGGGCTGACAGGAAATTTCATGCAAAGCCTTTGAACCACTCAAAAAGTGCCGCGCCCGAAGG
>DOOI01000168.1:653-15803 GCA_003512825.1 Paracoccaceae bacterium | reverse complement strand
ATTCCTCGGCTCTCCCCTTGGGTTCGCGTTTGCGCTTTCTTGGCCCATAGAGGCCGCTTGACGCGCAATCGTCAAGCGGCCCCTTCCCGAGAGCGGCGGCGCGCGGTATATCGCGATCCATGTCACAAAATCCGCCCTCGCTCCGCCCAGACCTTGCCCCGAAGCCGCGCTTCGCAGATGCCCCGCGCCCGGGCCAGCCGACGATCGGCATGGTGTCTTTGGGGTGTCCCAAGGCCTTGGTGGATAGCGAGCGAATTTTGACCCGGCTGCGCGCCGAAGGATACGCGATTTCGCCCGATTACACCGGAGCGGATGCGGTCATCGTCAATACCTGCGGGTTTCTCGACAGCGCCAAGGCAGAAAGCCTAGAGGCGATTGGCGAGGCCTTGCAGGAGAATGGCCGCGTGATTGTAACGGGCTGTCTGGGGGCCGAACCCGACTATATTACGGGTGTGCATCCCAAGGTATTGGCGGTCACCGGGCCGCATCAATATGAACAGGTGTTGGACGCGGTGCATAACGCGGTGCCCCCATCGCCCCACCCCTTTGTGGATTTGCTGCCGCCGCAAGGGATAAAATTGACGCCTCGGCATTACAGCTACCTCAAGATATCCGAAGGCTGTAACCACAAGTGTAAATTCTGCATCATCCCAGACATGCGGGGGCGACTTGTATCGCGACCACAGAAGGCGGTGATGCGTGAGGCGGAAAAGCTGGTCGAGAATGGCGTCCGTGAATTGCTGATCATAAGTCAGGATACGTCGGCCTATGGCACGGATTGGGCGGATCGGCCCAGCAAGTTTCCCTTTCTCGATCTGGCACGGGAGTTGGGCCAACTAGGCGCATGGGTTCGGATGCATTACGTCTACCCCTACCCCCACGTGCGCGAATTGATCCCGATGATGGCCGAAGGCGGGATTTTGCCCTACCTTGATATTCCGTTCCAGCATGCTCACCCTGATGTTTTGAAACGGATGGCGCGACCTGCAGCCGCGACGCGGACCTTGGAAGAAATCGCAGCATGGCGCCGCGATTGCCCGGACATCACGCTGCGCTCGACCTTTATCGTGGGTTATCCCGGCGAGACGGAGGCCGAGTTTCAGACGCTGTTGGATTGGATGGATGAAGCACAGCTCGACCGAGTTGGATGCTTTCAATATGAAAATGTTGCAGGGGCACGGTCGAATGACTTGGCCGATCATGTTCCAGATGAGGTGAAACAGGACCGTTGGGACCGTTTCATGGCCAAAGCACAAGCGATTTCAGAGGCAAAGTTGCAGGCAAAAGTGGGGCAGACCCTACAGGTCATCGTCGATGAAGTGGATGAAGACGCCGCGACTTGCCGGACCAAGGCCGATGCGCCGGAAATTGACGGTAATCTCTTTATTGATGAAGGCCATGAGGGATTGGCCCCGGGAGATATCGTGACAGTCGAAGTAGAAGAGGCCGGGGAATACGACCTATGGGGCCGCTTGGTCTGACGGCTCATGACAAGCATGAAAAAACGCCCCGAAGCGCAGGCTCCGGGGCGTTTTGTTTTGGATCAGTGTGATCAGGCGGCGGCTTCGACGGCCCGGCGGGTCAAGACGCCGACGAGATGGGCGCGATAAGCAGCCGTGCCATGCAGGTCTGTGATCATGCCATCCGCAGAGGCCGAAAGCCCTGCCAAAGCCTTGGCGGAGAAGTCCTTGGAAAGTGCCGCTTCGGCTTCTTTCCAGCGGAAAACACCGCCCTCGGAGGCCCCCGTCACTGCGACGCGCACGCCATCTTTGTATTTGGCCACAAAAACACCTGTCAGGGCAAAGCGTGAGGCAGGTTGTTCAAATTTGATATAAGCGGCTTTTTCCGGCACCGGGAAACGCACTTCGGTCACGATTTCTCCGGCGTCCAGCGCCGTTGTGAACATGCCTTGGAAGTAGTCATCCGCCGCGATTTTGCGGGTGTTGGTGACGATGGTTGCCCCCGAGGCCAGAGCCGCCGAAGGGTAGCACGCCGCCGGGTCGTTGTTGGCAAGGCTCCCGCCAATCGTGCCACGGTTTCGCACAGCCGGATCGCCGATGCCTGCCGCGAGTTTGGCAAGCGCTGGATAAAGCTTGGCTGCGTCTTTGGCGACAGCGCCATGCGTTGTCGCGCCGCCGATGCAGGTAGAGCCGTCGTCGCCTGTGCAGACGCCAACCATTTCCTTGATACCACCGAGGCTGACCAGAGTCGTCGGGCTGGCAAGACGCGCTTTCAGCGAGGGGATCAGCGTTTGACCGCCGCCCAGCGCCTGTGCCTCGTCGCCAGCCATTGCAGCGGCGGCTTCGGCCAGCGTCTTCGGTTTTACGAAGTCGAAATTATACATGTTTTCCTCCCAAGAGGGCCTTGGCCCCCATTCATCCGTGAAATGCCCGGCCTGATACGGCCGGGCAAGGAGAGATCAGGCCTTGGCCTTTTGGATCGCCGCCCAAACGCGCGACGGGCTCACTGGCATGTCGATATGATCGATCTTGATACCGCCGGAATTCAGCGCATCGAGAACCGCATTCACAACCGCCGGAGGCGAACCGATGGCACCTGCTTCGCCGCATCCTTTAACCCCGAGCGGGTTGTGGGTGCAGGGCGTGACGCAGGAATGGTCCACTTGATAGAAGGGCACATCTGTCGCACGCGGCATGGCGTAATCCATGTAGGAGCCTGTCAGGAGCTGGCCATTGTCGTCATAGACTGCGCCTTCCATCAGGGCTTGGCCCACGCCTTGGGCAATCCCGCCATGTACCTGACCTGCAACGATCATCGGGTTGACCACATTGCCGAAGTCATCGGCAGCGGCAAAACGCTCGATCGTCACGCGCCCGGTTTCCGGGTCCAGCTCCACTTCGCAGGCATAGGCGCCCGCAGGATAGGTGAAGTTCGACGGGTCATAGAAGGCGGTTTCCTCAAGGCCCGGCTCGATATCTTCGAGCGGGTAGTTATGCGGCACATAGGCGGCAAGGGTGACATCGCCCCAAGCCACGGATTTGTCGGTGCCTGCAACGTGGAACCGGCCATCCTTGACTTCGATGTCGCCATCCGAGGCTTCCATGAGGTGCGCCGCGATTTTCTTGGCTTTCCTCAGGATTTTCTCGGTTGCGCGGACCATGGCCGAGCCACCAACAGCCAGCGACCGCGAGCCGTAAGTGCCCATGCCCATAGGCACTTTGGAAGTGTCGCCATGGACGATCTCGATCATCGACTCGTCAATCCCGAGCATTTCCGAAATGACCTGCGGAAAGGCTGTTTCATGGCCCTGACCATGGCTATGCGAGCCTGTCATTACCACGATACCGCCAGTGGCGTTTACCCGCACGGTAGCAGATTCATAAAGACCTGCC
The DNA here is from genome assembly GCA_003512825.1 of Paracoccaceae bacterium. Taxonomy (GTDB): domain Bacteria; phylum Pseudomonadota; class Alphaproteobacteria; order Rhodobacterales; family Rhodobacteraceae; genus UBA9554. Next base: position 12,450 of record DOOI01000168.1, on the reverse strand, counting down.
CGCGCGCCCAGTTGCCCCACGAGGTTGGACGGCGCGATGCCGCAAGCCTCGATGTAGCAGTTCACCCCAAGACCACGCAGCAACCCTTTGGCAGCCGAGGCCTTCTTGCGCTTTTCGAAGCCTGCCAGATCGGCAATTTCAATCAGCTTGTCCATTGTCGCGTCATAGTTGCCGGTGTCATAGGCCACGGCGACGGGAGTTTGGTAGGGGTATTGATCGGGTTTGATGAAGTTCTGACGCCGCAGGGCAATCGGATCGACGCCCAATTCGCGGGCGGCTTTGTCAACCACACGCTCAATCTGATAGGTTGCTTCCGGGCGACCTGCGCCGCGATAAGCGTCGACGGGAACCGTGTTGGTAAAGACGGCCTTCACGTTCACATAGATCAATGGCGTGCGATAATTGCCTGCCATCAGCGTGCCATGCAGCCATGTGGGAACCGACGGCGCAAATGTGGACAGATATGCCCCCATATTCGCGTAGGTTTCGGTCCGGATGGCGGTGAAGTTGTTGTCTTTGTCCAGTGCCAGTTCGATCTTGGTCACGTGGTCGCGACCATGTGCGTCTGACATGAAGGCTTCGGAACGCGACGCAGTCCATTTTACGGGACGGTTGCAGGCCTTGGCCGCGAAGGTGCAGAAGGCTTCTTCGGCATAGTGGAAGATTTTGGTGCCAAAACCACCGCCCACGTCCGGCGCCACGACCCGCAGCTTGTGCTCGGGAATGCCCAGAACGAAGGCGCCCATCAGCAAGCGGATGACATGCGGGTTTTGCGAAGTTGTGTAGAGCGTGTGATCATCCGTCGCCCGGCTATAATCACCCACGCACACGCGCGGCTCCATCGGGTTGGCAACAAGGCGGTTGTTGACCAATTCCAGCGTGGTGACGTGAGCTGCGTTTTTGATCGCCTCATCGACGGCCGCTTTGTTTTCTTCGACAAAGCCCCAGTCGTAGCAAAGGTTGGTGCCGATATCGTCATGCACCAATGCCGAGCCGGACTGCACCGCCGCTTTCATATTTACCACAGCTGGCAGCTCTTGAATATCCAACTCAATCGCTTCGGCGGCATCGCGGGCTTGCTCCAGCGTATCAGCCACCACAGCAGCGATCGGGTCGCCGACATGGCGCACTTTGCCTTGCGCCAAGACGGGATGCGCTGGTTCCTTCATCGGCTCTCCGTGACGGTCCGTCACCTGCCAGCCGCAGGGGATGCCACCAACCGCTGCAAAATCAGCACCGGTGAAAATGCGGACAACGCCCGGCATTTTGGAAGCGGCCGATGTATCGACCTTGTTGAGTTTTCCATGCGCCACATCGGAGCGCAAGAAATACACATACGCCTGACAGCGAATGTTGATGTCGTCCGTGTAGTTCCCAGCTCCTGTCAGGAACCGCACGTCTTCGCGCCGCTTGATGCTAGCGCCAATGCCATGATCTTTCGGCATTCGATCCTCCCTTGGATAGATGCGCGAGGCGCACCCTCGTGTTCCGAAATCCGTCGGGCGGGCTCATCCCGCCCAGGGCGCTTACTCAGCTGCGATAGTCGAGACGTCCTGCCCAGAGGCCGCCATCACCGCCTTGACGATGTTATGGTAGCCCGTGCAGCGGCAGATATTGCCTTCCAGATAATGGCGCACTTCTGCCTCTGTCGGCTTGGGATTTTCTTTCAGCAGCGCCGCCGTCGACATCACCATCCCCGGTGTGCAAAAGCCGCACTGAAGGCCGTGATGGTCTTGGAAAGCTTGCTGGATCGTCGAGAGCGAACCATCGCCGTTGGCCATGCCTTCCACGGTTTTGATCTCGGCGCCGTCAGCCTCCGCGGCCAGCATCGTGCAGGATTTGACCGCTTGGCCATTCACATGCACCACGCAAGCGCCGCATTGCGAGGTGTCGCAACCAACGTGGGTGCCTGTAAGGTGCAGCGTGTCGCGCAAGAAGTTGACGAGCAAGGTGCGCCCTTCAACCTCTCCCGAACGGGACGCCCCGTTCACCGTCATAGTAACCTTCATCAGATCTCCTCCCTGAGTTCTTGTCTCGGCTCAGCCCGCGAAAACGCGTTTGAGCCAACCTTTCTTCTTTTCCTCGGCTTCAGCCACCACTTCGGCATCCGCATTGTCTGCGGGGCCTTCGACGGTGTCCTTGAACCGAGTGAAAAAATCATCCGCCATTTTTTTGGCAAAACCGTCGATGATGCGGCTGCCCAATTGCGCGAGCTTGCCGCCCACGTTGGCCTCGACATCATACGTAAGCTTGGTGCCGCCCTCGATGACTTCAAGGCGGACTTTGGCACCGCCCTTGGCAAAGCCCGCAGCGCCGCCCTTGCCTTCACCCGAGAGCATCAGGCTTTCGCCCTCGACCCGGTCCGACACGGCAACCGCCCCCTTAAAGGTGGCTTTCACGGGGCCTACTTTTTGGACGACCGTCGCCTCGAAGCCCTCTTCGGCAGAGCCAGACATTTCGGTGCATCCCGGCACGCATTCTTTTAATACCTCTGCCGAAAGAAGCGCCGCCCAAACCACCTCGCGGGGCGCGGCGATTTCTCGGCTGTCACTCAATTGCATCCACATTCCTCCTTGACGGGTCAGCGCAACAGGCGCGCGAACCCCATAAAAACCTCCGTCAAGCCGATGGCCAAGACGAGCCTTTCCAAGGACTACTCCACTCGTTTCGGGCCCCTGCTGTCAACGCAATTCGAGGTTTTTTCCCACAATTATTGCGGGAGGAGGCGGGCTTATCGGAAAGGTTTGTCACCACAGGCGATGCACGCTGGAAGCCTAAAAGATAAGGCTAAACGCAAGGCTTGATGCCCTTAGGTCAAGGTATATTGCCGCACTCTGAGACAAAAGGTCTTTGGCGCAAGCGGGGGATACGGCCCTTTGGAAGATTTCGGAGAGCGACGAATCATACAATGAAGCGCGCAGCCGGGGCGGACCGGATCTGCGCGCTTGTTTTGTCAGTATCTGCTTTGTGTTAACGACGGCGAGTTTCGGCGGAGACAGCCCCCTCGAGCCCGGTTGAGCCGTAAAGCCAATCAATCGTATCGTACCAATCCGTAGCCGACTTGGCGCGCATCACGGCATTGCGTAGCTCTGCATGCGCCCCCGCCGGGTGATAGACATGCTGGCCGATTTCGCGCGACTGCAATTGCACCCGAGCCGTCCGTAGGCGGCGCATGGATTGGTAGCTGTCTAGCGCGCCTTCCAGATCGTCTGGTGTGGCCGCAATGGAATGCGACAGCGCGACCGCATCTTCCATCGCCATGCAGGCTCCTTGGGCAAAATATTGAAGCATCGGATGGGCGGCATCGCCCAAAAGTGCGACGCGCCCATCGACCCAATTCGTGATCGGATCACGGTCACACAGCACCCAGAGTTTCCAATCCTTGCCTTTTTCGATGATCTGTTGCGCGACAGGGCTGATATGTTCGAACCCGCGACGGACCTCGTCATGGCTGACGGGTTTGCCTGCTACAGGTTCTGCTGCATCGTTGTGATAGGTGACAACGAGGTTGAACAATTTCCAGCCAGAAAGCGGGTAATGCACGATATGGCACTTGGGCCCAGCCCAGAGCGTGGCGGCATTCCAACGCAGATCTTCTGGCATTTCCTCGGTTGGGATCACGCTTCGATAGGTGGTGTGACCCGAGACGCGCGGCGCGCCGTCCCCGACCAGTTGCTTGCGAACATTCGACCAAAGCCCATCTGCGCCAATCAGCGCACGCCCCGAAACAACACTGCCATCAAGCAGCGTGACTGTCACTGTTGCACCGTCTTGGGCATAAGAGGCGACGCCCGAATTTGTGCGAAGGTCGACCAAATCATGCTCGCGGCAGGCGCGCAGGAAGACACCATGCAGATCGCCACGATGCACAACGGCATAGGGATTGCGAAAGCGCGTGCGGAAGGCATCGTCGAGAGGAATGCGGGTGATTTCGTTTCCGGTCATCGCATCCATCAAGCGCAGGCTATCGATATAGACCGCCATGGCGCGGGCCGCGTCCCCGACGCCGAGATAATCAAATGCGTGGAAAGCGTTCGGACCAAGCTGGATGCCCGCGCCGATCTCGCCCAATTCAGCGGCGCGTTCCAAGACGATGCTGGGAATACCCTTTTGCGCCAGACCCATGGCCGTGGCCAAACCACCGATTCCCCCGCCTGCGATGATAATTGGTTGCATTCTGTGCTCTCCCTTTATGCGCCGTGTTGGTGTGATGCATAAATATAATATGTATACTTGTCAATTTCGCTTTCACGTGGCCCGATCTGGACCATCGCCCCCTCGCAAGCTAGGAGAGGCAATCGCCAAAGGAGTGCTGGCCCATGCAACTTCCCTTCCCCGCAACGCGAGATTTGGTTTTGGTTGGCGGCGGGCACAGTCATGCGCTGATCCTGCGGATGTGGGGGATGTCACCATTGCCGGGGGTGCGGGTTACGGTGATCAATCCCGGGCCGGTGGCGGCCTATTCGGGGATGCTTCCGGGGCATGTTGCGGGACATTACAGCCAAGACGCGCTGGAAATCGATCTGGTGAAGCTGGCGCGGTTTGCTGGGGCGCGTTTGGTGCGCGATGTTGCTGTCGCCATGGACCCGGAGGCGAGGCGGGTGCGCTTGGCATCGGGTCGCGATATAGGGTTTGACGTGGCCTCGATCGATATCGGCATACACAGCGAGATGCCAGACATCCCGGGGTTTCGCGCCCATGCCGTAGGTGCCAAGCCGTTGGATCAGTTTGCAAAAACATGGCGTGATCATTTGGAGAGGATCAAGCTGGGGGCTGCCAATGGCAAGGTCGCGGTGATCGGGGGGGGCGTTGCCGGCTTCGAGTTGGCACTGACGATGGGTGAGGCCATCCGAGGAACTGGGGTGATCCCGGAGATCGTGGTGATTGACCGCTCCGCGCCGCTCGACGGGGTGGGGCCGCGCGCGCGGGGCGTGCTGATGGCGGCCTTGGCCGGGATTGGTGGCCGGGTTGAAGCGGGGGCGGAGGTTGCAGAAATTTCTGCGGATCACATCGTGCTCACTGATGGGCGCCAGATTGATACGGCCTTTTGTGTCGGTGTCGCCGGAGCTATGCCGCATGCGTTCAATACCGCGTCCGGATTGCCGCTGGAGCGGGGATTTATTCGCGTCAACAGATACTTACAGAGCGAAAGCGCCGCGCATATTTTTGCCAGCGGCGATTGCGCGCATCTGGTGGAGACCCCTCGCCCGAAGGCCGGAGTTTTTGCCGTGCGGGCGGCGCCTGTTCTTTTCAAAAACCTGCGCGCGGCCTTGGCCGGAGGCGCAATGACGGCGTTCAAGCCGCAAAAGACCTATTTGAAACTGATCTCGCTTGGGCCGAAGTCCGCTCTGGCGGAGCGGGGGAAACTGGCGCTGTCCGGGCCGTTCCTGTGGCGTTGGAAAGACCATATTGACCAAAAATTTATGAACATGGTCAATAACTTGCCGAAAATGACGCCCCCTGTTGCGCCCGATCAAGCCGCCCTTGGGATGAGTGATATGCTTGCCGAAAAGCCGCTTTGCGGGGGCTGTGGCGCAAAGGTGGGGCCGGGAGTGTTGAATGCTGGGTTGTGCCAGTTACCACTGCCATCGCGGGCCGATGTGATCTCAGGCCCCGGGGATGATGCCGCCGTGCTAGAAATTGGCGGTTTGCGGCAGGTGCTCACCACGGACCATTTGCGCGCAGTGACCGATGACCCGGCGGCGATGGTGCGGATCGCGATTTTGCATGCGATGGGCGATATCTGGTCGATGGGCGCAGAACCGCAGGCCGCGCTCTTGTCGTTGATTTTGTCACGCCAATCAGAGCCGTTGCAGGCACGGGTTATGGAAGAGATTTTGACAACCGCTCAGGCTGTCTTGCAGGCGGAGGGCGCGGCCCTTGTGGGCGGACATACGACAATGGGCAGCGAAATGACGATTGGGGTGACATTAACCGGACTTTGTGGACAGAAGGTTATCACGCAGGACGGCGGAAAAGCGGGGGATCGTCTGATCCTGACCCGGCCATTGGGGTCAGGGATCATCCTGGCGGCAGAGATGCAAGGCGCAGCGCGGGGGCGCGATGTTGCAGCTTTGCTCGACGTCATGCAGGCGCCACAGGGACGCGCGGCGGCAATTTTGCGTGGCGCAGCAACTGCGATGACCGATGTCACGGGCTTTGGATTTGCCGGGCATTTGGGCGCAATGGCCAAGGGCGCGGGCCTTTCCGCACTGATTTATCTAGAGAATTTGCCAATCTTTGCCGGAGTGCAAGATTTGGTGCGCGCGGGCCATGGCTCTGCCTTGGCCAAGTCGAACCGTGCCGCCGCCCCTGTGGCAGGATTGGCGGAGGGGGACTGGCGCAGCGCGGTTTTGCATGATCCGCAAACAGCGGGCGGCCTTTTGGCCGCAATCCCTGCCCAAAAAGCCCAAGAAATACTGGCCGCTCTTGCCAAAGAAGGCATAGAGGCATGGGAGGTGGGGGAGTTTGAGGCAGGGCCAGAGGGGGGCATGGCAGTACGGGCTTGATCGGCCAAAATGCTTGTCCAAATCCGATATCTCTGGCGAAAATCCCTTATTTCAAGGGATTTTTATTGAAATTTTCGAACCCGCGCTTGGTATGATTTGCGTCTGTTTTGCGTCTGGATTGCGTTATGACGCTAATCCGACCGCTTGGTCGATTTTACCAAAGCGAGCGAGGCAGTCTTCGGCTGCGCGGGCAATCGCCGCAGGGCTGAGGTCGCCCATCGACAGGCTCGCCGCCTTCGGTGCGCGGTGGTCTTCGGCCTTGAGGTAGCGCGGATCGTAATGTCGCTCCATCAATGCACCTGCGAGCTCGGCAAAGCGCCGCTGATCGGCAAGCGCGCCCCATGCCGCGACAGTCTCGTAGCCTTGATAGGGCACCAAGGCTTGCAGCGTGCGGGCCAAGCGCGCGGGATCGGCGGTAAGGTCGGCATAGGCCGTGGCGAGGTAGCCCGCGCGCGCCTCGGGTGTGGCTTCGAGATAGAGGCGCGGCGCTTGGGTCATCGCTTTCCACACAGAGGTGGGCACAAGCAGATCGCCCACTTTCGCCGCTTCTGACTCGATGAACACGGGGTGGGCAGGATCGTGATGCGCGAAGGCCATGGCGATGCGGGTTTCAAACATCTTTTGGCTGGGCTGCCCGCCCATGCCGCCAAAGAGCGAGCCACGGTGATTTGCAAGACCTTCAAGATCGACCACCTGCCCCCCGCGCGCGGCAATCTCGGCCAAAAGCGCAGTTTTTGCCGTGCCTGTCATCCCATCGACGGGGATGAGGCGATGGGGCAGCGCGGCGTTATGCATCGCGTCGACCACGAGGCTACGGAAGGATTTGTAACCGCCCTTTACCAAATCGGCCCGCCAGCCAATTTGCGCCAGAATGGAGGCGAAAGAGCCAGAGCGTTGCCCCCCGCGCCAGCAATAGACCAAGGGGCGCCAGCTGCCCGGGCGATCTGCCAACGGGCCTTCTAGGTGGAGGGCGGCATTGCGGGCCACGAGGGCGGCACCAACCTTGCGCGCCACGAATGGCTCGACCTGTTTATAGAGCGTACCGACATGCGCGCGCTCTTCGTTGGAGAGCACAGGCAGCGAGATGGCGCCCGGCACGTGATCTTCGGCGAATTCCGCAGGGCTGCGAACGTCGATGATTTCGTCAAAGGGCAAATCGCGCAGCGCAGCGAGGGAGGTGAGTTCTATGGCCATGCCGCCTTGTCGCACATGGGCGCGCGGGCTGCCAGTGGCCGCGTGGCGACGGGCTTGTCAGGCGTGCGCGGCAAAGGCAGGGTGGGCTATGGGAGAAGGAGACCGCGATGCGCCCCCCCGTTTATGAGATTGATCCGGGGCGGTTTCATGCCGACCCCTACCCAGATCTGGCGCAGATGCAGCGCAAGGGGCCTGCGGTGCAGGTGCCGCAATTGGGCGCGGTTCTGATCACACAGCGCGATGCGGTGTTTCGCTATGAAAAGATGGTGGATGTGTTCTCAAGCCAGCAACCCTTGGGGCTGATGACGCGTTTGATGGGCGAGAACATGATGCGGAAGGATGGCGCGGCGCATCTGGATGAGCGACGGATGATTTTCCCGACGGTCAGCCCCAAAACCGTGCGCGATCATTGGACGGCGGCGTTTGAAGCGATTGTGGCGCGGGCATTGGAGCGATTGGCAGAGCGCGACACCGCTGATCTGGTGACGGATTACGCGATGGAGGTCTCAGGCGAGGCGCTCAAGGCGGTGACAGGTTTGAGCAACATGGCTTGGGCCGAGATGGACCGGGTGAGCAAGGGCATGATCCAAGGCTGCGCCAATTACGCGGGCGACCCGGATGTGGAGGCGGAGTGCCATAGCGCCACCGCTTCGATTGACGCACATATCGACGCAAGGCTGGCGCAGGCCAGGGCCGAGGAGGCGCCGTCGCTTTTGACAGTGATGCTGCGCGGTGGGCTGGCCGAAGAGCAGGTGCGGGCCAATGTGAAACTGGCAATTTCGGGTGGGCAAAACGAGCCTCGCAAGGCAATTGCAGGCACGGCTTGGGCCTTGTTGCGCCACCCTGACCAGGCCAAAGCGGTGCAGGACGGGCGGCACAGCTATCTTGCGGCATTCGAGGAATATGCGCGATGGATCAGCCCTATTGGCATGTCGCCACGGCGTGTGGCGCGCGCGGCGTTGCTGGATGGGCTGCGCTATGAGGCGGAAGAGCGGGTGTTTTTGATGTTTGGCGCGGCCAATCGTGACCCGGCGCATTTCGCGCGACCCGAGGCATTTGACCTTGACCAAGAGCGTGGCGCATCGATCCCTTTTGGGGCGGGGCCACATTTTTGCGCCGGAGCGTGGGTGAGTCGGGCATTGATTGGCGAGATCGCCCTGCCTCGGCTCTTTGAGCGCTTCCCGAAGATGGCGTTGGCGGGGCCTGCGCGCATCGAGGGATGGGCGTTTCGTGGGCCGATTTCGGTGCCTGTGACTTTACGCTAAATCATGGTGCAACAGGGTGAAAATTCCTCTGGACACCCCTAGCGGCCTCCCTTATGTAGCGCACACCCGAACGTAGAAACGTTCCCGTGCCCGGGTAGCTCAGGGGTAGAGCAGTGGATTGAAAATCCTCGTGTCGGTGGTTCGATTCCGCCCCTGGGCACCACTTTTACTAACAAAAACAATGGCTTAGAATTTTGAAATGCGCGCTAAAGTTGTGTAAATCAAAAACACACCTTACACACACTTTTTGCTGTGTTGCTGACTATTTTTAGGGCGGATTTGCTGTGTTGGACACAGTGTTGGCTAGTGCTGTGTTGCGAACACTGTGTTGGCTGCTGTGTTACGGGCAAGTTCTATAACAAAGTCTTCCGACACAGTGTTTGAGGTTGTTGCCAAGAACACTGTTTACGGTCAGTGGCGTTGCGCACGTAAACCCAGCTTTGGAACTGGCTGTATTTGTTGCTTGCTGCCTACTTTTGGTTGGCGCTTAGCATGCGGGCAGTGCTTGCTGCTATCGGCCCTTAGCGGACCTTGGTGGGTCGCGCAGCTAAGGTCGGGTCTGAGCCCAGAGCGGATGCCAATCTAAGGCACTGACGACAATCGGATTGATCAGATCCGGCTTGGTCATTGTCGCCATGTGCCCACCGCGCTCTATCTGTTCGAAGCGCCATTCAGAAACGCTCTCTTTCATCAATTCAACAATCTCACTAATGGATCGGACTGTATCTTGTGCTGACACGACAGTCGTATCTTTGGGTAAATCTCTTTCCCATTCCGCAAATGACGTTTCTTCATTCATTACCGCATCCCATTCATGGAAATTTGGCATCAACGCCTGCGCAAATTTGGATTTCCGCTCATGAGGCATGGCATCCCAGCTTCCAGCACCTGTCCAATAATTTGCAAACACTTCAGCAGCGACTTCCCATCTCCCAGCTTTCCCGTTTGACTTGATCGCATCCCTTAAAGTGACCGCTTCTTGCTAGGCTTCGGACCGCCCATACTTTTTCAGAAGATAAAATGGGTTAGGCTCGATAAGGGCCAAGCGGCGAACCTTCGTTTTAAATATTGCAGCCGCCTTCATCGCAACGCTGCCACCGAACGAGTGTCCAACAATCGAAATCTTGTCGTCACCTGTCGGCAAAAAGGGTTCGATTAGCCTCGCCTGATCTTTCAAACGCTGTTTGCCATCATCTTCCCAAACACGGGTATCTCCGTAGCCAAATAGGTTAATTGCTATGACATGGAAGTCGTTGGAAAGCGTCTCCATCAGGCTCCGCCATTGTTTGGCTCCAGCAACGCTTGAGTGAACAAGGATTACCTTTTCGCCACTTCCCGCTTCGATGAAATCCGTCTCTTCTAGTTTCATAGATTAAACTCCAAATGAGCAAACAGTATACTCTGAGGGACTTATTTTAGGTGAAATAATGTTACTTCACCTTCTTCAACAACAACGCCATCCATCAAATGTCCATTGGCTGCCATGCGCTTCGTGCGTTCTTCAGCTGATCGATCAAATGCAGCTTTGTCTTCATAAATTGATGTTAACGAAGCAGTTAGTGGGCCAGTTCTTACTGAAACTAATAATAGAGCTTCAGGAAACCCTGCAGGCGCTGTCGATGCGTAATTAGCTTGAAGTTCGTCTGCGGCCGCTTCTGAAGCAAATGTGATTGTGTTTATCCGAGCATAGGCCATTATTTTAATTTCCCTTAATTATTTTGTGTCTCAGCACGATAAGCGAACAAAAAGATAAGCTGGCGTATCGCTTTAAGCAGTAGAGCATTTCGGTTGGCTCAACGTAGTTAACGCTGCATGACTGGCGTTACTTCAAAGTGACCCATCTCTAAAACTGGATCAAAAGCAGCATCAATTTGTTCAAAACTATCTGCTTCAACAACCATAAAACCCTTATGCTCAAGTCTGTTTACGTAATTTGCGTGAATCTTAAGCCCGTGGTCTGGTAAACTTCTGAGCGTATTTTTCCACAGTGGTCCTCTTTCAGGGTCATGGGTTTGGCAAGTGGAATAGTCGTGTGTCATTGTAATCATAAAGATCATTATAGTTCTCCATATCGTGGCACCAAAATTAAGTCAGCTGAAGGCAGCAAAGACTGTTATTCGATGGTGCTATGAATTAGGTCACCGCTTAAAGCTATGGTGTGTCGGTTGATCGCATCAAACTCTTGCAGAAGATGTCGTTGACCATCCAGCCAATTTACACCGTCAGCCGCATCTTGAGTAAGTATTTCCGAATTTCTTATCACAATTGCATGAAGCTCATCTCCTGATTGCATCAGGTGGAAGATACGGTGCTTACTTCCATTAAACGCGGTGATGCTAGCGACAAACTCATCGAAACATTCAGGCTTAGGTTTGAACCTAATAATAGATAGTTTTTGCATTATTTCTCCAATTCAGGTTGATTTAGGTTTTGTTGTGATCGAACGCGTCATCGACCATCCGATGCGCCAGAACGCGGGCCTCGCCCCAATCGGCCGGGTCGAGCGTTTTTTCTGCGCCAGCGATATCCTGCTTGCTCATCTTGTTCTCCCTATTGCTGTTTGTTTCCTGGGGTCAGCCCATCTGATATCCGGGGGTCGATTGCGACAGCGCAGCCTCATCCGCATCCATGTCTTCGGGAATGTCGGCAAAAAGTGGGGTCGTCAGGTATCTTTCGCCGGTATCAGCTAACATTGCGAGGATCACCGATCCCGGCTTTGCACGTTCGGCAATCCCCATCGCCACAGCGACAGTTGCACCGCCTGAAATACCGGTCAAAATTCCCTCGCGTTGCGCCAACTTTTTGGCCCAAGCGATGCCGTCGGCACCC
>DOOI01000168.1:0-377 GCA_003512825.1 Paracoccaceae bacterium | reverse complement strand
GCCCAAGCGATGCCGTCGGCACCCGGAACCGGAATCAACTCATCATAGCCGCCACTGTCTAGACACTCTTGCAAAACGTTCGGAATGAAATCAGGTGTCCATCCCTGAATCGGATGCGGCTCAAAGCTCGGGTGACCCGCAGCAGGCCCACCATCCGCGCTGCGCGGTTGCGCAATGCCGCTGCCGACCAGTTGAGCGTTTGCAGGTTCAGTCAGGACGATCCGCGTCTCTGGCCGCTCTTTGCGTAGGACACGCGCAAGCCCGGTAACCGTTCCGCCGGTACCATAGCCAGACACCACATAGTCTAGCCGGTCTCCGGCAAAGTCGCCGATGATCTCACGCGCCGTGGTGGTTTCATGGATGTCCGCATTCGCCGA
>DOOI01000114.1:11642-11864 GCA_003512825.1 Paracoccaceae bacterium | reverse complement strand
GAACATGTGAAATCAGTTTTTCCACCGGATATGGCGTTTGGGATCTTTTCGATCTTAAACGCCGCAATCGCATTTGGCTGCGGCTGGGTTGTGGTCGGCAGGCGGGCAGGGCGAGGCTTTGCCGGTGGGGTTGGCAATGGACTGACAGGTGCCGCCGCAGCACTCTTTTGGGTGCTAGTCCTCCACTCTGGCCGACTGATGCTGTCTCAAGCGCTGGCGCGC
>DOOI01000114.1:11103-11333 GCA_003512825.1 Paracoccaceae bacterium | reverse complement strand
CCGGTGAGGCAGTTATCGCTATGGTAAATCAATCGATCGAATGGGGGACGATGGCACTGGCACATCCTCCAACTCTTGGGGCACTCTTGATCGGCGGCGCGCTGACGGGACTTGCGGCAGAGTTTGCCGCCCGGAATTGGCGATGAAATGACCTCACAGTTCTTCTACGGAACTCTTCGTGACCCAGAGTTGCTTGCAGTGGTTTTGGGGCATTCAAACGCCCATTTAAC
>DOOI01000114.1:10465-10820 GCA_003512825.1 Paracoccaceae bacterium | reverse complement strand
CCAGCAACATTGCCAAATTATGCGGTTTTTCACGCCGGCGCAGAGCCTTTTCCGCAAATATTGCCAAAACTCGGAGCTGAGGCAAAAGGGCTCTTGGCACGGAATCTCAGCAAAACCGATATAGAGCGCCTCGCCTTCTATGAAGAAGGCTACGACTATCTTTTGCGCTCAATCGATGTTGTCTGCGACGGGAAAAACCAAACGACAAAAGTATGGTTTCCACCAAGTGATGGCTATCCTGAGGGCCAGGAATGGTCCTTGCTCCGTTGGCAAGAAAGCTATGGTCGGGTGGCACGCGAGGCAGCCTCGGAAGCGATGACCTACCTCGGATTGCGGACGCCGCAGGATGTGGCAT
>DOOI01000114.1:0-10185 GCA_003512825.1 Paracoccaceae bacterium | reverse complement strand
GATGGCTGGCGCATGATCGACAGCCGGGCGCAAGCCCGTCTTATTGCGGCAGCAGCGCCAGATTTTGGCGCGAGCGGTCAGTCACGCGCCGATGACATCGAGCCTTTGTCATTCCGAAGGCCCTATGCGCGCTTCTTTGCTCTTGAAGAGCACAATCTTCGCTTTCGCAATTTTGACGGTCGGTGGTCTGAACCTATCGAACGCGCGGTTTTTATTGGCGCGGATGCTGCACTTGTGCTCCCCTATGATCCCAAGCGTGATGTCGTACTCCTCGTAGAGCAATTTCGGTCGGGGCCTTTTGCGCGGGGAGACCGCTTTCCATGGTGCCTCGAGCCAATTGCAGGGATGGTTGATGGGGGTGAGGCGCCTGAGGATACCGCGCGTCGTGAGGCGCTAGAGGAAGCAAACCTTACGGTTCATGCGCTTCTTTCGATTGGTTCTGGTTATGCCAGCCCGGGCGACGCGACAGGCTTTTACCACATGTTTTGTGCACTCACCGATTTGCCTGAAACTCTCGCCGGGGTATCGGGCGTCGAGAGCGAGTCCGAGAATATAAAATCCCATATTCTGAGTGCGGATCATTTTTTCGAAAAACTGGATGCTGGCGCTTTCAATGTCATTCCATTGCAATTGATGGGCCATTGGCTGGCACGACACCGGGAAACTCTGCGCGCACGCGCTTGAGTTCCCGCCCTCATCACCCTACACCTTAGTCACAGGTTTACGAAGGAAAACGCCATGTATATCGCCAAGGATCTTGCTTCCGCCATCGGAAATACCCCGTTGATCCGTCTTCGGAAAGCATCCGAATTGACGGGTTGTGAGATACTTGGAAAGGCCGAGTTCATGAATCCGGGTCAGTCCGTGAAGGACCGCGCGGCACTTTACATAATTATGGATGCTGTCGCGAAAGGGTTTCTCAAGCCAGGGGGGACGATTGTCGAAGGAACCGCTGGCAATACGGGCATCGGCCTTGCTCTTGTCGGGGCCTCAATGGGCTTTAGGACGGTCATCGTCATTCCGGAAACGCAAAGCCAAGAAAAGAAGGATATGCTGCGTTTGGCTGGGGCTGAATTGGTCGAAGTGCCCGCCGCGCCATATAAAAATCCCAATAATTATGTGCGATATTCTGGACGGCTCGCCGCAAAACTTGCCCAAAACGAACCAAATGGTGCAATCTGGGCAAATCAATTCGACAACACCGCCAATAGACAGGCCCACATAGAAACCACCGGGCCGGAAATCTGGAAGCAAACCAACGGTAAAGTTGACGGCTTCATTTGTGCGGTCGGATCGGGTGGTACTTTGGCAGGGGTTGGCATGGCGCTACAGCCAAAAGGCGTCAAGATCGGTCTCGCAGATCCTCTCGGCGCGGCGCTCCATTCCTTCTACACAACAGGCACGCTTGCCTCCGAAGGCAGTTCCATCTCCGAAGGGATTGGGCAAGGTCGCATTACGGCAAACCTTGAGGGCTTCACCCCTGATTTTTCATGCCAAGTTCCCGATGCAGAGGCGCTTCCAATTGTTTTTGACCTTTTGTCGGAAGAGGGTCTTTGCCTTGGCGGATCTTCGGGTGTGAACATTGCAGGCGCTATTCGTATGGCGAAGGAAATGGGCCCCGGACGCACGATTGTAACCATCCTGTGCGATTATGGGACGCGGTATCAGTCAAAGCTTTTTAATCCAGAGTTTTTGGAATCAAAGGGCTTGCCTGTTCCTCATTGGTTATCGGCACAGGGGCGCGATGTGCCGTCGGTGTTTAAAGGTTGAGGCCAATGAAACAGCGCGATCTCGTCTTGGCGTTCCTGACAGCGCTTTTCCTCTTTACACCTCCGATCTCAGCGCAAACCACGCCTGATCCCAGTTCTGTGTCTGCTGAGACTGCACCGGTGCCTCAAACAGCATCAGAACCCTCGATCGCTCCGTCAAGACCTTCCGTTGCCAGCGCAATTTCTGCCGAGGACTATCAGAAATGGGAGGCACTTGTTACGCGCGCAGAGGACGCCATTACGGCACAACGCGCGTCCAATGAGGCTTTCCTTTCTCTGCGCCAGCAAGTTGCTGACTTTCGGCAGCGTTTTGCGCTTGCTCAAGGTCAGAATGCCGAGTTGCTGTTATCACTCAAGGAACAACTCACCGCGCTCGGGCCGTTACCCGCCGAGGAAGCAACCGAGGCCGCTGAACTTGCCACACAGCGCCAAGCGCTCCTCGACCGCACCGCCGAGTTGAGCGCCCCTGGGCGTGCTGCGGAAGTGGCCTACACCCGCGCGGATGCGCTTATCCGCTCCATCGACCGGGTGCTACGTGAGCGGCAAACTGGTCGCCTTCTGGAATTGGGACCATCGCCGCTCAACCCAATACATTGGCCGGGCGCAATTACATCGGTTACCAGCAGCATAAGTGCGGTTTTCCTCGAGATAACAAACGCATGGCGTAGTCCGGTTCAGCAAATATCTACTCGCAGCAGTTTGCCGGCTGTGTTCCTTTTGACGCTTTTGGGTGCAGTTCTCATACTTCGAGGCCGCTACTGGGTTGAGCGAGGTTCTCTTGCGATCGTTGGCGACAAGAATACGCCCGGTCGCTGGTTGGCAGGTTTTGGTGTGTCATTGGGACAAGTATTTGTTCCGGTTCTGGGAACGCTCCTGATTATCATTGCCGCCGAATTGTCTGGCCTCACAGGTATGCGCTCTACTCCAATCGTTGGCGCCTTGATCCCGCTGTCATTTTCGTTTTTCTCCGCGCGTTGGCTTGGGGGGCGAATGTTTCCGAAACATGAGGGCTTCTCTGCTTCATTGAATCTCGCTTCAGAACGTCGCGTCGAGGGACGCTTTCATGCCGCCACACTAGGTTTGATCGTAGGTCTCGGTCTGTTCGTCGAAGAAGTCGCCTCCGCCACCGCGTGGTCGAACACCGCCCGTATTGTTGTGCTGTTCCCCTTCATGGTCACCGCAGCGCTTTTCATGATGCGCCTTGCGGGGTTGCTCAGTTTGCATGTCCGCAACGAGGAAGAAGCCCAAGGCGAGCGCAGTTATCGTAATCGACTAATTCATCTGCTCGCCCGCTTGCTCATCGGGCTGGCCGCCATTGGCACGATAGCCGCCGCGGTTGGGTACTTTGAAGCGGGGGTTGCCATTGTCTACCCCACGATCATGTCCTTGCAATTGCTGGCCCTGCTGATGGTTCTGCAACGCGTGGTGACTGCCGTTTATTCGCTCGTCACACGCAATGAAAAAGATGCACAGGAAGCACTCTTTCCGACACTGGCAGGCTTTATCTTTGCACTCCTTTCGCTGCCAGTTTTTGCGTTGATATGGGGTGCAAAAGCGACTGACTTGGTGGAAATCTGGGGCAGGTTCTCTTCCGGTGTTTCCATAGGTGAGACGCGCATTTCGCCAGCAGCCTTCTTGACCTTTGCCACCGTTTTTACTGTTGGCTACATGGCAACCCGTATGCTGCAAGGCACGTTGAAGTCCTCCGTTTTGCCAAAGACCAAGATCGACACTGGCGGTCAAAATGCCATTGTTGCGGGCACCGGATATGTCGGGATTTTTCTAGCTGCACTTGTCGCGGTCACTTCCGCAGGGATCGATCTGTCATCGCTTGCGATTGTGGCTGGCGCGCTCTCAGTCGGTATTGGTTTTGGCTTGCAAAATATCGTCTCGAACTTCGTCTCGGGAATTATCCTATTGATCGAACGCCCAATCTCCGAAGGAGATTGGATAGAAGTGGGTGGCAAGCAAGGCTATGTCCGCGATATTTCGGTTCGGTCAACGCGGATCGAAACTTTCGACCGCACCGATGTCATCGTGCCCAATGCTGACTTTGTCTCGGGCATGGTCACCAACTACACACGTGGGAAAACAATTGGCCGGGTGATAATCCCTGTTGGTGTCGCGTATGGCGTTGATACGCGGAAAGTTGATGAAATTCTGCGAGAGATTGCCGAAGCCCATCCAATGGTTCTCGCCAATCCCCCGGCGACTGTCGCCTTCATGGGCTTTGGTGCAGATAGCCTCAATTTCGAGATCAGGGTCATTTTGCGTGATGTGAACTGGTCGCTTTCAGTACGCTCGGAGCTCAACCACCGCATTTATGAACGCTTCCGTGAAGAAGGCATCGAAATCCCGTTTGCACAGCGCGACATTTGGATAAAAAATCCCGAAGCCCTCCTGCCACGAGGGCCAGAGCGCACTCAAGCGCCAAGTCCCGATCCGGACGCGCGCCGTGATTGGGCAGAACAGCCTGAGGCGACCGATCAAACCGAAGGTTCGATGGATAAACCAAAACCCGAAGGTAATAGTTAATAAAGGCTCCTATGACCCGTCCCCTTTTCCGTGACGACGCTTATCTCCGCAAGTCTTCTTCTCAGGTGCTTTATCTCACCGAAGAGGGCGGTATTGTCGTCGATGCTAGCATTTTCTACCCAACCGGCGGCGGCCAGCCGGGCGATAGTGGGACGCTCATTTGGGACGGGGGCCGCATGGAAATCGCGACAGCCATCAAAGGGGCAGGGACCGACATCATCCTCGTTCCAGCAGAGCCTGTGGCGCTCCCTTTGCCTGGAACCATTGTGCAGCAACATCTCGATTGGGATCGGCGCTATCGTCATATGCGGGTCCATACTGCATTGCACTTGCTCTCTGTCGTGATCCCATTGCCCGTCACGGGAGGCGCAATTTCGTCTGAAAAGGGGCGCTTGGACTTCGACATGCCCGAGCCGCCTGCGGATCTGGCGCTGCTTGCCGCGCAGCTAAACGAACTCATCTCTCAGGATCTCGCGATCACTGATCAATGGATTACGGATGCTGAGCTGGCAGCAAACCCGGGTCTCGTGAAAACGATGTCGGTTATGCCGCCAATCGGCCAAGGCAAGGTTCGCTTGGTCCGGATCGGCACATCCAATCACCAAGTTGACCTCCAGCCATGTGGGGGCACTCATGTTGCCAAGACGAGCGAGATAGGCCGGGTCTCACTTGGTAAAATTGAAAAAAAGGGCAAGATAAATCGTCGCGTCACATTGTTTTTGGAAGCGTGACGTCCATCGCCATTTCGCAGGCTGCTCTCATAGCTATAGCATACCCCATAGGACCAAGCCCCGCGATCACAGCGGTTGCCACTTTCGATACAAGCGAGTTGTGATAAACGGCTTCCCGACGATGAATATTTGAGATGTGCAACTCGATGATCGGCACTTTTACCATCTTGAGTGCATCCATAATCGGAACCGACGTAAAGGTTAGCCCGGCTGGGTTGATGATAACGGCACCCGCCGCCTCATCAATGGCTTCGTGTATCCAGTCAATGATTTGATGCTCGGCATTCGATTGATAGAAAACCACGTCGCGCGGGGCCGCTGCTGCACGACAAAGGGTCTCGATTTCCGCCAAGGTGACAGAGCCGTAAATCTCGGGCTCACGTTTCCCCAATCGATTGAGGTTTGGTCCGTTCAAGACATATATTTTTCCAGCCATCGGCAGCTCCACTTACAAGCGTTTCGCGTCATTCGCCGGCGTGTCTTGCCGCTTCGGCCTCTTCTTCCGCCTTATCGCCCAAGGCCTGCGCCTCTGGATCGGGCAAGCCTTCTCGGCTCAACAAAATAGCAATTGGGCGCAACTCTGGTAACTGACTGCACACAATCATCAGCGACACCATGATCGGTACTGACAAAAACATCCCCGGGATGCCCCAGACAGCCGCCCAAAATGCCAGGCTGATGATGATTCCAAAGGACGAAAGGCGAAGCGCTCGCCCCATCAACATTGGGTCAATCACATTTCCCAACACGAATTGAGTCATCCCGACGATGGCAAAAATCGCTGCCGTTTGCACCGGGTCGGGTTGCTGAATGTAGCTCACGAGGGCAACCAAAACTGTGGCAATGATCGAGCCCACAGATGGGATGTAATTCAACACAAAGGTCAAAATACCGAGCGCCGTCGCTAGGTCCAGATCGAAGTATTCCGCGACAAGCCACACAAGAACACCCGTGACCGCCGAGACAAAGCTTTTTACCAATAAATAGTAATTTACGCGGTGGATAATCGTGCCGACGACTTGGCCAAATCGTTCCGCTTGTGCGGGATTGGCAAAAAGGTTGCGAAGCTTGGTTTCAAACCAAACCCTTTCGGCAAAAAGAAATCCCACAAATAGAGTCACGAGAACGCTGGCTTGAACAAGGCTGCCGGCTTGCCCTGCCGCAGTCCGCAAATACCCTGTGACTTCAATCGATTTGGTGAAATTCAAAATCGTTTTCTCGGCCTCAGGCCCAAGAAAGCTGAATAGTTCCGCAAGTGCAGTCGGTGCGCGTTCAGCATAGCTGAGCGTCGTGCTCAAAACGGTGTTCACCTGTGCAAGGATGATTGACGTAAGTGACATCAATGCAGTGGCAATCGCCAAAAGCGCAACGATCGATGCCAACCAATTGGGTACGCGCAGCGGGCCAATCCGGACACGAGCAATCGAGTTGATCGCATCCGACGTAAGCGAGAAGATCACAATTGCAACCGCCAATGAAATCAACAGAAACCGTGCTTGCACCAGCAAGAACAGCACGACGGCAAAGGCAATAATTGTCAGTGCCGCTGCCTGTACGCGCCCCGGATCGATGCCGCGCCCAACTCTTTTGGGGCGCATCGGTTGCATCGGTGTTGGAGCGCCCATTTATTTCTCCTCTTTGCCTGCTGTCTTTATGCGGCAGTCAAACACAATTTGCCAATCATTCCATCGGTCTCGGGGCTCTTTTAAACGCACCTTTGGATTACTAATGATTTTTCTTGCATGGCTTGGGGCGGGGCAGCCGTGCTGCACCGCGGAAATTCTCTTGGCAAATGCAGAAACTCTCATATGCTGGCGACGTTCTCCTCCAGCCGAGTCGCTGCCAGACCGCTGCGGGAACAAGGCGCGTCCCCCTTCGGGACGTTTCGCAAAGGTTTCCATAGCGATGTCTCTTCGCTCGAACCCATTGTAAAGCCTGAGCTTCCGGCTTCAACGCGCTGGAAATAGGCGGAGCCTCACCAAACTATGACCTTTAATATAACTGTTCCGGCCCAAGGGGGCGCAGATACGCCTTCGAGCAGCACTATGCCCGCTCTTGCTGACGAAAGTCCGAATGGAAATGGCCACAGCCCTAAAGGGCTCCCGGCGCTCACCCTAGGGGCCATTGGCGTCGTCTACGGCGACATCGGTACATCGCCTCTATATGCCATGCGCGAAGCATTGCGCCCGGTTGCAAAAGATGGGTTGGCCCCGGCCGAGATATTGGGTGTGGTTTCGTTGCTGATCTGGGCACTGATTGTCGTGGTGACGCTCAAATATGTGCTCTTTCTACTTCGCGCCGATAACCGTGGGGAAGGGGGCGTGCTTGCCCTTTATGCGCTCACTAGACTTGCCATCGGTCGCCGCTCACTGCCAGTTTTGGGGCTGGCAATCTTGGGAGCAGCGCTGTTTTTTGGCGATGCACTGATCACTCCGGCGATTTCGGTCTTGTCTGCCGTCGAGGGAATTACCCTCGTTCAGCCTCATTTTGAAGGATTGGTGCTTCCCGTTACGATCGGGATTCTTCTGGCGCTATTTCTCGTGCAATCTCGGGGGACGGCGGCCATCTCTGCTGCTTTTGGGCCGATTACGGCCATTTGGTTCATGACGATGGGCTGGTTAGGCTTCAGACAGCTATTGCAACATCCCGAAGCCTTCGCGGCGATCAACCCGCTCTATGGCATAAGCTTCTTGGCCGATCACACAGCCGTAGCTTTCATTGTCTTGGGTGCAATCTTTTTGGCCGTTACTGGGGCCGAAGCTTTGTATGCCGATCTTGGCCATTTTGGGCGCAAACCAATCCGGCTTGCTTGGTTTGCGCTGGTCTTGCCTGCGTTGACATTGAATTATCTGGGGCAGGGCGCCTTGGTCTTGGAAAATCCGCAAGCTCTCTCCAACCCCTTCTTTTTCATGGTATCGCCAGCGTCGCTGCCGTTTCTCGTGGGGCTAGCCACCATTGCCACAGTGATTGCGGCACAAGCCGTTATCACCGGAGCCTTTTCAATGGCCCAATCTGCGGCACATCTTGGCCTTATGCCGCGCGTTGCGGTCCGTCACACATCTGAATCACAAACCGGACAAATCTATGTTCCTGCGGTGAACTGGCTCCTAATGCTTGGGGTCTTGGCGCTCGTCCTTAGCTTTGGCACATCCGAGGCCTTGGCCTCGGCCTATGGGATTGCTGTCACCGGAGCGATGCTGGTCGACACCATTTTGTTTGTGATTTTTATCCGCTGCGGGTGGAATGCGTCGTGGCTTATCGTCTTACTGATCGGTCTGCCGCTTGCGGTTATTGAAACCACTTTTTTGGCCTCTAACATGGGCAAAATCTTTGATGGTGGATATGTCCCAGTTCTGATTGCT
The DNA here is from genome assembly GCA_003512825.1 of Paracoccaceae bacterium. Lineage (GTDB taxonomy): Bacteria > Pseudomonadota > Alphaproteobacteria > Rhodobacterales > Rhodobacteraceae > UBA9554. Next base: position 1,788 of record DOOI01000114.1, on the reverse strand, counting down.
GCAATGATCGCACTTGCGATGGTAAGCTGGTGGCGTGGAACTCAAAACGCCGAAGCCGCCGAAGCGCGCCAACTGGTTTCGATGCAGAGTTTTGCAGAGTCGCTTCTACGGTCCTCCGTCATAGAAGTGCCAGGTACTGCATTTTTCCTCACCCCATACCCCAGCGTTGTGCCGCCTGCATTTCTTCATAATCTCAAACACAATAAAGTCATGCACGCCAATAATGTGATCTTGAAAGTCGAAACGCTTCGGATCCCGGTTGTCGCGGAAGAGGACAGGGTCGAGTTGACGCCGCTAAATGCGCGATTTTGCACGCTGACTTTGCGATTTGGCTTTATGGAGTCCCCAAACGTCAGCCGAGCCCTTGGTCCCGCGCGCCGGGCAGGGCTGAAATTCGATGTCATGACATCCACCTTCTTTCTGGGCCGTCGCCGAATTGTGCCTTTGTCCCGTCGAGGGTGGCGCCGGCTCACGGATCGGGTCTTTATAGCGATGCTGCCTTTCGCAGCGGATCCTAGCGATTATTTTCATCTCCCCCGAGACCGTGTTGTCGAACTGGGCAGCCGCATGTCGATGTGAGGGAAATAGGCGCATAAGGATTTCGGCATTTATCCAAAACCAGTCACGGTTTGCCTCTTGAACACCCCCTCTGCCTCTGTGTAAGACACGCGAACGGACAGTTGGCCGAGTGGTCGAAGGCGCACGCCTGGAAAGTGTGTAGGCGGGGAACCGTCTCGAGGGTTCGAATCCCTCACTGTCCGCCATAATTTTCCGCTAAGTATATAATATTTAATACTAAAAACGCTTGTGATCTAAGTTTACCCCTACGTTAACCCCTACAAAAGATTCACTAACCGCTCATTTTATGCTATACGCGCGCGCCCGCGCTTCACTGTGTGCTGAGTGTTGCCGCTGAATCCTGCCCCCAGTATTGCTCTGACATCGCTTTCTGCTAGCCTGATCTAAAATGAGGGCTTACATGAGCAGACATCGCCCAAAAGCAAACACAATAGTGCTGGCACTTGCAATGGCAGCGTCATGCAGCCTTGCATCGCCTATTGCGGCAGAAAGCTGGCGCTCCGACCCGACATATTTGGCATGGAAGGCTAGCAGCTCCGCAGCCGAGAAGAATGCGGAGGCTGTTGAGTTCCTTCTCAAAAAGCAAGCGCGAGGCAGTGTCAGAGGAACTTTCTTGCCGGCTGGGTTCGCGCCGGCTAGCGTCACCGGATGACAAATCCCAGCCCCTTTCGCTATTTCAAAACATCACCCGAGATCATCCGCCTGGCGGTGATGATGTACATCCGGTTTCCGCTTTCGCTTCGGAATGTCGAAGATCTTTTGCACGAACGCGGCATCGACATCAGCCATGAAACTGTCCGTTTCTGGTGGAACAGATTTGGCCCGGTGTTTGCTGCTGAAATCCGTCGGAGACGGGTGGACCGAATGCGTTCGGGGACACATTGGCAATGGCACCTAGATGAAGTGTTCGTTAAAATAAATGGGGAGCAGCACTACCTTTGGCGCGCGGTCGATCACGAAGGGGAGGTCCTGGAATGCTTTGTCACAAAGCGCCGCGATCGCAAGGCCGCATTGAAATTCCTCAGGAAAACAATGAAACGGCATGGCAACCCGCAAATTTTCATGACCGACAAGCTGCGATCTTATGGTGCGGCGATGAAGGTCATCGACAGCGCCGACAAACAGGAAACGGGCCGCTGGCTCAACAATCGGGCCGATAATTCACACCAGCCATTCCGACGAAGAGAACGGGCCATGCTTAGATTTAGG
>DOOI01000118.1:5345-5672 GCA_003512825.1 Paracoccaceae bacterium | reverse complement strand
GAATACATGTCGATGCCGGGGCCCGCGCTATCGGTGAATTCGCCTTTCAACAGATGTGGTGCGCCGATGCAGAACTCGATTACTTCGAGGCCTCGCTGCACATCGCCTTTGGCGTCTGGGAAGGTCTTGCCGTGTTCTGCGGAGAGCGCTTCGGCCAATTTATCCATGTCGCGGTTAATCAGACGGACGAATTCCATCATAACGCGCGCCCGGCGTTGTGGATTTGTGGCCCCCCAAGCAGGCTGCACCGCGGCGGCATCTGCGACCGCTGCGTCCAGCTCGGCCTTTGATGCCAGTGCCAATTTGGCCTGCACTTCGCCAGTGGCG
>DOOI01000118.1:4264-5003 GCA_003512825.1 Paracoccaceae bacterium | reverse complement strand
CTTGCCGTTGATCCAGTGACCGATCTCTTTCATGGGAACTCCTCCAAAACTCTGATGCGACATTACCCTTGCATAGATGCCTCTGGAAGCGGCAAGATTCCAAAAAGATTTTGCATAAATGCAGGAGGTGCGAGTGGATTGGGATGATATACGGGTTTTCCTTGCGGTTGCACGCGCTGAGAGCCTGTCAGCGGCGGGGCGGGGGTTGAAAGTGGACCCGGCGACAGTGGGGCGGCGAGTGACCAAGCTGGAGGACTCCTTTGGCGCGCCGCTTTTTGCGAAATCTCCACAGGGCTATGCGCTGACCGATGCGGGGCAGCGTTTGGTGCCGCATGCGGAAGCGGTGGAGCAAGCGATGGCAGGTGCCTTGGAAGAGGTGCAGGGGGTGGGCAGCGGCGTTTCGGGGCAGATCCGCATTGGTGCGCCGGATGGCTGCGCGAATTTCCTGCTGCCACAGGTTTGTGCAGAGATTTGCGCGGCAAACCCGGAGCTTGATGTCCAGATTGTGGCCTTGCCACGGGTCCTGAACCTCTCCAAGCGCGAAGTGGATATGGCGATCGGGGTATCGCCACCAACGGCGGGGCGGTTGATGGTTCAAAAAATCACCGATTATCGCCTGAGTCTTGCGGCGGCGCGCAGCTATCTCAAAAACCATCCCTCGATTGAGGCGCCTGAGGATTTGGCCGGGCATCGCATGATTGGCTATATCCCGGATATGATTTTTGACAAGGAATTGGAC
>DOOI01000118.1:0-3913 GCA_003512825.1 Paracoccaceae bacterium | reverse complement strand
GTTTCAATGGGTGCGGCAATGTATGGGGCTGGGGATGGTGCATGACTTTGCTATCCCGGCCGCGCGGGGCGTGCGGCGGGTATTGGCCAGCCATATCAGCCTGACGCGCTCGTTTTACCTGATCCGTCATGCCGATGACCGCCGTTTGGAGCGGCTGAACCGCTTTGCGGAAAGCTTGGTGGCGGGAATGCGCGCAGAGGTGAGCCGCTTGGAAGGAAACCCCGATGAGAGCAACAGCTGACTTGACAGAAAGTTGCGCGAGGGTGACGCTGGGAGAAAGGAAATTTCAATTTCCTTTGTCGGTTATTTGTTAAGGCAACAGGGAGGCTCACCATGCTCGTGCACCAAATTCTTAAGGCCAAGGGAGATCATCCGGTGATTACTGTGACGCCGGACACAAAGATTGGTGAGGTGGCCGACCTCCTGACACAGCGGCGTATTGGCGGCGTTGTGGTCTCGAAAGAGGGCAATGGTGTTGATGGGATCTTGTCTGAGCGCGATATCGTGCGCGCTTTGTCGGTTCGAGGTGCGGTGTGTCTGACGATGAAGACCGAGGAGCTGATGACGCGTAATCCGTCGTGCTGTGCGCCGGGCGACGAGATGGACGCGGTGTTGCAGCGCATGACGGATGGGCGGTTTCGCCATATGCCTGTGACGCAGGATGGTGTTTTGGTCGGGATTGTCACGATCGGCGACGTTGTGAAGGCGCGGCTTGATGAGTTGTCTATGGAAAAGACAGCACTTGAAGACATGATCATGGGGCGGTGACGCGAGTGGTCTGATCCCGCGCTCTGTTCGCTTTACACGCAGCTTGGGTAGGGCCAATGATTTTCTGCACTTGCAAAGCAGGGCGCAATAATGTTGCGTGCCGGGCAAGTGAAAACGGGGGACAGACTAATCATGCGTATCGGCCTCTATCCGGGAACCTATGATCCAATCACCTATGGGCATACGGATATCATCCGTCGCTCATGTTCTTTGGTGGATCGTTTGGTGATTGGCGTTGCGATCAACCGCGATAAGGGGCCGCTCTTTAGCCTCGAAGAGCGGGTGGCGATGATCCAGGGCGAATGCGCGGCAATGGTTGCTGAGACCGGCACAGAGATTGTGGTGCACCCGTTTGAGAATTTGTTGATTGATTGCGCCCGCGATGTCGGAGCATCGGTGATCATTCGCGGCCTGCGCGCGGTGGCAGATTTTGAGTATGAGTTTCAGATGGTGGGGATGAACCGCGCCTTGGACGCCAGCGTAGAGACGGTGTTCTTGATGGCAGATGCGCGGCGTCAGGCCATTGCGTCGCGTTTGGTCAAGGAAATTGCGCGGCTCGGCGGGGATGTGTCGAAGTTCGTGCCGCCTGCGGTCAATGAAGCGCTCAAAGAGCGCTATGGGCGCTAGGGCTTAACGCCAAAAGGCCAGCCACTCGATAAGGTCGACAAGCTTCTTGGTCAGGAACAAGAGGCTGTCTCCGCCTGTTGTGAAGAGGTCAAACCCGATAGCCGCGAGGATGATCACGCCGAGTGTGATTGAGATTTGCGTGGTCATCCCATCCTCCGCTTTGGGTTGTGATCTTATGCCCTGCCGGGGGGACCGCTGTCGAGGGGGGCAGAAAACGAAAACGCCCGCCGGAGGGGCGGGCGTTTGGCAATAAGCCAGTAGGATCAGAGCAAGCGGCCCATGGCGACGGCAACATCGGCCATGCGGACCGAGAAGCCCCATTCGTTGTCATACCAAGCCAGAACGCGCACAAGGCGGCTGCCCATGACTTTGGTTTGTTCCGGGGCGAAGATGGAGCTTTCGGTGGTGTGGTTGAAGTCGATGGAAACTTTCGGCGCAGGATCATAGCCGAGGATCCCTTTCATCTCGCCTTCTGCTGCGGCGCGGACTGCTTCGTTCACATCGGCGGCGGTGACGTCTTTCTTGGCGACGAAGGTGAGATCGACGCAGGAAACATTGGGCGTGGGCACGCGGATCGCGGAGCCGTCGAGTTTGCCTTTGAGTTGCGGCAGCACTTCGCCGAGTGCTTTGGCGGCACCCGTTGAGGTGGGGATCATCGACATGGCAGCGGCGCGCGCGCGGTAGAGGTCATTGTGGCTGCGATCCAGTGTCGGCTGGTCACCCGTGTAGGCGTGGATCGTTGTCATGATACCGCTTTCGATCCCGATCGCCGCATCCAGCACCTTTGCCAAAGGCGCGAGGCAATTGGTGGTGCAAGACCCGTTCGAGATCATCACATCGCCCTTGGCCAACAGATGATCGTTCACGCCCATGACGATGGTCTTTTGCACATTTTTGGCGGGCGCTGAGATCAGCACGGATTTTGCGCCGCGCTCAAGGTGCTTTTTGGCTTTTTCACCATCGTTGAAATTGCCAGTGCATTCCAACACGACATCAATTCCGGACCAGTCGAGTTCGTCCATGTTATATGTGGACATCACGTCAAATGCGCCGCGGCCCAGATCCATGGTGCCATTGCCCAAAGTGACGGTGCCGGGAAAGCGGCCATGCACGGAATCATAGCGGATGAGGTGTGCAGCGGTTTCCAGTGGACCTGTGGCGTTGATCCGAACCACCTTTACATCGTCACGCGCCGATTCCGCGATATGGCTAAGGGTGCTGCGGCCAATGCGGCCAAAGCCATTGATGCCGATGGTGATGGTCATGATGCGCTCCTTGATCGTCAGGGGGCCGCCAAGTGGCGGTGGGCTTTGGCGTCGTCTTAAACTGCCTTTACCCAAAGCGAAAAGCCGAAAAACGACAGGTTTGGTGCGTGTCAGCGCTATCAGGCGATGATTGCGCTAACGCGGGCCGTGCGGTTGGGGTCGGGCGGGCCTTGCCACTGGCGCTCAAGCGACTAACCTAGAGCGCGAACAATCCGAGGATGAACAATGAGCGGCTTATTAGCCCTACTCGACGATGTGGCCGCGATTGCCAAAGTGGCGGCGACAAGTGTGGATGACATTGCGGCGGCCGCGTCAAAAGCCGGGGCCAAGGCCGCGGGTATTGTGATTGACGATGCCGCCGTGACGCCAAAATATGTGCATGGATTTGCTCCGGCGCGGGAATTACCGATCATTTGGAAAATCACCAAAGGGTCGATTTTCAACAAGCTTGTCATCTTGTTGCCTGGTCTCATGCTATTGGCTCAGTTCGCGCCTTGGGCGATGACGCCTTTGCTGATGCTGGGCGGGGCCTATTTGTGCTTTGAGGGGGCAGAGAAAGTGTTCCATGCCCTCGCGCCGCATGGAGATGCCCATGTGGAAGAAGACATGGACGTCAAGGATCCCGCGCATCTGGAAGAAGAAAAGGTTCGTGGTGCGATCAAGACGGATTTTATCCTTTCGGCGGAAATCATGACGATATCATTGGCTGCAATTGAGGTGCCGTCGCTGTGGATGCAGGCGGTCACCTTGGGTGTGGTGGGCTTGATGATCACCGCCGTCGTTTATGGCGGGGTCGCTTTGATTGTGAAGATGGATGATGTCGGCCTGCATCTGGCGTCGACTTCGGGTTTGGCGGTGGTGCGTGGGCTGGGGCGGGGCTTGGTACAGGCGATGCCGAAGCTGATGAAGGGGCTTTCCATCGTCGGCACGGCTGCAATGCTCTGGGTCGGCGGCAATATCGTCACGCATGGATTGCATGAGTTGGGTCAGCATTGGCCCTATGAGCCGATCCATCATCTGGCAGAGCAGGCCGCGCATGGGGTGAATGAGGGGATGCAAGGCCTTGTTTCTTGGGCAGTGACGGCGGGTTTGGATGGGGTGTTTGGGCTGGTCTTTGGGCTGATCTTGATCCCGGTAGTGCTGCGGGGGATTGTGCCGTTGGTTGGATTGATCAAGGGCAAGGCGTGACACACCAAGGCGCGCGACGGCGACCGCATAGAAAAGGGCGGCCACAAGACGCCGCCCTTTGCATT
>DOOI01000001.1:15947-16076 GCA_003512825.1 Paracoccaceae bacterium | reverse complement strand
GTCTCGACGATCTCGGCCGGATCTCCGCCTTCGGTCCACAAGATCTCGAACAGATCTTTGGCGATCTTTCCCGAAATGGTATCCGCGCCCAGCAGATCCAAAAGCCCGCCCAATTGCGCCGCGCTCACT
>DOOI01000001.1:15529-15655 GCA_003512825.1 Paracoccaceae bacterium | reverse complement strand
CCGCCCAATTGCGCCGCGCTCACTGGAGAGGCCGTGATCTCCAACCCCTCCTTGTTCAACCGCCCAAACAGCTCATTGATCACCCAATTCGCTGCCGTCTTTCCGTCGCGGCCCTTGGCCACTTCG
>DOOI01000001.1:15044-15250 GCA_003512825.1 Paracoccaceae bacterium | reverse complement strand
CGTCGCGGCCCTTGGCCACTTCGTCAAAGAACCGCCCCGCATCCAACTCCGCTGTCAGCACATTGGCGTCATAGTCGGTCAGGCCATAGTCCCCCATGAAACGCGCCTTCTTGGCATCCGGCAATTCTGGCATCTTGGCCGCAATATCGTCGACCCACGCCTGCTCGATCTCAAGCGGCAAAAGGTCGGGGTCGGGGAAGTAGCGG
>DOOI01000001.1:11925-14760 GCA_003512825.1 Paracoccaceae bacterium | reverse complement strand
GGGGTCGGGGAAGTAGCGGTAATCATGCGCCTCTTCCTTCGAGCGCATCGACCGGGTCTCGTTCTTGTCGGGGTCGTAAAGCCGCGTCTCCTGCACCACCGATCCACCCGCCTCGACGATCTGGATTTGACGGCGCGCCTCATACTCGATCGCCGCCTGAATGAACCGCATCGAGTTCATGTTCTTGATCTCGCAACGCGTCCCCAAATGACCGAAGTCGCCCGTCGCTTGGAACTTCTCATACTGGCCCGGCAAACAGATCGACACGTTCACATCGGCCCGCAAATTGCCGTTCTGCATATTGCCATCGCAAGTGCCCAAATACCGCAGGATCTGGCGCAGCTTTGTCACATAGGCCGCCGCCTCTTCTGGTCCGCGAATATCGGGCCGACTGACAATCTCCATCAGCGCCACGCCTGTGCGGTTGAAATCCACAAACGACATTGCCGGATCCATGTCATGGATCGACTTGCCCGCATCTTGCTCAAGGTGAATGCGCTCGATACGCACCAATCGCGCCACGCCCGGCCCCATCTCCACCAGCACCTCGCCTTCCCCCACAATCGGGTGGTAAAGCTGCGAAATCTGATAGCCCTGCGGCAGATCCGGGTAAAAGTAGTTCTTGCGGTCGAAGGCCGAGCGCAGATTGATCGCCGCCTTCAGCCCCAATCCAGTCCGCACCGCTTGTTCGATGCAAAATTCGTTGATCACGGGCAGCATCCCCGGCATTGCCGCATCCACGAAAGCCACATTGGCATTGGGCTCCGCCCCGAATGTCGTCGACGCGCCGGAAAACAGCTTGGCATTAGATGAGACCTGCGCGTGGATCTCCATCCCGATCACCAGTTCCCAGTCGTGTTTCGCGCCCGCGATAACCTTGGGTTTCGGTGTCTCAAATGTCAGGTCCAACATATCGGAAGCCCCTCTACAGGTGGGAATTTCCGCCTGTCTAGGACAGGGGGCGCGGCGCGGCAAGACCCAGCAAGGCCGCATCCTCGCGCAAATCCCGCCTTACAGCTGCTGCGGCTCCACCCACAGCCCCTCAACCCGCGAAATCACCCGACCTCCGCGGCGAATATCGCGCTCAAAATGCCGCCCGATCCGCAACAGCGCCTGTGTGCGCCCCTCGCGGGCCAAATCCGGCAGCGTCGGTGGGCTGCGGTCAGGCGCATGCGCTGCCATCCCCCATAACAGAGGGTGAATTTCTCGCAAATGCCCCTGCAAGACCCATTCAAACGCCCGCGCCAAAGACTGCGCCTTGGCCTTATGCGGCGAGGTATGAAACCGCGCGGCCGTCATCGTCACCGCGCACCACGCCGCGAGCGCATTGGCGTTATGTTGATCGGGCACACGGGTCAGAATATCCTTCATGCCCCCCAAGAACCGCTCCACATCCAGCACCGACAGGGTTTCGGGATCTACCGAAATCGCATCAAGATAAACCCAGACATAGGCTCCGCTCTTGCCCCAAACATCGGCCAAACGTTCCGCCGAACGCTGCGCTTCCGCTTCCAACGTTGCATAATCCCCAAACCAGCGGGGCAAAAGGAAATAGCCCAAGGCACGCAAATGGCGGGGGTTTTCCGGGTCGAGATCGATCAGATCTTCATAATCATCGCGCACACGATCTTTCGGTGCCGATGTTGCCGCCACCAACGAACACCGTGCCGCAGCAATGGCCGGGCTGTTATGTTCAAACGGGTCAAACTGGTCCAGAATTTCCGAGGCGCGCGCGAAATGTGCCTGAAACTCGCGCCAATTCCGCGAGGGGATTTCCTCAGACCACCCCTGACCACGCCATGCCCAACCAATATCAATATGGGCCTCTGCCACGATCAGCGCGATGCCGTAATCATCGGGAAACTCTTCCAACACCTCTTCCAGTGCCGCAAGCCCACCCTTCGGGGCATGCGCGGCCATCAAGCCGGGATCGCTGAGCGCCGCTTCCACTGGCTGCACGACATCGGCACGCGCGCCATAAGACAAGAGCCGCGCCACTGGCATCCCGCTCGCTGTTGCAGTGCGCGCCCCGTCATGGGCGCGGATCAGCCCGGCCAACTCTTCCCAACGGTCTTGGCGGGCATAGAACTGCCCCGCTTCAATCATGTCACGCCGGGTCTTGTCTTCGGTGGAATCCTCACAGACCGGGATGTCCAAGGACGCGCCGAGCTTGTCAGCCTCTTGATGCGCCGAGGCGGAATTTCTTCCCAACCGCGCAAAGACCGAAGACGCAAAAAGCGCCTTGAGACGATCAGAGGAGGGGGGGCGAAGAGAAATCATATGATGGAATCCGTGTCATGTCTCTTTCAAACCTAGTCTGGCAATCAGGCCAAAACGCGGCAGGGGCGGGGATTTGTCGGGACAGATTGGGGCCGTATGCGGCTGGATCCGGGCAAGGCAATTCACCCTGCGCGTGTCGTCGTTTCGGCAGTCATTGGCATTTGGTGCGCGCAAACCCGACCAAGTGGCCGGGTTTGCGTCATGACGCACACCAGACGTCGACCATACGCAAAACATATCTGTTGCGTGGGGCAGGGGTGCGTCCCGAAAACTGTCGATTTCGGCTTTTTTGTTAAGGTTTGCGCGAAGTGTTAACGGCCGCCCGAAACTTCCATGAAATTCTTGGTCGTATAGGAGGCTTCGTCGGACAATAGCCATAGGATCGCGCGTGCGACCTCTTCCGCCGATCCCGGCCTTCTCATTGGAACCATTGGAGAAATTCGTGCCACGCGGTCCGGCTCACCGCCCTTGGCATGCAGGCCCGTCTCGATGATTCCGGGGCGGACGGCATTGACCCGAATGCCTTCGGCTGCCAGCTCGTCTGCCAAGCCGATG
>DOOI01000001.1:11488-11665 GCA_003512825.1 Paracoccaceae bacterium | reverse complement strand
CTGCCAGCTCGTCTGCAAAGCCGATGGTGAATGTATCCAGCGCACCCTTGGTGGCGGCATAATCTATATATTGATTTCCAGACCCCAAACGAGCAGCGGCAGACGAGATATTGACGATATGACCACGCTCCGGAGCGGCGCGCATATGCGCCACCGCGCCTTTGGCCACCAAGATCG
>DOOI01000001.1:11072-11218 GCA_003512825.1 Paracoccaceae bacterium | reverse complement strand
CCGCGCCTTTGGCCACCAAGATCGCGCCGACCACGTTTACGGCAAAAATGCGGCTCAACCGTTCGGCGGTCAGATCGGCCACCTTTGCCGTCATTCCAACAATGCCCGCGTTGTTGACCAGATCAATCGCGGTGTCGGTCGGCAAG
>DOOI01000001.1:0-10768 GCA_003512825.1 Paracoccaceae bacterium | reverse complement strand
AGCGCATCAATATCACCAGGCACCCCTGTATCACATTGAATAACCGTTGCTTTTCGTCCTTTGCTGCGAACATATCCGGCCACCTCTTCGGCGGCGTCGCGGCTGGTCGCATAGGTCAAAATAACGTCTCGGCCTTCGTCAGCGGCCAGCCGTGCCGTTGCCGCTCCGATCCCGGCGGAGCCTCCGGTGATGAGAATCGTGCGTGGCATAGTCTGCCTCCCCGTTGCGTGTTTCATTGATTTATTTTGTTTCTGCGCCCAAGAGACGGGTCACCATTTCCGTCGTATCGCGCGACAGCCCCGGCGTTTTTACAATCCGCGTCAAGGCGTTACGTGCCTTTTGTTGATGATCGTCGCTGTAACGCGTCCATGTCTCGAACCCTGTCGAGAGCCGTGCCGTGGTCTGAGGGTTAACAACGTCGAGCTTGATTAACCATGTTGCGAGCGTGTCGTAACCTGATCCCGAGCTATGATGAAACGCTGCATGATGGCCCGCAAAGGTGCCCATGACTGACCGAAAACGGTTTGGATTTTTTATTGTGAAATCATCATGTTGCGTCAGCGCTTCGACCATTTTCGCCGCATTTTCCGGCAGGGAATAGGCCACTTTGGCGGCAAACCATTTGTCCATCACCAGCCTGTCATGGCGCCATTTGTCATGAAACGTCTTGTTTTCATCATCCCCATAACCTTCTGATAACAAGGAGGAAAGTGCCGAAAACTCTTCGGTCATATTGTCAGCGCTGGCAAAAAGCGCCCGCGCCCGCGCCCCGCCATCGGTCTTCGTCAACAGCCCCAAGACGGCCCCCCGCAAATCCCGCTTGCCCGCATCCCCCGCATCCGGCCGATATGGCCCCGGCGTTGCCATGGCGTCGTAAGTCTTTGAAAGGATTGGTGCAAAATGATGCGCCATGGTGCGCCCCATTGCCCGATGGGCGCGCCAAATTGCGGTTGGATCCGGGATTTCACCCGCTGCATGCAGGGCTTCGGCAATCTCATCTTGCGGCGGCAACCGCAACAAAAGCGCCCGAAACGCCGGATCTTGCTCTTCATCCGCCAAAACCCGCGCCAATGCTTCAAGATACGCCGGATCGGCTTCCCCCCCCCGCGCCATCTCCATCAACGTCTCGCGCCCCAACCCCCGCGCCGCCTCCCAGCGATTAAACGGATCTGTATCATGCGCCAACAAGAACGCGCGTTCGGCCGAACTAGTGTCGCGCTGCAAGATGACCGGCGCTGAAAAGTCCCGCAAAATCGAGGGGATAGGTCGTGCGTTTAAGCCTTCAAACCGAAATGTCTGTGTGGCGTCTTGCATCTCCAAAACGGTTGTTGGAACCACTTCATCGCCATTTGGGTTGAGCAATCCTACCGCAATCGGAATGACCCGAGGCCGCTTTTCAGGCTGTCCGGGAGTTGCTGGAGTGTCTTGCGTGAAGGTCAATGCATAGGTGCCCTCCGCCCAGTCTTCTTTGACACTCACCCGCGGGGTGCCTGCATCTGTGTACCAGCGCTTGAATTGTGCCAGATCCCTCCCAGAGGTCGTTTCAAAGATAGAAAGCCAATCCTCAATCGTCACGGCCTGCCCATCGAAACGCGCAAAATACGCATCAAGCGCTTTGCTGTATCCCTCTGATCCAACAAGCGTTTTTAGCATTCGAACCAGTTCCGCTCCCTTTTCGTAAACGGTCGCGGTGTAGAAATTATTGATCTCCACGAACTGATCCGGCCGAACCGGATGCGCCAAAGGTCCATTATCTTCGCGGAATTGGCGCCCGCGTAACGCAATCACATCCGAAATCCGTTTCACTGGGGCAGACCGCGTTTCAGCTGTGAATTCGCTGTCACGGAAAACGGTCAAACCTTCCTTCAAACATAGCTGAAACCAATCCCGGCAAGTGATGCGATTGCCTGTCCAGTTGTGAAAATACTCATGCGCGATGATCGCCTCAATCCGTTCGAAATTGGCGTCTGTGGATGTGCTCTGGCTGGCCAGAACGCACGACGAGTTGAAGATGTTCAACCCCTTGTTTTCCATGGCTCCCATGTTGAAATCATCGACTGCCACGATGTTAAAAAGGTCGAGGTCATATTCTCGGCCGTAGGCCTTTTCATCCCATGCCATTGAGCGCTTCAGTGCATCTAGACCAAAGGCACATTTATCCTCGTCGCCGGGCCGCACCCAGATATTGAGCGCGACAGATCTGCCGAACATCGTGATGAATTTGTCAGAAACCGCCCGTAAATCGCCTGCAACCAAAGCAAATAGGTAAGCGGGCTTGGGCCACGGATCATGCCATTCCGACCAGCCATCACCCGAAGCCGTTGGGTTCCCGTTCGACAGTTTAACCGGATGGTTACTCTCGATCCTTACCGTGAACACCGACATCACGTCCGGACGGTCAGGGTAATAGGTTATCTTGCGAAATCCCTCGGCCTCACATTGGGTGCAGAACATCCCACTCGAAAGGTACAATCCCTCAAGCGCGGTATTTTTAGCTGGGTCGATTTCCACTTCGGCTTCAAAGAGGAAAGGAGCGTCCGGAACAACGGCGGTGAGGCCGATGTCTGAAATGCTGCAGTCCAACGGGCCACCGTCAATCCTTGCCGAGATGAACTTCAGGTTCTCACCATTCAGAAAAAAGCGACGATCCTTGGTTGCCGGATTGGGGAGGAAACGCACTTTTGACACCACGCGTGTGCCTTCAGGCTTTAAATGAAACGTTAAATGTACGCTTTCGACCAAGTAGGCTGGCGGAGCGTAGTCCGCGAGATAGATCGTCGAGGAAGCGGGCGGTGCAAGTTCTGTCGCGTCAGTCATCGGATGCCTCAGCATTGGTTCGACGCAAGGGTAGGGCGCGGTTCAGGGTATCGCAAGGAGGGGTAATGAAAGCTGTGAAAAAGTCCGATCTTCCCAGCAAAATTTGTGTGCGTTGTGGCCGTGCTATGGTGTGGCGCAAGAAATGGGAGAAGGTCTGGGATGAGGTGCGCTATTGCTCGGATCGATGCAGGAAAGGCAAATAGAGAGAGAGCAGCACTATAAGTAAAAACCGTGGTATGCTGATATTGTCTTGGAAATTTTGAAACTGGTATGTAAAAATTGGTAAAAAGTTTTTACCGCTTTTGTTGCCTATCGGAAACTTTTGCGCTAAACGAGGCCTGAACCAATTTCAGGAGAAGCTCATGAGCGCGCGGGTCGAGACATATGGTCTGAAAATCGACGAAGTTCTTTTTCGATTTGTCGAAGAAAAAGTTCTCCCCGGTGTTGGAGTGTCTTCTTCGGCGTTTTGGAACGGGATGGCTGAGCTTGCACAGGAATTTGGGCCCGAAAATCGCCGTCTTCTGGCGGTGCGGGCCGAGCTGCAATCGAAATTGAACGCTTGGCATCGGGCGCAAAGCGGCAAGCCGCATGGTGCGGCAGCCTATACAGCTTTCCTGCGCGAGATTGGGTACTTGGTGCCTGAGGGGCCTGATTTTTCTATCGAAACCCAAGGTGTTGATCCTGAAATTGCGGACTTGCCCGGCCCGCAATTGGTTGTGCCTGTGACGAACGCCCGATTTGCACTCAATGCGGCCAACGCTCGTTGGGGGTCGCTGTATGATGCTCTTTATGGCACGGACGCTCTTGGCGACACGCCCAAAGGTACTGGGTATGACGCTGCGCGCGGAGCACGCGTTATTGCATGGGGGCGGGCGCATCTTGACCGCGTTGCTCCTCTCGCGGCGGGGTCATGGTCTGATGTAGGGGCGCTTTCGGTTTTGTCGGGGGCGCTGGTGCCGGAACTGAAAGATCCTACGCAATTCGCGGGACACTCCGGAGAAGAGGGCAAAGATTTGCGCGTTTTGCTGCGGGTCAATGGGTTGCTTCTCGAAGTCGTGGTCGATCCCACGCATCCGATCGGGGCAACTGATAAGGCGTCCATTGCTGACATCCGGTTGGAATCAGCGCTGTCTACGATCATGGATTGCGAGGATTCGGTGGCCTGCGTTGACGCTGAAGACAAGGTCGGAGCGTATACGAACTGGCTTGGCTTGATGACGGGCGCGTTGTCAGAAACCTTTGAAAAGGGCGGCAAGACGTTGACGCGCCAAATGGCCCCGGACCGCGATTACGTTTCTCCTGCTGGAGATACGCTTTCCGTTAAGGGCCGCTCATTGATGTTGGTTCGCAATGTCGGGCATCTGATGACCAATCCTGCCATCTTGGATGCAGAAGGCAATGAAATTGGCGAAGGTCTGATGGACGCGCTGATCACTGTCGCCTGTGCAATGCATGACCTCCAAAAAAGCAGTGGCGCGCGCAACTCGCTCCACGGATCGGTCTATGTGGTGAAGCCAAAGATGCATGGTCCCGAAGAAGTTGGGTTTGCAGTGCGGATTTTCGATCACGTCGAGAAGGTGTTGGGCTTGCCCGCCAATACGGTCAAGCTTGGGATCATGGATGAGGAGCGTCGTACGTCGATTAACCTCAAGGAATGCATCAGGGCCGCAAAAACGCGCGTGGCATTTATCAATACAGGCTTTCTTGACCGTACTGGCGATGAGATCCACACATCTATGGACGCGGGGCCAATGCTGCCTAAAGGTGACATGAAATCAACTGCATGGATCCGTTCCTACGAAGAGAGAAACGTCGATATCGGTCTTGCTTGCGGCTTGCAGGGCAAGGCACAGATTGGCAAGGGCATGTGGGCAATGCCCGATGCTATGGCTGAAATGTTGAAGCAAAAGACGGCGCATCCCTTGGCTGGTGCCAGTTGTGCTTGGGTTCCATCCCCAACTGCGGCTACCTTGCATGCCACCCATTACCACGCGATTAATGTCAAAGCGCGCCAAGTGGAATTGAAGGCGGCTGGCTCGCGCGGCACGCTTGAGGAGCTGCTGACCATCCCGGTCGCGCATGGGCGAAATTTTTCGGATGAAGAAATTTCCCAGGAAATCGAGAACAACGCGCAAGGCATTCTTGGCTATGTCGTGCGTTGGGTCGATCTAGGCGTCGGCTGTTCGAAAGTTCCAGACATTCACGATGTTGCCTTGATGGAGGATCGGGCAACCTGTCGGATTTCCAGTCAAGCCTTGGCAAATTGGTTGCGCCACGGCGTTGTGAACGCTGATCGCGTAATGGAGGCGATGAAAAAGATGGCTGCCGTTGTAGATCGTCAAAACGCGGCCGATCCTGCCTATAGACCAATGGCGCCCGGTTATGACGGAGTTGCGTTCAAAGCGGCGTGTGATTTGGTATTTGACGGCGCGGATCAGCCTTCTGGTTATACGGAGCCTGTTTTGCATCGTCGCCGTCTCGAGTTGAAGGCGGCTTCTTAAAAAATAACCTTTAATCAGTCGGCGGCTCATAACGCTTTGCGGCTCAGGAATAAGGAAAGAAAAATGGCTCTCGGTTTGGTTAAAGCTCGCGTAATCATTCGCAAAGCACTCGCACATGGCACAGATGGCAACATGAAGCCGCTTTCGGTCATCGTTCTTGATGCAGGCGGAAATGTTTTGGCATTCGAACGTGCCGATGGTGCCTCTCCGGGTCGCTTTGCCATCGCGCATGGCAAGGCTTATGGCGCGGTCATGCTTGGAATGGCAGGGCGCGCCCAAATGGCCCGCGCAGAAGCGCAGCCTTATTTCATGGCGGCAGTGAATGGCGTGTATGGTGGCTCGGTTATTCCGGTTCCGGGTGGCGTGCTGGTGCGGGACAAGCGCGGCATTGTGCTTGGAGCGGTTGGCGTTACTGGCGACACTTCGGACAACGATGCCGCTGCAGCAGAAGCTGGCATTGCTGCGGCTGGTTTCCAAGCCGAGGCCTGAGGCCTAATGGAAAACGATCAGGGGGCGTGTCGGCCAAACGACGCGCCCTTTTTGATGGGCACCAGCACCGTTGCAAGCCATGCTGCCAAAGCAAAGGGTATTGGGGCAACCAAGACATCCGCAAGATGATGTGCGCCATGCCCCAAGATTGCGGGGATCATGCCAAGGTTGACCCCAAGGGCGGGCCAAAACACCTTCGAGTGCCGCAGGTACCAAAGAACTGTCAGCAGCATCACCGTATGGTAACTGGGGAAGGCGATCGTCCCCATAATCATTCCCGGATGAATGAGAGGAGCACCATCCTTTGCCAAGGATAACAAACGTGCACCTTCTTCTTCGGCATGCACGAGCCCGATTTTTTCCGCAATTTCCGGTGCAATCATCGTCAAGGTCGACGGGCCGAGTCTGGGGAAATACCACCACACCATGACAATTCCAATGAGGCTCGTTGTCCCAGCAATCATAGCGCGATGCAGCATGGCCGTTTGACCCGTTGCAGCAAGAAAAACAATCATCAGCGCCAATTGCGGCAGGGAGCTTAGATAAACCCAGCGTAGCGTCATCGCGATTTTCGGGTGTTCTGCCAGTCCTGCGATAAACCCTTCCCACGAATACCCTAATGCTGCGTCAATCCGGGACAAAGTGGTGTCATGCAATGGCCCATCGATCGGAAATCGGGTGTAGATCAATATTGCGATAACGCCCGAAAACCCAATGTAGACCGCGGCCGAGATCGCAAGGTCTGAAATGCGCGCCATTCCGGGCCGCCTGTCTCTCATCCAGACCCCTAAAATGAGCAATCCGATCGCAGGCAGAAAGCTTGCACAAAAAGCTCCCCATGCCACCGGAACATCATGCATGAGGGCAATCAAAAGGGCTATTGCAGCGACAGCAAAGGTTTGCCCAAGCAAGAAAATCTCAGCGCGGGCCAGTTGCGGGCGAGGCAAGCTATAGGGGAGGGAAAGATCTTGTAAGGTCATCGATGCGCCAAGTTGGTAAAATCTCTTGTATTCAAACAATCACCTGTGGCGATTTTGGGGCTAACAATTGGGCAATTCGCGGGCGAAATGCTTTGCAAGGCGCTCAGGGGTGTTTTCAACCTGCAAATCGCGGAGTAGGTTTGTTGGGCGCGTAATAAACAGGACATCACGAATGGCCCGCCCGGTTGTCGGTATTATTGGAAACCATCAGCTGATCAACGACCAGTATCCTGCTCATTCCGGCGGGGCGATGAACTCCGAAGCAATAGCGCGCGTTGCGGGATGTCTGCCGCTTCTAATTCCCGCCGATCCGCGCTTCGTGTCTGTGAATGAGCTGATGGAAGTGTGCGACGGTTTCTTGCTGACGGGGGGGCGGCCTAATGTGCACCCCAACGAATATGGCGAGGAAGAAACACCAGCACATGGCGCATTTGATCGTTGCCGAGACGCAATAACGTTGCCGCTGGTGCGCGCTTGTGTCGAACGAGGCCAGCCTTTCTTTGGAATTTGTCGGGGCTTCCAAGAGGTCAACGTCGCTTTGGGCGGCACGCTTTATCCAGAAATTCGCGATTTGCCGGGTAGGATGAACCACCGCATGCCACCTGATGGTACTCTGGAAGAGAAATTCGCACTCCGTCATCCTGTCACCTTTGCAACGGGCGGCGTGTTTCACCGTTTGTTGGGTACGCAAGAGGTCATGACCAATACCTTGCACGGCCAAGGCATCAAGGCTGCTGGCAAGGGCATTGTGATTGATGGGGTTGCCCCTGACGGTACGCCAGAAGCGATTTTTGTTGAGGGAGCGCCGGGGTTCACACTTTCGGTCCAGTGGCACCCAGAATGGGACGCCGCCAATGACCCGGTCTCGCGCCCGCTTTTTTGTGCCTTTGGTGACGCAGTCCGAAATTGGGCGGATGGCCGCCAAGGGCTGAAACGCAGCGCCTGAGCGGCGTTAAGCTGCCATCAGCAACCGAGTTTCGTAGCCGCGCAAGCATTGACGTGCTGTGTCTCCGTAACTGTTCGGATCACTCCGTAAATACGGCAGTTTCACGAAAAGGTCTTCCCGAGATTGCGCGGTCAGAGCATTCAAGCCTTGCATCCCAGGGTGGAAGGTCTCTGTGGCGGCCCCTTCTGCAAAAATTATCTCATGATGATCGAGGAGGAGGTGGAAATAACCCACAAGATCTCGCTTTTCGGTCGTGATGGTTTCACCATTGATCATATGCTTTGCGGGCAAAAGAACTGCGCGGTCACCAAAGAAAAGTGAAGCGCGTGGCGAGGTATGCAGCATACGGTGCTGGGGTGACACGAACAGTTCGCGCTCATTCCCGATTGTTCCCGGCGCAAATCGGATTGGGGCATTGGAGCCTGTCCCGCTGACGGTCTTTGACCCCACCCAACGGATGGGCTGCTCACCATTATCGCGGGTCAAGACCATATCGCCTGCTTTGAGGCTTTCAACGGCACGCGGCCCGAACGGGGTCATGATGCGAGTGCCCGTGGCAAAGCAAATCACGATGTTTTCAATATTCGAGAAGTTTACAACCGTGCCATCGGCTAGGGTCGCATATCCCGCCAGATCATTGGGAACTGTGGATGTATAGGTGACGTCTGACCAATGCAGCAAACTTTGGAAGTCGATTGTATCACCACCGCCTTCATCGCTTTCACCGCCATCAATATTTATTGTTCCGCCGCTCAGCGCGGTTTGGTCGATAAGGAAAAGATCGTCTCCCGTTCCTCCATTTGCCACATCCCCTGATCCGACATGAAGGGTATCATTTCCATATCCGCCAAACATTGTATCGGCGCCACTACCGCCCCAAATAATGTCATCCGAGAAATAGCCGGGCGGATTGGCGCCAGTGCTCGAGACGTTGTCGCCGTAAATTAAGTCGTTCCCGGCTCCGCCAAAAATTGTGTCAGCACCGTCCCCCCCAAGAAGGCTGTCATTATCTAGACCGCCATCGAGCTGATCATTCCCGTCGCCGCCCAGAATGCTGTCAGAGCCTGAGTTCCCTGACAGAGTGTCGTTTTCGGTTCCTCCATCGAGAGTATCATTGCCGTCTCCTCCAAGGAGTGAGTCGGCGCCGGCCCCTCCAGACAAGCTATCGTTGCCCGTGCCGCCGTCGAGCGTATCAGCACCATTGCCGCCCAAAAGAGTGTCAGCCCCTGCGCCGCCAAACAGGCTGTCGTTACCGTCACCACCGTCTAAGGTGTCGTTTCCACTTTCGCCAAAGAGCGTATCAAGGCCGTCGCCTCCTGAAAGGCTGTCATTCCCGGCGAAAGGGGGCACTGTCTGGAAATAGATATCCGTCACGTTCACCGCATGGGTGTTTGAATACTGAGAGTTCGAATAGTTGATAATTATTTGGCTAACCGGGCCTGCGATGGACACAAGCGCAGAGCCTCCCGCATCAGCGGATGTTTCCACAGCATTGCCTGCGGTTACAGTGTTGCCAGAAAGGGTGTCGCCTGAGCCGGGCGTGATTGTAACTGCGACTGCGGCACCTGAGCCGTTGAAGGCGGTTACGGTTACGGCGTCGCGGTGGTTGTTTGAGCCAAAATCAATGTCATTGATGCGAAACGTGACGTTTTGCACTGCGTCTTGGTATTCAGATGCAGCAGAAGCTTTGAAATTGATCGTTGTTCGAGATGTGGAGGCATCGCCAGTCCCGAATAGGAATAGCGACGAGTTGGCAGACATGGGACCGCCACCGGTAAATTGAGTATCCGAAGTTTCGATTGAATAGGTCGGATTATTGTTACCTGTTGAGGCAAAGGAAACCTGAACCTCCATTTCACCGGTGGTTTGCGTGAAACCTGCTGCGATATTGGCGCCATCCGGACCTTGAGCTGCCCAGTTCAAATGTTCAGAGACGGGGGCAAGCGTGGCGTTGCTGTCTCCATAAACAAGGTCATTGCCAGCCCCGGCAGTGACCGTATCAGAACCACCACCACCATAAACCACATCATTGCCCGAGGAGGCATCGACGCTATCGTTGCCGTTGCCTGCGCGAACCGTATCGTTTCCAGTGGTGATCTTGTCGCCATCGGAATCTGTATAGGCAATGGTTAAAGTGTCTCCGTTATCTGTTCCGGTTACGATACCGTCCGATAAAGAGAAATTGGGCACCGAGGTGACGTTAGACCATGTGAGAGTTGTAACCGGGCCATTTTGAGGAACGAAATACACGAACCCATCCGTCCCCAGATAATACGTTCCGGATTCAGTGGTGTTGACGAAGCTTGTTCCAGAGTCGGTTCCGGTCCAGATCCAAGTGCCCGTACCAATGGTTTGTGCAGTCGTAAATGTTATTATACCGCCAGAAATTTCGTCCCCGTTATTGAGGACATTGTTTCCTAAACTGACGCGATACCCTGAAGGCATTGTTTCACATTCCGCTTCGTTCGGACAGAAAATGTCCAGATTGAGGAACCAAACCCGGTATGTCGGGCGGTTTGTTCTCGAAATGGATACGCAGACTTCTGGGCCAAATTAGGAGGCAATCGTGTCGAATTGCAGGAAAGATTGAGTAAAATGCAGCGGCGATGATCCGGCAAGCCATTGTAAATATTTGATTTAATCTCGCCAGATTTTGTCATATTTCCGAGCCCGGACAATAAATCTGCAGCGCAGGCTCGGATTGTTTCCAAAATTTGGCGGTGTTTATCGAGCACTGTTGCCCGAAATAATACGATCAAAGGCTGGTTCGCAGGTGCCAAAGTTCGGGAAATAACTCGACTTCAAGCATTCGTTTGAGGTAGCTCACGCCGCCCGTTCCCCCTGTCCCTCGCTTAAATCCAATGACCCGCTCTACAGTGGTGACATGGTTGAAGCGCCAACGGCGGAAGTAATCTTCAAAATCCACGAGTTTTTCGGCCAGCTCATATAGCTCCCAGTGTTCGGATGGTGCTTGATAAACCTGCACCCATGCGGCCTCGACCGCAGGGTGCGCGGCACGTCTTTCGCGCAGGTCG
>DOOI01000042.1:702-6097 GCA_003512825.1 Paracoccaceae bacterium | reverse complement strand
TGAAACACCGACTGAAACAGCAAGTCGCCCAACTCGCCGCGTAACTCCTCCCAATCTGCGCGCTCGATCGCGTCGGCGACCTCATATGCTTCCTCAATCGTATAAGGTGCAATGCTCGCGAAATCCTGCGCGACATCCCAAGGGCAGCCTGTTTCGGGATTTCGCAAAGCGCGCATGATCTCGAGCAAACGAGGCAGTCCACCTTTGGGATCATGGATCAAATTCGTATCTGTCATTGCGCTGCGCCGTCCTTTTCTGTCAGATGCATTTCTAACGATAGCCTTGAGGGAGTCCACCTATGCCGGTCGTAAACCGCATCGCCGAATTTTCCGCTGACATGATAAAATGGCGACGTCATTTGCACACGATTCCAGAATTGGCGTTTGATTGCCCAAAAACTGCAGCGTTTATTGCAGAACGCTTGCGTGAGATCGGCGTCGATGAAATCCATGAAGGTATTGCACAGACAGGGATCGTGGCGATCATTAACGGTCAGGGCGGCGGGCCGACGATTGGCCTACGCGCCGATTTTGATGGCCTTCCTNNTCATAGGCCTCTTCGATCGTATAGGGCGCGATAGATGCGAAGTCTTGTTCCAGATCCCAAGGGCAACCGTGCGCCGGATCACGCAGCGCACGCATGATGGCGAGCAGGCGGGGCATTCCGCCTTTTGGATCATGGATTAAGCTCTCGTCGGCCATTGCGGCGCTCCCGTCATTCGTGTTCTTTGATCAAAAGGTGACTGACAGGCGCGAGGGAGTCCAGAGATGGCGGTGATCAACCGAATTGCAGGCTATTCCGAGGAGATGGCAGCCTGGCGCCAGCATTTGCATGCCCATCCTGAGTTGGCGTTTGATTGTGTGAACACGGCTGCCTTTGTCGTGGAGCGGTTGAAGGCGTTTGGGATCGAAGAAATACACGGCGGATTCGCCAAGACCGGGCTGGTTGCGTTGATCCATGGGAAAGAGCCCGGTCCGGTGATTGGTCTGCGCGCGGATATGGATGCGCTTCCGATCCCGGAAGAGACTGGGCTTGACTATGCGTCGATGGTGCCGGGGGTGATGCATGCTTGTGGGCATGACGGGCACACTGTGATGTTACTTGGAGCGGCGCGATATCTGGCAGAGACGCGGAACTTTGCCGGGACGGTCGCGTTGATTTTTCAGCCCGCAGAGGAAGATGGCGGTGGCGCGAATGTGATGGTGCAAGAAGGGGTGCTGGATCGGTTTGGCATTTCGGAGGTCTATGCGCTGCATAACGCACCCGGTGTGCCAGAGGGGCAATTCTACACCACCCCAGGACCAATCATGGCCGCGGTGGATACGTTTCACATTCATGTAAAGGGCCGGGGTGGACATGGAGCAATGCCGCATGAGACGGCAGATCCGGTAATTGCGGCTTGCGGGATCGTTCAGGCTATTCAAACCATCGTGAGCCGTAACCATTACGCGCTCGATGATCTGGTTATTTCTGTCACGCAAATCCACACTGGAACGGCTGAAAATATCATACCCGAGACAGCATATATCAACGGAACTGTGCGGACATTTGCAAAAGAGGTGCAAGCCCTGGTGCAAAAGCGGATGGCTGAGATCGTGCAAGGCGTGGCGTCGGGGTATGGAGTGACGGCGGAACTGACCTATGATGTGTGGTATCCTGCAACGATCAACACCCCGGAGAAGGCCGCGTTTGCAGCTTCTGTCGCAGCTGAGGTTGTTGGGGAGGCAATGGTGATCCCAGAGGCGGGGCGCGAGATGGGGGCAGAAGACTTCTCTTACATGCTGGAAGCGCGGCCGGGGGCCTATCTTTTTCTTGGACAGGGCGAGGGGGCAGGCTTGCACCATGCTAAATATAACTTCAACGATCAGATCGCCCCGATTGGTGCTTCATTTTTCGCCCGGCTTGCCGAGCGCGCCTTGCCTTTGAAAGGATGAACCATGGCTCTGGAGGATGCAAAAACCCAAGTTGATCAGGCCTTCTCGCGGCAAGACCTGCGCGGGCTCAGCTTTGAGAATGCTTTTGGTGGCGCGGTGAGTTTTCTGCGGCGACGCTATAGCAAGGATTTGTCGGGCGTAGATATTGCGGTGACGGGCGTTCCCTTTGATCAGGCGGTAACGCATCGGACAGGCACGCGCTTTGGGCCTCGTGCAATCCGGGAAGCGTCGTGTTTGCAGCCCTATGATCCGCCCTATGGCTGGGGGTATGACCCATTGGGGGAGTTTGCTGTAGTCGATTACGGCGACGCTGCGTTTGACTATGCCAAGGTTGCGGATTTTCCGGCCACCTTGCAGGCCCATGCGGCGAAGGTTCTCGCGGCGGGATCAGCGATGATCACATTGGGGGGCGATCACTTTATCACGCTACCCATCCTTAAGGCGCATGCAGAAAAATATGGGCCGCTTTCAGTGGTCCAGTTCGACGCACATTCTGACCTGTGGCAAGATGATGATTTCGACCGGATCGACCACGGGACATTCATGTATAAGGCTGTCAAGCTGGGTCTCATTGACCCAAAGACCTCTGTGCAAGTGGGTATTCGCACGGAGTGCCCAGATTACTTGGGTGTAAATATGATCGATGCGCGCACGGTCCATGAGGTTGGGCCAGTTGAGATTGCACGTCGGGTTCGAGAGATCGTTGGCACGCGCGCTTGCTATGTGACCTTTGATATTGATTGCCTCGATCCTGCTTTTGCTCCAGGCACCGGCACGCCTGTTTGGGGCGGGCTATCGAGCGCACAAGCTGCAATCATCCTCCGAGAAATGGCGGGAATTTCCTTGGTCGGGGGTGATGTGGTGGAGGTCTCGCCGCCTTTTGATCACGGTGCAATTACTGCCGTGGCAGGCGCGCATGTCGCGATGGAGTTGATTGCTTTGTGGGGTTGGACGCGTCGGGGGCATAAGCCATGATTAAAGTGTTCTTTTTTTTGTTGGGAGCTTTGGGGCTTTTTGCGCTTTACGTTCGCGTGGCGCCGAGCGATCCCGCACGCTGGCATGTAGAAGTGCACGGCGAGACCGCAACATTTGAGGGTGGGACGCTGCGTGTTTTGGCTGGGCGGGCAAGTTCGCTGGCGACCTTATCGGAAATTATCACTGCCGAACCTCGGACCCGGCTTTTGGCAGGATCAGTTGAAGAGGGGCGCATTACGTTTGTTACTCGCTCAAAACTCTGGGGTTTTCCCGACTACGCCACCGTAGAAGCACGCGGCGACGACTTGGTGATCTGGTCTCGGCTGCGGTTCGGGAAGTCTGATCTTGGGGTGAATTCAGCTCGGGTCACGCGCTGGATCGCGGCTTTGGGGCAGTGACGAGGTTTCACAACCATCTCGCGTCTTGCGCCACATCGGCACATTCAACGACATCTGGCATTGCGCCATAAAGGCGCGGCCATCAACAAAGAGACAGATGCTTTCGCCCAATTCGATGCGGTTGCGCTGCTTGTCCGTACAATAGCAATCTATGGTTTTTTGTTGTGCGAGCGTGATTGGCGGCTTGGGCGAACAATCCGCAAGGGCAGGGGTTGCAAGTACACACAGAAGCAACAAGCGCATCTTAGGAGTCTATCACAGTCTAGGGGCTTGACCAAGCGGCGTGCATCGGGAATGGCAGAGGAATGATACCTCAAGAGCGCCTTTTCCAGATCGAACGACGGTTCGCCTTCCTTGAAGCCAAATTGGCAGAGGGGGGCGGGGATATTGTGGCTTTGGGTCGGGAGTATTCAGAGCTGCGTCCGGTTGTTGCAGAAATCTCCGCGTGGAAGCTGTTGCAACGAGATTTGGAGGAAGCACAAGGCTTGCTCGCTGATCCTGAAATGCGAAATCTGGCGGAGCAAGAGATTGGCGCACTGAAAGAGCAGCTTCCCGAAGCGGAGCAGCGGTTGCGGATTGCGTTGTTGCCAAAAGACGCGGCGGATGCGCGCCCGGCAATTTTGGAAATTAGGCCGGGCACGGGGGGCGAGGAAGCCGCACTTTTTGCGGGTGATTTGCTGCGAATGTATCAACGGCATGCCGAGGAGAGCGGCTGGTCGTTCCAGCTTTTGGAATTCCAGAACACGGATCTGGGCGGCGTCAAAGAAGCGGTGGCTCGGATCGCAGGCGAGGGTGTATTTTCGCGGCTGAAGTTTGAATCGGGGGTTCACCGGGTTCAACGCGTGCCTGTTACAGAAGCAGGAGGGCGCATTCATACATCGGCGGCGACAGTGGCCGTGTTGCCAGAAGCCGAGGATGTGGAGATCGATGTTCCCGCTTCCGATATCCGGATCGATACCATGCGTTCATCTGGTGCGGGCGGGCAGCACGTAAACACTACCGACTCGGCAGTTCGGATCACTCATATTCCCAGTGGAATCGTCGTCACCTCGTCTGAAAAGAGCCAACACCAAAACCGAGCCAATGCAATGGCAGTGCTTAAGGCGCGGCTGTTTGATCTAGAACGGCAAAAAGTAGATTCGGCGCGGGCGGCGGACCGACGGTCGCAGGTCGGCACCGGGGATAGGTCGGAACGGATTCGCACGTATAACTTCCCGCAAGGCCGGATGACCGACCATCGGATCAACCTGACACTTTACAGCCTCGACCGGATTATGGACGGGGCGATTGATGACGTGTTGGACGCATTGGTCGCCAATCATCAGGCGGAACTATTGGCGGAGATGGACCAGTGACGCTTGGGGAAGCGCTGCGTGAAGGAGCACGGCGGCTGGCGGGGCGGGGGGATGGGGTGAGGGAGGCGCGGATCTTGATGGCGCATCTTTTGGGGCTCACTCCAGAACAGCTCTTTATGGCGGAAAACGAGAAGTTTACCGACCGCACGGTGTGGGAATCGCTGCTAGCACGACGTTTGAACGGCGAACCTGTGACGCGGATCATTGGGGCGCGGTCGTTTTGGGGCCGGAGTTTCCGAGTGACGCCAGATGTCTTGGACCCGCGCCCAGATACGGAAACCCTGATCGAGGCAGCGCTTGGCTTGGCTGTTCCAGAGCGCGTGCTTGATCTGGGCACCGGGTCGGGGTGTCTCGCGGTGACGCTTTTGGCGGAATGGCCCACGGCAATTGGGGTGGCGACCGATCTGTCCGGTGCGGCGCTCAGGATTGCAGCAGAAAACGCTGCGCGTCATGATGTGGCGGATCGGCTGGAGCTTGTGCAATCAAACTGGTGGGCCGAGGTGTCGGGCACCTATGATCTGATCGTTTCCAACCCTCCCTATATTCGCGCCGATGAAATGGCGGGTCTGGGGGAGGAGGTTTTGCGGTTTGATCCTGTGATGGCCTTAACGCCGGGTGGCGATGGGTTGCAGGCCTACCGAGATATCGCAGAAGGATTGACGAATTTTTTACGCCCCAGTGGCACGGTCATGGTTGAGATAGGCTGGGAGCAGGGGGCGGATGTTTGCGCGAT
>DOOI01000042.1:0-396 GCA_003512825.1 Paracoccaceae bacterium | reverse complement strand
TGCGCGATATGGAAGGGCGCGACCGTGTTGTGCGTGCCAAACGGGATTAATTCGGTAGGTTTTGGCATTTCCTCTTGTATCGGCTCGCCATGCATGATTATTCAGACCCAGTTGAAGTGAAGACTGCTCTGGTAGTCCCCTCGACTGAAAGCCAACACATCGCAAAACCGGACAGGCTTTGGCGCGATAAGCGCAAGTTCCGGGCAAAGCGCATTGAATTCGGGCCGGACGAAAGGTCACATGAGATCTTCTAAATCACGCTCGCGGTCGAAGGCGAACCGCAACAATTCCAATCAGGGCCGTAACCTGGGGAACATCATCAACCGGGTGTTCGACAGTTCGGGCCCCGAAGGTAAAGTGCGCGGTACGCCGCAGCAAATTATCGATAAATATAAC
>DOOI01000198.1:3095-3336 GCA_003512825.1 Paracoccaceae bacterium | reverse complement strand
CAATACACCACCTCGGTGGAAAACCCCCGGGTCAGTTCTTGGGCGCGGTGATGGCTATGCGGCGAGAGGGCGACAATCACATCGAAAGACGACAAATCATCCCCGCGCGGCCCCATCTCCTCGAAGCTGCGCGAACGATGACGGCTCAACTCCACACCGATTTCCGCACAAACCGAAATGGAAAACCCGTCGATCTCCATATCATTCTGCACCCCGGCCGATTGCACATAGGTGCCCGTTC
>DOOI01000198.1:2574-2796 GCA_003512825.1 Paracoccaceae bacterium | reverse complement strand
ATAGAACCGCTTCATGATCCCCTCAGCCATGGGAGAGCGCACCGCGTTATGGTCACAGCAAAAAAGAACGGATTGCGGAAGCGGTTCGACCAAGATCAGCCTCCGAAATGCAGAACACAGATCAAGGTAAAGAGGCGGCGCGCCGTATCGGTATCGATATCGGCCTTGCCCTCAAGGCGCTCTTGCAACACCCGCGCGCCTTCATTGTGAATCCCGCGCCGC
>DOOI01000198.1:424-2296 GCA_003512825.1 Paracoccaceae bacterium | reverse complement strand
CCGCGCCATATCGATGGTCTCGATCTGCGAGGGGGGCAGGTTTTTCACCGCATCATAATAGCTCTCACAGATCGCCCAGTAATCCTTGACCACTTGGCGAAACGGCGACAGCGACAGATGAAATTCCGCTGCCTTCTCGGAGGTTTGCGTAGTCACCTCAAACACAAGGCGCTTCTCGCGGATCGCCAGACCCAACCGATAAGGCCCCGCAGGCGCTGTGCGATCCTCGCGCTTTGGCAAATCAAAGGAGTTTTCTTCAATCAGATCGAACATCGCAACGCGGCGCTCTTGTTCGATTTCCGGTGTGGGCGGCGGCAGCGCGCTGTCGTCAAGCTCGATATGGCAAATGCGGGACATGAGGAGATTCCGTTCGCTCGTCTGCTCCGGCCCTACCCGAAAGTGCGAAGCATGGCAATGTGGCCCGGGATATTCGAGCGCGAGAATAGCGCCGCCGCCCCCTATATCCGACAAAAAAGCCGAGCCGGTTACTCGTTGAGCGCATTCAACCGCGCGCGCACCGAAAGACCATGCGCTTCAAGGCTCTCCGCTTGTGCAAGCGTTTCCGCCGCAGGACCAATCGCACGCAAAGCCGCAGGAGTCATCTTGGCAAGTGTGGTGCGCTTGACAAAATCCATCACCGACAAGCCAGAGGAAAAGCGTGCGGACCGCGCCGTAGGCAAGACGTGATTGGGACCGCCAATATAGTCTCCAATAGCCTCTGGCGTGAATGCGCCCAAAAAGATCGCACCCGCATGCGGAATTTGGGCGGCGAGAGCTTCAGGGTCAGGCACACAAAGCTCGAGATGTTCGGCGGCGATGCGATTTGCAAGCGTGGCAGCAGTCGCGAGATCCGGAACCGTAATGATGGCCCCGAAGTCGCGCCAACTGGGGCCTGCAATGGCACGACGCTCCAGAGTTTCAAGACGCTTGCTCACCGCCTCAGCCACCTTCAACCCAAATGCCGCCGAAGTGGTGATCAGCAAAGCCTGTGCGCTTTCATCATGTTCGGCTTGGCTCATCAGATCGAGGGCAATCCAATCAGGATCATTATCGCCATCCGCGATGACCAGAATTTCGGAGGGACCCGCAATCATGTCGATCCCCACCTTGCCGAAAACCCGGCGCTTTGCCGCCGCAACAAACGCATTGCCGGGCCCCGTGATCTTGTCCACAGGCGCAATGGTCTTGGTGCCATAGGCCAGCGCCGCAATCGCCTGAGCGCCTCCGATCCGGTAAACTTCATCAACACCGGCAATGCGGCAAGCGAGCAGCACGAGCGCATTCACGTTACCATCAGGCGTGGGAACAGTCACCGCAAGCCGAGCAACGCCAGCAACTTTAGCCGGGATGGCATTCATCAAGACCGACGAAGGATAGGCCGCCAATCCGCCCGGCACATAAAGCCCGGCCGCAGAAACAGGTGTCCAACGCCAACCAAGCGTAGCCCCATTGGCATCGATCCAAGAGGCATCCTCCGGCATTTGGCGCGCATGATAGTCGCGGATCCGCTGTGCCGCCAACTCCAGCGCGGCACGCTCTTTTGGCGAAACCTGCGCGATTGCCGCGTCAATCTCTGCGTTGGAAACGCGCAAAGTCTCCGGCGTCAGCGTCATTCGGTCGAATTTAGTGGTCAACTCCAGTACCGCCGCGTCGCCCCGCGCACGGACATCTGCGATGATCCCG
Source organism: Paracoccaceae bacterium (assembly GCA_003512825.1). Taxonomy (GTDB): domain Bacteria; phylum Pseudomonadota; class Alphaproteobacteria; order Rhodobacterales; family Rhodobacteraceae; genus UBA9554. The sequence continues at coordinate 613 of DOOI01000198.1, read as the reverse complement.
GCCACGACAGCATCAACATCCGGACTGTCTTCCCGCTTCATCGAAAGCAGCGCATTGAAACGCGCTTCAAAATCAGCGCTGGAAGCATCAAGAAAATGCGGCATCGGATCCCCCGGATTGCAGACGACATGGTCCACCTAGCGCTGGTGGGCGAGAGGCTCAAGGCTTACGATGGTCGCAGGGGCTGCC
>DOOI01000198.1:0-159 GCA_003512825.1 Paracoccaceae bacterium | reverse complement strand
GGCTGCCAATTCAGCCGCAATCCGCCTTTTGCCCATGCAAGGGGGCTTTCAGCCCCCCCTCGCTATCGCTCGTCCCCCCGAGGATATTTAAGGCAAGAAGACTTGAACACCAAATCTTAACCAATGCCCGCTAGTCTGGTTCCACTGTACAGGCTGGGG
>DOOI01000078.1:11778-12230 GCA_003512825.1 Paracoccaceae bacterium | reverse complement strand
GCTTCGATCTCTGGCCTGCGTGCCTCCACCCTGCGTGTGGCCTATGGCACCTCAAAAGCCGCTGTGATGCACCTCACCCGCCAACAGGCCGCAGAATTAGGCGAATACGGCATCCGTGCAAATTGCGTCTGCCCCGGTCCGGTGCGAACCAAACTGGCAATGGCGGTGCACAGCCCGGAAATCATCGCCGCCTATCACGATGCCATCCCACTTAACCGCTATGGCAGCGAAGATGAAATCGGCCAAGTGATCCACTTCCTGTGCTCCGACAAGGCCAGCTACGTCACAGGCCAGATCATCGCCTCGGATGGCGGCTTCGAATCCACGGGCATCGGTCTGCCCGCTCTGCGCGTCTGACCCCCCAATGCCCCGGTGACGCGCGGGCGCTTACGCCCCGCGCACCGTGTCAATCATTAGCTGCACATTATCGGGATTGGCGTCTGGCGTAATGC
>DOOI01000078.1:11070-11494 GCA_003512825.1 Paracoccaceae bacterium | reverse complement strand
GTGCCCAAGGTTGAAAATATGCGGCCCCTTGCGGAAGGCCTGCACAATCCGCTGCGTTTCACGCACCAGATCAGCCCCACCATTCACCATGTGATGGGGCGCTAGATTGCCCTGAACGCAGCCATCCACCTGAACATTGGCCGCCGCCCATTCCGCATCGACACTGTTGTCGAGCGCCAATCCATCCGCACCGACAGCTTTGGCAAACCCGACATAGCGCGTGCCAGCCTCCCGTGGGAACGCAATCACCGGAACATGCGGGTGCCGCGCTTTCAGCGCCGCGATAATCTCTTTTGCAGGCTTAAGTGCAAAATCGTCAAAATCCTGCCCCTTGAGGCTGCCCGCCCACGAATCAAACAATTTCACCACTTCCGCGCCCGCCAATATCTGCTGGTCGAGATAGGCGATGGTCGCCTCGGTGATC
>DOOI01000078.1:0-10786 GCA_003512825.1 Paracoccaceae bacterium | reverse complement strand
GCGCAATAAGGCCCTCAAAGGTCGCACGATCCGCCGCCTTTAGCGCATGCGCGGGCCCTTGATCCTTGGTGCCACGCCCGGCAATCATATAGGTGGCTACCGTCCAAGGCGCGCCGGCAAACCCGATCAACGTCGTCTCCTTGGGCAGCGCAGCCGATAGATTGCGGACTGTCTGATAGACCGGGTTCAATACCTCATGGATCGCCTCCACAGGCTTGAGCTTGGCCAACTCACCCGGAGTGGTAAGCGTCGATAGCCGTGGGCCCTCGCCTGTCTCAAACCACAAATCCGCGCCCAAAGCCTGACAAATCAACAAGATATCTGCAAACAAGATCGCAGCATCAAAGCCATAACGCCGAATAGGCTGCAACGTTACTTCCGTCGCCAGCTCTGGATTATAGCACAGCGACAAGAAATCCCCCGCCTCGCCCCGTGTTGCGCGATACTCCGGCAAATACCGTCCCGCCTGCCGCATCATCCAGATTGGGGGGGTCGCTTGGGTCTCGCCAGCAAGGGCACGTAGGATCGTCTTTGTCATCGCGGTCTCCTTTCGCCGTTGGTCGCGCGCGACGACGCATGTGTCAAGGCCTCCTGACAACTCTTGCGCGCTCAGAGTTGCGGCGATACGGATACGACATGACCCAGAACATGCCCACCCCCGCGCATCCTTTCCGTATCGGCACCCGTGGCTCGCCCTTGGCCCTCGCCCAAGCGCATGAGACCCGCGCACGGCTCATGACGGCCCACAGCCTGCCTGAAGCTGCCATCGAGATCGTCGTGATCAAGACCACCGGGGATGATCGCACATTGATCGCCGCGGATCGGCCGCTCAAAGAGATTGGCAACAAGGGGCTGTTTACAAAGGAAATCGAAGAGGCGCTCATCGATCACCGCATTGATATCGCCGTCCACTCCATGAAAGACGTGCCCACAGCGCGCGCTCAGGGCCTTGCCTTGATTGCCTATCTGCCCCGCGAGGACGTGCGCGACGCCTTCGTGTCGCTCTCCTCCAAATCTCTCGCCGACCTGCCCAAAGGCGCGCGCGTTGGCACCTCGTCGCTGCGCCGCCGCGCCCAGCTCCTGCACCGCTTCTCTCATCTCGAGGTGGTCGAATTCCGTGGCAATGTGCAAACGCGCCTGAAAAAACTCGAAGACGGCGTCGCAGATGCCACCTTCCTCGCAATGGCAGGCCTCAATCGCCTTGGCCTGAGCCACCTTGCCGCAGGCGCAATCGCCCCCGACGAAATGCTCCCAGCCGTGGCCCAAGGGGCGATTGGCATCGAGGCGCGCGCCAATGACGCGACAGCCCGCACGCTCACCGCGCCGTTGAACTGTGCCCCCACCACAACACGCCTGAGCGCCGAACGCGCGCTACTGGCTCGGCTCGATGGCTCCTGTCAGACACCCATCGCGGCATTGGCCACGCTGACAGGCGACACGCTCAGCCTCACCGCGCAAATCCTTTCACCCGATGGCACTGCCGCCTTTACCGATCACGCAACTGGCCCCTTAGCCTCAGCCGAAGCCATCGGCACCGCGCTCGCAGAAACGCTTCTCGCCACCGCAGGCGAAGGCTTTTTACAGCGCTAACTCCGCCTCAGCCCTTGGCGTGAAAATAAGCGTAGATTGTTTCTGCCAAACTATCGGAAATGCCCGATACCGCCTTCAAATCGGCCAATCCGGCACGGCTCACTGCTTTTGCACTGCCAAAATGCAGCAAAAGCGCCCGCTTGCGCCCCGCGCCCACCCCCGGCACCTCGTCCAATGGCGTCACGGCGACCGACTTGGCCCGCTTCGCGCGGTGAGTGCCAATGGCAAATCGGTGCGCCTCATCGCGTAGGCGCTGGATAAAATACAAAACCGGATCGTTGCGTTGCAGCGCAAAAGGCCGCGCGCCAATTCGGTGGAACTCCTCCTTGCCATGGTCGCGGTCCACGCCCTTGGCCACCCCCACCATCGCCAGATCTTCAATCCCCATCTCCGCCATAATCTCTGCCACAGCCGAGACCTGACCCGCCCCGCCATCGATCAACAGCAAATCCGGCCAATGCCCCTGCTCGCGATCCGGGTCTTCTTTCATCAACCGCGCAAACCGCCGCGACAGGACTTCCTTCATCATCCCGAAATCGTCGCCCGGTGTCAGTTCTGTGCCCTTGATGTTGTATTTGCGATATTGCGATTTCAGAAAGCCTTCGGCACCCGCCACAATCATCGCCCCCACCGCATCCGAGCCTTGGATATGTGAGTTGTCGTAGACTTCGATCCGGCGCGGTGCGCTCTCCAGCCCAAAGGCCTCGGCGATCCCCTCTAGCAGCCGCGCTTGGGTTGCATTCTCACTCATCCGCCGCGCCAGCGACTCCCGCGCATTGCGCGCCGCCCCTTCGATCAGTTCCGCCTTCTCGCCCCGCTGCGGTACCGCCAATTCCACGCGCCGTCCCGCCCGCTCTGACAGAGCATCCGCCACCCAATCCGGGTTTTCCAGCCCATGCGACAGCAAAATAAGCCGCGGCGGTTCGCGCGCCTCATCATAGAACTGCCCCAAGAATGCTTCGAGCACTTCCGGCGCCTCAATGTCCGCGCCCACGCGAGGATAATAATCCTTATTGCCCCAATTCTGACCGGCGCGGATAAAGAAGACCTGCACACAGGCCTGCCCCCCCTCCAGATGCAGGGCCACCACATCCGCCTCCGAGACGCCGCGCGGGTTGATCCCCTGCACCGTCTGAACCGCTGTCAAAGCCCGGATCCGGTCGCGCAACGCCGCTGCGCGCTCAAACTCCATCGCCTCCGATGCGGCCTGCATCTCGCCCTTCAGGCTTTCTTGCAGGGCCGTTGACTTGCCCGACAGGAACCGTTCCGCATCCGCCACACTCGCCGCATACTCCGGCTCTGAAATCAGCCCGACGCAAGGCGCAGAGCACCGCTTGATCTGAAAAAGCAAACAGGGCCGCGTGCGGCTCTCAAACTGGCTGTCGGTGCAATTTCGCAGCAAGAACACCCGCTGCAATTGGTTGAGCGTCCGGTTGACCGCCCCCGCATTGGCAAAAGGCCCGTAATAGCTGCCCTTTTCCGTTTTCGCGCCCCGGTGTTTCTTGATCTGCGGGTAGCCATGGGTGCGACTAACCAAGATATTGGGGAAGGATTTGTCGTCGCGCAGCAGCACGTTATAGCGTGGCTTTAACTGCTTTATGAGGTTCTGCTCTAACAGCAGCGCCTCTGTCTCCGTCCGCGTGGTAAGAAACATCATTGCAGCGGTTTCGGAAATCATCCGGGCAATGCGGCCAGAGTGCCCGGACGGGCGCGCATAATTGGAAACCCGAGCCTTGAGATTGCGCGCCTTGCCCACGTAAAGCACCCGGCTTTGCGCGTCGAGCATACGGTAAACGCCCGGACTGCCATCCAGCCGCTTAACGTAATCCGCTATCAGGTCATGTCCGGTCAGGAGGGGCGCGTCAGTCATGGATCCGTTCTACGATTCTCCGCCCGCCCCTGCAACGCCGCTCCACCAAAGGCAACCCTAAAGGCATCCCCGTTTCCTGTGGATAACTCCGTAGACAAAATTCCGGGAGAGTTAATTTTTCCCGTAATTTTGGGCCTTTCCGTGATTTGCCTAAAAAATAGGCAATGCGTTAAGCATCTGATATCAAAGGAAAGAATTATGTGGTATCCACAACCACTTGATTTCATTAGCGTTTAGGTAACGATTTCGTAACACATTCAGCACCAGTGCAAAACTTGCGGCACAGCCTCTCCTTTTGGACTATTCCACACCCAAAACGTCCGGCGTTTGCCACCCTAAATGCTGACCACCGTCCACACAGATCAGTTGCCCCGTCACGCCCGGCGCATCCAGAAAATAGCCCAGCGCCGCCGTAATATCCGCCTCATTTGCTCCGCGTTTCAAAACGGTAGCTGCACGTTGCTTGGCAAAATGCGTTTCGCTCTGCCGTCCCCCGCGCAGTGTTGGCCCCGGTCCGATCGCATTCACCCGAACAGAGGGCGCCAAAGCCTGCGCCGCTGTCTGTGTCAGCGCCCACAGCCCCATCTTCGCCAAAGTATAAGTCATGAACTCCGGCGTCAGCTTCCGCACCCGCTGATCAATCATATTCACAACCAACCCCTGCGCCACAGGCTCGCCCGCATCATCATGCACCGCACCGGGTACTTGCGCGGCAAAGTCCTGCGTCAAGACGAACGGCGCACGCAGGTTCGACTCCATATGCCGATCCCATGACTGCCGCGTCGCACTCTGCAAATTGTCATACTCAAAGATGGATGCGTTGTTGATCAACACTCGCAATGGCCGCGCCAAGCCTTCCGCCGCACGCGCCACCAGTCCGCAAACTTGCGCTTCATCCAAAAGGTCCGCCTGCACCGTCACCGCGCGCCGCCCCATGGCCCGGATTTCATCGGCCACAGCCTCCGCATCCACGGTTGAGCTCGCGTAATGCACAGCCACATCATGGCCCCGCTCCGCCAAATAAAGCGCCATCGCCCTGCCCAGCCGTTTGCCTGCTCCCGTGACCAATGCCGCCATTTATGCGCCCCGCTAAATCAATGTCGCCGTTGCATAGGCCACATAGAGCCCGAGCAGCAAAAGTCCCCAGACCCGCGTGATATTCTTTCCCAGAAACACAAAAGGAATAAGCATCAAGGACGCCCCCAGCATCACCCACAGATCGCGCGTCAAAAACGTCGCTTCCACAGGCACAGGAGCCACCAATGCCGTCACCCCGATGATGCCACAAAGGTTGAAATAGTTGGAACCGATCACATTGCCCAAGGCCACATCCGACTGCTTGCGAAGCGTCGACATCACTGTCGTCGCCAGTTCCGGCAAAGACGTGCCAATCGCCACCAATGTCAGCCCGATCACGGTTTCCGACACCCCGAACTCCCGCGCAATAATCACCGCGTTATCCACCAGCAGATCCGCGCCCAGCGGCAGGCCAATCAAACCAAGCACCAGAAAAAGGCCGATTTTCCACCATGGCATATTGGGATCTGCGCCCTCGACATCCTCTTCGACGTCGCACAGCGAATCCGCCTCCGCCGCGTCACGCCGATGACGCACCGCGTCACGCCCGGCATCCCACAAAATCAGGGCCAAAGCCCCCAGCAAAATCGCCCCCGCCAAAGGGCCAAAACTGCCAGTAAAGGCCAATCCGATAAACAAAACCGTCGCCGCGATCATCACGAGAAAGGATTTTCGCGTGTCATGATCCGCCGTATGCATCACTGCAATCAGCGCTGGAATACCCAAGATCAACAAGACATTGGCGATATTGGACCCCACCACATTGCCCAGCGCAATCCCCGGTGCCCCTTCGGTCGCGGCCTTGATCGACACCAGCAATTCCGGCGCAGAGGTGCCAAACCCGACCACCGTCAACCCGACGATCAGGGCAGGAATACCCATCCTTAATGACAGGTTCACCGCGCCACGCACCAGCGCGTCGCCTGCGAACATCAAGATCACAAGGCCTAAACCGACCAGCAGCCATTCCATGCCTTACCGCCCCTTCGTCTCACACACGCATGGCCCACGGCCCACCTTCACACTGCCGCACTTCTTGCAACGCCCCGAACTCACGCCCTTGCGCCCGCCCACGCGCCACTTGCCAAACATCGCAAGCACGCCAATGCCCACCAAAAATAACGTGATGATTTTAAACAGCATTCAAAGCCCAAACCGCGCCCAATGGGCCCGTTCCTCAAGAGCCAGCACGGCATCCTCCGCCAGCTGCACGCCAAGGCGCGGCCAAAAGCCCCGCTTACGCCCATGCCGGATGAAGCGCAGCTTCGGCCCATAAATTTCCTTCAGCTTCGGCTCCAACTGTCCGATGCCATCGATCAAGCCCAACTCCGCCGCTTTCGCGCCCAGCCAGACTTCGCCCGTATAGAGATCCGCGTCGCCGATCTTCGCGCCGCGCCGTCCCCGCACCCAATCAATAAAGACCTGATGCAGATCGCCCAGCAACCCCTTGAGCCGCGTGACATCTTCGGGATTTTCCGGGCGGAACGGATCGAGCATGCTCTTTGAACGCCCTGCCGTGTAGACCCGCCGTTCCACACCTTGACGCGCCAGCAACTCATGCGCGCCAAATCCCGCCGAAATCACTCCGATCGAGCCAAGGATCGAGCCCGCATCGGCCCAAATATCATCCGCCGCACAAGCCAGCCAATAGCCCCCCGACGCCGCAACATCTTCTACAAAGGCATGCACAGGCAGAGACTTTTCGTCCGCCAAACGCCGGATACGCGCCGCCACCAGCGAAGATTGCACCGGGCTGCCACCGGGTGAATTGATGACCAAGGCCACTGCCGTGGGCTTGCCCTTGCGAAAGGCCCGCTCGATCACCGGGCCTAGCGCCTCGTCAGAAATACCCGCGCGCGCGCCCGACCCGATGACCCCGGAAAGCCGCACCACGGCCACTTTCGGCGTGGATTTGAGAAATGGTATAAATCGCTTCATACCCTCCGATGTAGAGACGCCCACCGCCCAAGACAACGGGGCGCGCGGAATATCTCGCCTCATGCCCGCAACCGCCAGCCTGTGCGGAAGATTGCCCAAACCACGCCCAAGCACAGAACCGTGAATCCGCCAATCGCCAGCAACGACAAAACCACCGGCACGTCAGCCAACCCAAAGAAACTCCAGCGGAACCCGGAAATCAGCCAAACCACCGGGTTGAACAAACTGACACCCTGCCAGAATGGCGGCAACATCGAGATCGAGTAAAATGCACCGCCCAAGAAAATCAGCGGCGTAACCACCAAGAGCGGGATCAATTGCAATTGCTCAAAATTGCCCGCCCAAAGCCCGATGATGAACCCCATCAACGCAAAACTCAGACAGGTCAGCACCAGAAACGCGACCATCGCCACAGGATGCGCGATGGAAATATCCACAAACAACGCCGAAGTCGCAAGAATGACCCCCCCGATAAATAGCGACTTTGTGGCCGCCGCCCCGACATAGCCCAGCAAAATCTCCAACACCCCCACGGGCGCTGACAGCACCTCATAGACCGAGCCGATGAATTTCGGGAAGTAGATCGCAAAAGATGCGTTCGACAGGCTCTGCGTCATAACCGACAGCATGATCAGCCCCGGCACAATAAACGCGCCATAACTCACCCCCTCTACCGTCTCGATCCGCGATCCGATCGCTGTGCCAAACACCACGAAATAAAGCGAAGTCGACAGCACCGGCGAGACAAAACTCTGCAAGATCGTCCGACGAAACCGTGCCATCTCTTGGCGATATATCGCCCAAACCGCTGGCCAGTTCATGACGCGGCCCTCCCCGATGCGCCCGATCCGTCGCGCGACTGTCCCTGTTCCAAAAGCCCGATGAAAATCTCCTCAAGGCTCGATTGCCGCGTGGCGATATCCTTGAGCGCAATGCCCTCGGCTGCCAAATCCGCCAAAAGCGCCGTAATCCCCGTGCGCTCACCCTTGGTGTCATAGCCATAAACCAGCGTCTCGCCGCCATCCTCCAGATGGACATCTCGCGCTGCAAACCGCGCCGGCACGCCTGCAAGTGGCGCGCGCAGGAAAATCCGCAACTCCTTGCGCCCCATCCGCGCCATCAACGCGGCCTTTTCTTCCAACAGCAGCAACCGCCCCTTGTCGATCACCCCCACCCGATCGGCAATCGCTTCGGCCTCTTCAATATAATGCGTAGTGAGGATGATCGTCGTGCCCTTGGCCTTCAACTCCGCCACCACATCCCACATGCCGCGCCGCAACTCCACATCGACACCCGCCGTCGGTTCGTCCAGAAACAACACCCGCGGCGCATGCACCAAAGCCTTGGCGATCAGCACCCGACGCTTCATACCCCCCGAGAGCGTCTTAATCTGCGCGTCGCGCTTGTCCCAGAGCGACAGCGCCGTCAAAACCCGCTCGACCGCAGCCTCATCGCGCTTGAGACCAAACAGCCCCCGCGACAACCGCACCGTATTGGCCACAGTCTCAAATGGTTCCAACGAGATTTCTTGCGGCACCAGCCCAATCAAACCCCGCGCCTGCCGCCATTGGGTGACCGTATCAAACCCTCCCACCCGAATGCGCCCAGCACTCGGGGTAACCAGACCGCAAACCGTGGAAATCAAGGTTGTCTTGCCCGCCCCATTCGGCCCCAAGAGCGCCAGTATCTCGCCCTCTTCAATTGCGAGACTTACCCCCTGCAGGGCCGCATGCCCGCTGCCATAGGTTTTTCGCAAGTCGTCTATTTCGACAATCGTCGCCATCAGGTGCTCCTCTTCGCGATCTAGACCTAGAGCGCGCCACGCGCCCGTGCAATGTAGCCCGTGCAATTCCGCCCGCGCTTTGCACGAGACTGCGTGGGGGCGCTGCCCCCACACCCCCGGGATATTTTCAGCAAGAAGACGGAAAGATTACCGCAATTTGGGAGGGTGCGCGGGATCAGAGCCGGGAGCCGGGCGTGGACTGGCGTCTTGCGCGACGGGCTGGGGTAGATCAAAGCGCAGGCCATGCCGGGTCAAGGCGGGGATCAGGCCGCTCTTGTCTTTCGGGAAACTCACATCGAGGGCCGCAGCATCAAGGCCAGAAAAGGTCAAGGCCTCTGCCACGGCGCGCGCCAGCGCGGTTTCCGCACCGGGCAGCGTGCCCAAGAAGGCAAGGTGATGATTGCGGGTGCCGTTTTCATAGGTCGCATTTACCAAGAATGCGGCTTGCGCCAGCCCCATGGCCATGGCCAATTTTGCATCCAGCGCGCGCAGCAGAGTTTCCGGCAAGCCTTTTGGCGGCGCAATTTCAGTCATCCGGGCTTCGGCCTCATCGGGGCGGTGCCCAAGGGTTTGCATCAACCAAGCGACGGCTTCCGGTGGCAGCAGCGTCGAGGATGGGGCCACTTCAAGGTTGAGGCCCAGTGAAATACCTTGACCGTCCAGCATCTCGATCAGCATGCGACCCGACAGCGCCGCATAGGGGGTCGCGCTGCCAGCGAAATCCACAAGCCGCTCCTCGCGGTCAAAGGCCAGCACGACTTGTGCCTCGCCGATATCAAACAAGCGCGGGGTGGCCACATCGCCTTCGGGGGGGCGCTCAAGCATCAAGAACAGCTCGCTTTCGACGACACGCTCATAGAAGTGTAACCGCGCGGCGTCATCCTCGGGGGCGCGTTCCATCGCGGCATGTGCCTCGTCGATCGGGGAGCGGTCGGTCATGGGAAGCCTTGTAATCCAGGGAGATGAACATTGGCTTGGCCTAATCCCCAGTCGGGCGCAGTGCAAGGGCAAGCCGCCCCGACAGCGACGTCCGCAACAAGGCCATTGCAGCCGCCCAACGGGACCTCGGCAATAAAATTTACGGCTCAAACGAGGTTTTTTCGGGCATTTGCCCCTCTTCTTGCAGACCTATGGCAGGTTTTGGCCGCAAAAGGTCTTGGCCTTAGCCCCCTTTCAGGCCTCCCAGAACGGTTGCCGCAGCATCCGAAATGGCCTAACCAATGCGTCAAACAGGTAATCGAGGATGTCACCCATGTATCGCGTCTGGAACTTCCTAACCAACTATTCATTGCTGCTGATTTTCGGCGCTTTGATCGCGCTGGTTTGGGCCAATACAAACCCCGACAGCTATCACCATTTCGTCGAATTCGTGATTTGGGACAATGCGCCCATCGGCCATCTGCATGATGGTCATCGCACCTTGACCCTGCATTACCTGATCAATGACGTGCTCATGGCCTTCTTTTTCGCAATCGCAGCCAAAGAAGTCTGGGAAGCCATCATCCTTAACGAAGGCTCGTTGCGTGGCAAGAAAGCCGCGACCCCTCTCATTGCCACCGCGGGTGGCATGTTGGGCCCGATCACAGTCTATCTTGGTCTCGCGATGCTATTTGGCTCTGATACCTTTGACGCGGTGAAAAACGGCTGGGCCATCCCCACGGCTACGGATATCGCCTTTTCCTATCTCGTCGGGCGCCTCGTCTTTGGTGCTGGTCACCCGGCGGTGCGGTTCTTGCTGCTGCTTGCCATTGCCGATGATGCGGGCGGGCTGATCATTCTAGCCATTTTCTACCCCTCGGGTGATCTTGCGCCGCAATGGCTGCTGGTTAGCCTTGCTGCTGCGATTTCGGTCTTTGTGCTGGCCAACTGGTTGCCGCGCTACCTTGATCGCGGCGATCAATTGCGCCGCAACTCCACGTGGATGCGTCAAAAGCTTTCCTTCTGGCCCTATCTTCTGGCCGCTGCAGTGAGCTGGTATGCGTTCCAGGAATCGGGCATCCACCCGGCGCTAGGCCTGCTGCCGATCGTGCCAACGATCCCCCATGCCGACCGCGCTTTCGGCCTCTTTTCGGCCGCCGAAGAACACCTGACCGATCTTTTGAACTACATCGAGCATGCGCTGAAACATCCCGTTGAAATCGTGTTGTTTTTCTTCGGATTGCTCAATGCGGGCGTCGAGTTTTCGGCCATATCAGAGCCCACTTGGCTCGTGCTTGCAGGTCTCATCATTGGCAAGCCTGTCGGGGTATTGCTCTTCGGCATCTTGGGCGCTCATGTGCTGAAATTCGGGCTCCCCGAGGGAATGCGAACTGTTGATCTGTTTATCATTGGCTGTGTGGCTGCCATTGGCTTCACTGTCTCGCTTTTCGTGGCCTCGGTCGCTTTCGATCCCGGCCCGGTGCAGGACGCGGCGAAAATGGGCGCGCTTTTATCTTTTGGTGCGGCTGGGATTTCCTTGGTGGCGGGCAAGCTCTTGCGCGTGCAAAAACAAGAGCTTTAAGCGCCCCCTGCGGCCAAAAAAACAAAGG
>DOOI01000181.1 GCA_003512825.1 Paracoccaceae bacterium | reverse complement strand
GGCAGCGGTCAGCGTGGTTTTGCCGTGGTCAACGTGGCCAATCGTGCCGATGTTGACGTGCGGTTTGTTCCGTTCAAACTTTGCCTTTGCCATGTCGCGGGCGCCTCAAGTTCAGGGGCCCCTCATGGCCCGGTTTCACTCCGGGCGCGATTTATTGGCCTTGGCGCAGAAAATCAAGCGCCTTTCGCCCCTATTCGCTGACAGGGGCAGCCGGGGCATGGAGAACGACTTCGGGTTCGAGAATCGTTTCGTCAGGCAAAAGGACGCCAGAGGAGAGCGTGGCCGTGGCGCCGGGTTTTGGCAGCGGGCGCTTCTTTGAGGGCGTCACGTTTGGCGCAGGTGCGGTTTGGGAATTTGCTGCGATTGGGGCTTCGTCCGGATTGGCAACGGTTGCCGTGTCTGGCGTTTTCGCCGGGGCGGTCTCCTCGGCGGGTTTTGCTTTTGATGACTTGGGCGCGGGGCCGCCGAACCACTTTTGCTCGCGCATCTGCTTTTGCATCCAATTCTGGATTTCCTTGGCGGCATTGCGCGAAAGATTGCCCATTTGCACTTCTTTCGACTGGGTCAGGCCCGAGCCCATCAGCGTTTCACCCGAAGCACTTTCAAGCACGGTCAATTGATAGGGCGCATCGTTTAGTTTCTTTTGCGCGGCATCATCCCAGAGGGTGACATTGACGATCAGCACGGATTTCGGGCTGAACACCAAGGGGATGCCAGCTTCGGCCAGCACATATCCCTCGACGGAGATGCCCAGATGATAGAGTTTGGAGCCGACTTCGTCATATCTGCGGAAACGGTCGTCGATGGCGGTGGTAAGGGCCGCCTTCCATTCCTCCTCGGAGGCTTCGCGGCTCACCGGGCCCTTGACCATTTTCGGAGCAACAACCACGTTATAGCCCAATGCGAAGTCGCCCAAAGGCACCGGGCCACGGCCCAGATCGTTTGAGTTTGTGCAGGCGGCCAAGAGGCAAACGCAGAGAATCGCAAGACGGGAGAACATCGGGCACCTTTCATCGGGTCTGGTTGGGGATAGCCGCTGCGGCCTTTTGGTGCAATGATTTGCCTCATGTTCGGGAGGGGCTATAACACTCCTGTGACACGGGGCTGCGCCTGTCGTCGCCGAAAATCCTCAGCCAAATGATGAAGAGGGACCATGCCAGACAGGCTTTCACACGCTCAAGCCCCTCACACCGGTGGCACGCTGCCAGTGCATGTGCCGTTGGGCACCAAGCCTTTGGGCGTTTGGAAGAGTTTGGCGGCTTCGCGGGAAAACCTTTTGTCGATCTTGCCCTATATCGCCACGACCCAACCAATGGTGTCGGGGCGCACCGGGGTGCGCTGGCATATGGTGATGGACCCCGGCGCTATTCGGCGGATGCTGTTGGAAAATCTGGAGAATTATCCGAAGTCGGATGTGACGAAGAACCTCTTGAAACCGGCTATTGGCGAGAGTTTGTTCATTGCAGAGGGCGCGCATTGGCGGTGGCAGCGGCGTGCGGCAGCGCCTGTGTTTACGCATCGCAACATGACCAATCTGGCCCCTGTGATGACGCAAGCCGCCAAGCGCGCCTCGGAGCGCGTGGCGAAGGCGGGCGGCGCACGGGCGGTGGATATGGCCGCCGAGATGGTGACTGCAACGTTCGAGGTGATCTCGGATGTGACGTTTTCCGATGGGGCGGCGTTTGACCGGGACGCGGTGCATCGCGCGATTGATGCCTATATTGCGGAAGCGGGTAAAATTTCGCTGCTCGACATTCTGGGAGTGCCGACATGGGTGCCGCGACCGGGGCGGATGATGTCAAACGGCGCGTTGAAGCAAATGAAGCGGATGGCCGATGCCGCGATCGAAGCGCGGCGGGCGGAGCGTGAAAAACCGCTTCTGGATTTGCTTGACCTCTTGTTGGCGGGCGAGGACCCCGAGACGAAACGGCGGATGGATACAGGCGAGTTGCGCGACAATTTGCTGACATTCATCGTGGCGGGGCATGAGACAACGGCGCTGACGCTGGGGTGGGCGCTTTATTTATGCGCGTTTGATCAAGAGGTTCAGGAGAAGGCGCGCGACGAAGCGCGGGCTGTCTTGGGCGACCGGGCGGCAACAGCGGCGGATGTGGCGCGTTTGCCTTACGTGCGGGCCATCGCGGATGAGACGCTGCGGCTTTATCCGCCTGCCGGGATCTTGAGCCGGACGGCGCAGGGGCCAGATAGACTGTGCGAGCGCGAGATCCTCAAGGGGGATACGGTGATGATCCCGATCTATGCGCTGCATCGCAATCAGCTTTTGTGGGAGGAGGCGGACGCGTTTCGGCCCGAGCGCTTCCTCGCGCCGCAAAAGCCCGAGCGCTATGCTTACCTGCCCTTCGGGGATGGGCCGCGCATTTGCATCGGCGCGTCTTTTGCTCTGCAAGAGGCCGTGATCATTCTGGCGACGCTTTTGGCACGGTTCCGGTTTCGCCCTGTGCGCGGGCGCGATCCGAAGCCTGTGATGATCCTGACGCTGCGCGCAGAAGGCGGTGTGTGGCTGACCGCCGAGCCGATTTCAGACTGATTTTCAGGTAAATTTATTGTCACGCGGGAAGCCGCGTGGCGCCATGCGGCCTGAGCTGGCCCGTTTTCCGAGCCATTCGTCAAGGTCTGTTTCGGTGCGGGTGCGCCCGGCGGGGTCTTTCCAAGACAAGCCTTCGGTCTGCGTGAACGTGGTCGCGTCCGAAAGACCGCCGTCTTTGAACTTCATCAAACGCACGCCCTTGCCGCGGCCCATTTCGGGCAGCTCATCAAGCGGGAAGACCAGCACTTTTCGGTTCTCACCGACACAGGCCACGTGATCGCCCGCGATCGGGCGGCACACGAGTGCAGTGACGTTATCTGCGAGGTTAAGCACCTGTTTGCCGCTGCGGGTTTGAGCCACGACATCTTCTTCCGGCACGATAAACCCATCGCCCGCCGAAGACGCAACAAGCAATTTGCGGCCCGCTTGATGCACAAGGATATCAAGAATTTGCGCCTCGTTGGGAAGGTCGACCATAAGGCGAAGAGGTTCGCCCATTCCGCGCCCACCCGGAAGGTTTACGGCTTGGATCGTGTAGAAACGGCCCGTCGAGGCGAAGACCAAAAGTTTGTCGGTGGTTTCCGCATGAAAGGCAAAGCGTGCGGCGTCGCCATCTTTGAATTTCTGCTCGGTGGACAGATCGATATGCCCCTTCATCGCACGGATCCACCCCATTTGAGAGCAGATCACAGTGACAGGCTCGCGCTCGATCATCGCTTCCAATGGCACATCTTCGACAACGCCGGCTTCGGCAAAAGCCGTGCGGCGGGCGCCACCGGGGGCATCTTTGCCGAATTGCTTTCGCACCTCGCGCAGTTCTTCGGCGATGCGCGCCCATTGCAATCGGGGATCGTCAAGCATGTCTTCCAGCGTCGCGCGTTCTTCCATCAAGGCGTCGCGCTCGCGGGTCAGCTCCATCTCTTCAAGGCGACGCAGAGAGCGCAGACGCATGTTGAGGATCGCTTCGGCCTGAACATCTGTTAGCTCGCCCTCGCCTTTGGCGGGCAGCGGCGACACATAATCTTTCTCGGACATCGCGCGCACATGGGCGCGGCCCCAGTCTTCGGCCATCAGGGCTTCTTTGGGGGCATCGTCATAGCGGATGATGTCGATCACGCGGTCAAGATTGAGGAAGGCAATCAGCAAGCCTTCGAGCACTTCTAGTCGGTGGTCGATCTTCTCCATCCGGTGACGCGAACGACGCTGTAGCACGTCGCGGCGATGGTCGAGGAAAGCGCGCAGCACCTCTTTGAGCGAGCAGACCTTGGGCGTTAGCCCGTCGATCAATACGTTCATATTCAAGGAAAACCGCGTTTCCAGATCGGAATTGCGAAACAGCATGCCCATGAGCATATCCGGCTCGACGGTGCGGGCGCGCGGTTCGAGAACGATACGGACATCCTCGGCGCTTTCATCGCGCACATCCGCGAGCGCTGGCACTTTCTTGATCTGGATAAGCTCGGCCAGACGCTCGATCAGCTTGGATTTTTGCACCTGATAGGGAATTTC
>DOOI01000186.1:7522-9919 GCA_003512825.1 Paracoccaceae bacterium | reverse complement strand
GACGGTTTCCCGCCTGCGCCCTTAGCAGGGGCGTGCCTTCGACCACTCGGCCACAGCTCCGCTGACCCGTTTATTTCTACGTTGCGGTCTGCACAAGTCGAAACTTGCGTCAAAACAAGGCATTTGCGCCCCAATGGTCGCTTTGCTGCGTTAGCCGACCTTGGCCGCAAATTCCGCTCCGAAAACCTTGCGAAAAAGCGCTTCATGCGCGCCTGCTCTCCCGGCGCAAGGCGGCGCAAGATGGCCTGCCAACATCAACTCCGCAAAACCATGCACCCGCGTCCAGCACGCCATGACCTCTTCATAGGCACCGGGATGCGCCATGGGCTCTGCGCCATGCAAGGCCGCCACATTTCCCGCCAGATGCAAAAAGGCCGCATCGGCCGCCGCCATTACTGCGGCACCCGGGTCTGGCCCTTTGGGCAAGCTGAAAATGAGCCGGAACAGGGCCGGGTCCTGTTCGGCAAAGGCCAGATAGCCCAAGCCCGAAGCGATCAATTGCTCATAAGCGTCGCGCGGGGCTGTCGCCTGCCGGGCCACCATCGCCTCCAATAGTCGGTGAAACCCACGCTCCGCCAAGGCGTTGATCAGGCCTGCCGCATCCCCAAAATGATGCGCCGGGGCCGTATGGCTGACCCCCACCCGCGCCGAAACCCGGCGCAAGGAAAAGCCCTCCAATCCACGCTCCGCCAATTCTGCCTCGCCCGCATCAATGATAGCGCGGCGTAAATCCCCGTGATGATAGGCTTTTTTCGGCGAGGCCTTCGGCATTTCTGCTCTCCCAAATTTCATCACCGCATAACTTGACAGCGGAAAGATTGCAAGCTACCGATATCTTACCAGTGGCAAGATTAACATATTGTAGGGTCCCATGTCCGCCGAATTCCTATTCTCCCTCGTCAACCCCCTCGCTCTCTTGGGCTGGATCGCGCTCGCGGCAACGCCCCTTGCACCGCGCTGGATCGACCCTGTCGTCGGCTACATCCTGCCCGGTGCACTCTCGCTTGCCTATTGTGTGCTGATGCTCATCCATTTGGCCGATGCACCGGGCGGTTTCCAATCGCTCTCCGCCATGCAAGCCCTCTTCACCGATCCCGATGTCGCCCTTGCCGGATGGATCCATTACCTCGCCTTCGATCTCTTCATCGGCGCTTGGGTCCTGCGCGATGCGCGCCGCCGGGGCATCGCACATTGGCAAGTTCTGCTGATCTTGCCATTCCTCTTTCTCCTCGGCCCGGCAGGCCTGCTTGCCTATCTGATGCTATGTCTGGCCCGCCGCCTCGTTCCCTCCCACCAAGAGGATGGTTTATCATGAGTTTCGCCGCGTCCCTCGCACCGCCCCAGTCGCTCTCTTTGCGGGCAGAGCCAATCCTCTCCCGCATCACGCTGATCATGGCCCTATCGCTTTGCATTACGCTGCCCGCCTATGCGCTTGATACGCGCCTCTTTCAGGGCGAGAATGTTTGGCTCAAACCGATCAAATTCCAACTCGCCCTGGCGCTATATTTCGGCACGCTGGCACTTTATGCCACCTGGCTGCCCGAGAGCCTGACAACCTCCCCCAAAATACGACGGTTACTGATCGCCGCAGGCCTCGCCAGCTTCGCCGAAATGATTTGGATCGGCGGGGCTGCAATGTTTGGCACCGCCTCGCATTACAATACGATGCCCCTGCTCTATGGGGTCTATGCGCTGATGGGGGTCTTAGCCGTTCTGCTCATCACAGTCAGTCTGGTCTTCGGCCTCGCCTTTTGGCGCGCCAAGCGTTCTCCCCTCTCCGAGCCGCTCCGCCTGTCGATGGCACTTGGCCTTGTGTTGACCTTTGTACTGACCTTGATCGCGGCAGGCACGCTATCGGCCTTGTCCGGCCATCACATCGGCACCCCAATCACAGGAAGCAGCCTGCCCTTGATGGGATGGTCACGCGAAGTGGGCGACCTGCGCGTCGCGCATTTCCTCGCCACGCACGCCCTGCATGCGATCCCGCTGATTGGCCTTCTCGCCGTGGCATTCTTGCCCCAACGCCTCGCCAACCAAGCCGTCTGGGCAGGGGCCAGCGCCTTTACCGCCCTCACTATTTTCACGTATATCCAAGCCCTTAGCGGGAGTCCCTTCCTATGATCCGTTCCTTTTTCGCCGTTCTTCTTACCCTATCAACGCCACTGGCCGCACAGGCGCAAGAGATCAAAGGCATCTGGAAAACCGAAGCCACCGATCAAGGCTATCTTGAAGTGCAGATTGCGCCGTGTGGCCCCGCCCTGTGCGGAACCATTCTGCGCGCCCGTGACCTGCAAGGCCGCGAACAGCCCTATGAACATACCGGCAAGCAAATGATCCGCGACATGGCCCCGACGGGGGCCAATACATGGGGCAACGGTCAAATCTGGGATCCGCGCA
>DOOI01000186.1:7043-7173 GCA_003512825.1 Paracoccaceae bacterium | reverse complement strand
CCCAGAACTGGCAGCGCGCCCGATAAGCGCTCTTGCCAGTCTCATATCGAAAGGGAACCGGCATGATATATAAACTATATCATGCCGAAATTCTTTTTAGGTGTTGAACAAGAAGTGCATCACGTCGCCG
>DOOI01000186.1:583-6750 GCA_003512825.1 Paracoccaceae bacterium | reverse complement strand
AACAAGAAGTGCATCACGTCGCCGTCTTGCACCAGATAGGTCTTGCCCTCTGCCCGCAGCTTGCCCGCTTCGCGCGCCTTGGATTCCCCACCCAACGCCACGTAATCCGGATAGGCCACGGTTTCTGCCCGGATGAACCCACGCTCAAAATCGCCATGGATCACCCCGGCGGCTTGCGGTGCCAAGGTGCCCGCCCGGATCGTCCAGGCGCGGGCTTCTTTCGGCCCGACCGTGAAATAGGTCTGCAACCCCAATAGCGCATAGCCCGCCTTGATCAATCGATCCAGACCGGGCTCTTCCAGCTCCATTTCTTCCAAGAATACCGCAGCATCCTCTGGCTCCAGCTGCGCCAATTCTTCTTCAATCCGCGCCGAAATGATCACATGGCTGTTGCCTTGCGCGGCCGCCATCTCTGCCACTCGCGCTGTCAACGCATTGCCCTTGGCCGCATCGGCCTCCGACACGTTGCACACATACAGCACAGGCTTCGTCGTCAGCAGCTGAAGCATCCGCCACTGTTTCATATCCTCTGCCGCAACCTTGATCGTCCGCGCGGGCTTACCCTCAGACAGCGCCACCAGCGCCGCCTTCAACAGGCGCTCCTGATCCGCCGCCTCCTTGTCGCCACCCTTCAACTTGCGCTGCAAATTGGCCAGCCGCTTCTCGCAGCTCTCAATATCGGCAACCATCAATTCGGTATCGATGGTCTCCGCATCTTCCACCGGGTCCACGCGGCCTTCCACATGGGTAATGTCGTCATCTGCAAAACAACGCAGCACATGAGCAATTGCATCGGTCTCGCGGATATTGGCAAGAAACTGGTTGCCCAAACCCTCGCCTTTCGACGCGCCCTTCACCAATCCGGCGATGTCCACAAAGGTCATCCGAGTTGGAATGATCTGCTTTGATCCGGCAATCGCTGCCAGCTTATCAAGCCGCGCATCCGGCACCGAAACCTCGCCCACATTGGGCTCGATGGTGCAGAACGGGAAGTTGGACGCCTGCGCCGCCGCCGTGCGGGTGAGCGCGTTGAAAAGGGTCGATTTGCCGACATTCGGCAAGCCAACGATACCCATCTTGAAGCCCATGAGGCGCCTCCTTCGCTAAAGACGTCTGGCTCATAGCCCCCAAGACCTCCGCTGGCAAGCAAACAGCACCGCTATTTCAGGCCTCAAAACACCCCACCACGCCCCGCACCTCCCGCAAACCGTGCCGCCCCTGCTGCGCCCTCCGCCAGAAACGCCGCAGCCGAGGCCCATTCCCGCCGCAGCGCCGCACCCAAAGCCGCCGCCTCCATCCGTCCCGCAAGGAAATCCGCCCGCATACAGGCCTGTGGAAACCGGGTCAGGCTTTCGGCCAAACGCAGCGCCTCTGCCAAGGCTTGCCCCTCTGGCACCACCCGATCCGCCAGCCCCATAACCTGCGCTTCCACAGCCGCCACAGCCCGCCCAGTCAGGATCAGGTCATTCGCCCGCCCCTGCCCCACCACCCGAGGCAGGCGCACCGTGCCGCCATCAATCAGCGGCACACCCCAGCGACGGCAAAAGATCCCGAACGTGGCGCTTTCCGCAACCACCCGCAAATCGCACCACAACGCCAATTCCATCCCACCTGCCACCGCATAGCCCTCCACAGCCGCAATCACCGGCTTTGACAGCATCAAGCGCGTTGGCCCCATCGGTCCGGGCCGTGGGTCCTCCATCGGGTTCCAGTCGGCAGGCAGATCAAGCCCGGCAATCCAATCCGCACCCTCGCGTCCCGCCGCGGCCTTCAGATCAAACCCCGCACAAAACCCACCCGCGCCGGTCAGCACCGCCACATCCACAGCCGGGTCTGCGTCAAAATCGGTAAACGCCGCAAACAAGGCGCGTGCTGTTGCCGGGTCTACCGCATTGCGTGCCGCACTGCGCTGCACGCTCACCACCCTTACCCGCCCCTGCGTTGTCACTGCGACTGTCATTGCTTCCTCCCCGCCAAAGCCCATGCTACACCCTCCCACCGAAGGAGCGCCCCATGCAAGAGATCGAGGAAAAACTCGCCCATCTAATCCGCACCGTTGATGACCTCTCCGACGTGGTCGCCCGCCAAGCCAATGAGATCGACCTGCTCACCCGCCGGGTGCACATGCTGCTTGAACGCGAAGCGGAACGTCTGGCCAGCGAAACCAGGGGGATTCACACAGGCGACGAACGTCCGCCGCATTGGTGAGCCGTGCTGAGACATCGCAGCGCGCGGCGGGCCAATACCCCGCGAATGCGCCTCAATGCGCCTTCAAATCCGCCGCAGCCACCCGCCCGTCATGCAAAAGCAACGTAGCCCACGAGCCGTTGTCGCCAAAACTCTGATAGATGCTGACAAACACCACAGCACTGTCCATCTTGCCTGCGTTCTTGCCACAAGGCCGCCCCTTCGCCACGCCGCAAACGGTGGATTTCACCTCTTCATAGGCCGCGTCGCTCGCTCCTTTGGGCAGGGATTTGCCCGGCGCGCCATAGCGCAACTCCTCATAGCGGGCCGCGCTGCCAAACATCGCCAACGCCCCAGTGACTTGTCGGGGGCATCCATCGGCAAAACCGGAAATATAAAGCGTGCGTGCCTGCGCGGTGCCGGGCGCGGTATCGTGGATCTTGTAGCGCGCTCCGCGATCCGGCGAGCGCTCCACCACAGCGCCCAATTCTGTCACGGCCAAGTCGCACACCCGGCCAACCTTGCCCGCCGCAAGCCGCTGCCCCGGTGCCACATCCTCACTCGCCGCCTCTTTGGGCGCAGCAACAGCCGCCACGCCCCCCACACCCGACCCCGCCTTTTCGGCCTTGGCCTCACCGCGCAACAGCCCAAACAGGCCAGCCGCCCGCGCCGCACCGGGTACCGTCTCTGCCGCACCGGACGCCACCGCTTTGGGCAGGTCCTCCGCAGCCACGGGCGCCGCCTCCGCAACGGCGCCCTCCATGCTCGGTGTCTCACGCCGCTGCGCCTGTGAGCCTTGCAAAATTCGCGACAAAAAGCCGCCCCGCGCCCCGGCCAATGGCTCGCCCTCAGCCGCCACAGCCGCCACAGCCGATGCCAAAACTGGCGCCGCGTCGGTCTGCGCTGGCGCGACCGCCACCTCAGACAGCCGCTCAACCCTCTTCAAAGGGTCGCTCGCACAGGCGGAAACCACCATAACCATCGCACATAAAACAGGAATTCGCATAACCATACCCGCGCTCATATCGCGCGATCCGGCCCTGCGTCTACTATAGAAATACCTGCCAAGCAGGCCGCGGCCTAAACCTCTTCCACCAAGATAACACCGGGCAGGCTCTTGATCGCGCCCTTGATCTGCGGCGTTACCGGATACTCGACCCCCGTGTCGATCTCCACCTCACCCGGCAAATCCGGGTGGATCAAACAAAACTGAATAGGCCCGCGCGCCATCCCGCGCGCCTTTTCCGCCGCATCCGCCAAGACCCGTGCCACAATACCCACGGCCTCCGGCTCTTCGATAAATATCTTCAACCCAGCGCTGCCCGCATCGGC
This sequence comes from Paracoccaceae bacterium, assembly GCA_003512825.1. GTDB lineage: Bacteria > Pseudomonadota > Alphaproteobacteria > Rhodobacterales > Rhodobacteraceae > UBA9554. The sequence goes on along the minus strand of DOOI01000186.1, from coordinate 3,231 downwards.
CACGAAAGTTTCCAAGGGGGTGACCGAACGCGCGACCGGGTCAAACTGCCCCTCGTTAAACCGCGCCTCCAAGGTCATCACCACTTGCACCGTCTGATCAAAGACGCGCCGCACCGCATCGAAATCATCAGGAAACAGCGCCATCCCCGAAACCTGCCCCGTCGGGTCCGATATATTCATTCGGAAAAACCGCGTGCCCCGCCCCGATTTGCGCTCCTGCAAAGCCGAAACAATCACCCCAACCCGCGCCACCGCTGCGCCGTGCCGCTCTGCCTTTCCCTGCAACTCCGCCAGCGTCATTGCGTCCCGGCGCCGCAATGCGCGCAAGTAATCGTCCAACGGATGCCCCGACAGGTAAAACCCGATGGCCTTGTGCTCCTCCGCCAATCGTTCCGCTGGCATCCAATCTGCCACAGGCAACAACCGCGGCTCCGGCAGGTCATCGCCCCCCTCCCCGAACAGCGACACCTGCGACGAAGCCCGGCTTTCATGCACCGCCGCCGAATAGCCAACCAAAGCTTCCAACCCGTCAAACACCCGGCGGCGGTTGACGTCCAACTCATCAAACGCGCCCGCACGTGCCAGCATCTCCAAGGGCCGCTTGCCCACGCGCTTCAAATCCACCCGCCGGGCAAAATCAAACAGCGTCACAAAAGGCTTCTTGCCGCGCGCCTCAACAATCAGCCGCATCGCATCCGAGCCGACGTTCTTCAACGCGCCCAAACCGTAGACAAGCCGCCCTTGATCCACCGTGAACGTCGCATCGGATCGGTTCACACAGGGCGGCACGATCTCGATATCCAAGCCCCGCCGCACTTCATCGGCATAAACCGACAGCTTGTCAGTCAGGTGAATATCGCAATTCATCACCCCGGCCATGAACTCAACCGGATGGTTCGCTTTCAGCCATCCGGTCTGATACGACACCACCGCATAGGCCGCCGCATGGGACTTGTTAAATCCGTAGTTGGCGAATTTTTCGAGAAGGTCAAACACCTCCCCCGCCTTCTTGGCATCCACATTATGCGTGGCCTTGGCACCCTCGATAAACTTGGGCCGCTCCTTGGCCATCTCTTCGGCAATCTTCTTACCCATCGCCCGGCGCAGCAGATCCGCACCGCCAAGGCTATAGCCCGCCATCACCTGAGCAATCTGCATCACCTGTTCTTGGTAAACGATGATGCCCTGCGTCTCTTCCAAGATATGGTCAATCGTCGGATGGATCGATTCCAAGGGCTTTTGCCCATGCTTCACTTCGCAATAGGTCGGGATATTTTCCATCGGGCCCGGTCGATACAGCGCCACCAGCGCCACAATATCCTCGATACAGGTGGGCTTCATACGCCGCAGCGCATCCATCATGCCCGAGCTTTCCACCTGAAACACGGCCACCGTCTTGGCCGAAGCATAAAGCTTATAGGTCGCCGCATCCTCCAGCGGGATCGCTCCGATGTCATCCACGGCCCCTTCCGGCGGCTCAAACAGCCTGCGCCCGTCTGCCGACAGATGCAAATGCCGCCCCTGCCCACGAATAAGGTCCACGGCGTTCTGAATCACCGTCAGCGTCTTGAGGCCCAGAAAGTCGAACTTCACCAAGCCCGCGGCCTCGACCCATTTCATGTTGAACTGCGTGGCTGGCATATCCGAACGCGGATCTTGGTAAAGCGGCACAAGCTGGTCCAACGGCCTGTCACCAATCACCACCCCAGCCGCGTGCGTCGAGGCATTGCGAAGCAGCCCCTCAACCTGTTGCCCGTAATCCAACAGGCGCTTGACCACCTCTTCACTGCGTGCCGCCTCGCGCAGGCGCTCCTCCTGCGCCAAGGCCTGCTCGATGGAAACAGGCTTCACCCCCTCCACCGGAATAAGCTTGGAAAGGCGGTCCACCTGCCCATAAGGCATCTGCAACACCCGCCCCACATCGCGCACCGCCGCCTTCGACAACAACGCGCCAAAAGTGATGATCTGCGCGACCTTGTCGCGGCCATATTTCTCCTGAACGTATTGGATCACCTCCTCGCGACGATCCATGCAGAAATCGATGTCGAAGTCAGGCATCGACACACGTTCCGGGTTCAAAAAGCGCTCAAAAAGCAAACTATAGCGCAACGGATCAAGGTCGGTGATGGTCAGCGCATAAGCCACCAACGAGCCCGCACCAGATCCCCGGCCCGGCCCCACCGGAATGCCCTGCTTTTTCCCCCATTTGATAAAATCGGCCACGATGAGGAAATAGCCCGGAAACCCCATGCCCTCGATGATACCCAACTCAAACTCAAGCCGCGCCTCATAGTCGGCCACGCTCACCGCATGCGGGATCACCTTCAGCCGCGCCGCCAATCCCTCCTGCGCTTGGCGGCGCAATTCCTCCACCTCATCATCCGCGAATTTCGGCAAAATCGGCGCACGCTTATAGGCGGCAAACGCACAGCGCCGCGCGATCTCGACAGTATTATCCAACGCCTCCGGCAGATCGGCAAACAGCGTCGCCATTTCCTCGGGCGATTTAAGGTAATGCTGCGGCGTCAATCGCCGGCGCGGCCCCTGCTGATCCACATAGGCCCCTTCCGCGATACAAATCAGCGCATCATGCGCCTCATACATATCGGGTTTGGGGAAATAGACGTCATTGGTGGCCACCAAAGGCA
>DOOI01000186.1:0-298 GCA_003512825.1 Paracoccaceae bacterium | reverse complement strand
ATCGCATAGGCCATCTCGACAAAGCCCCGCTCGGTGAGCCGCTCCGCCTCTGGCAACCCCCCCTCACCGGGATGCCGCTGCACCTCCACATAAAGGCGGTCACCATAAATCTCGGCAAACCGCGTCATCAACGCCTCGGCCCGCGCCCGATGCCCCGACTGCAAAAGCCGCCCCACAGGCCCGTCAGCACCGCCAGAAAGGCAAATCACCCCCTCAGACCGCGCCGCCAACTCATCCATAGACACCTGAACAATCTGCCCCCCCTTATCGAGATACAGGCAGGAATTCAGCGCCACCA